>MNCR01000058.1 GCA_001914535.1 Candidatus Rokubacteria bacterium 13_2_20CM_69_15_1
ATCGTCAGCGTCTCCGGGTTGCCGAACAGGTAGAGCGGGACGAGGTCGATCAACGTGCCGGCGGTCATCAGCAGGAGCATGGTGATCGCGCCCAAGTATTTACCCAGCACGATCTGCCAGGGCTCGAGCGGGAGCGCCAGCAGCAGCTCCATCGTGCGGGCGCTGTACTCGGCGGAGAACAACCGCATCGAGATCACGGGAATCAGTGTCAGCAGGAGGACGCCCATGTTCTGAAACGTCTCGGCCATCGTGGCGTCACCGGTCAGAAAAATGTTGTACAGAAAAAAATAGCCCGTCCCCAAGAGAAACACCGCGACCACGAAGTAGGCGATCGGCGACCGGAAATAGGTCGACAGCTCCTTCTGATAGACGGCCAGCGTGCCGCTCACGCCGTCCCCCGTTCGACCGGGGCGTCCTTCACATATTTCAGAAACACGTTCTCCAGCGTCGGCGCCTGCCGCTCCAGCCCGTGAAGGTCCCAGCGGCTGGCCACGGCCCGTGCAATCCTCGCCTCGACGCCTTCCCGCGCGTCCACCTGGCATTCCACACTGAGCACGTCGTGACCGCCGGGGGATGCGTGAATCTCCACGGCGCTCACGCCGTCCAGCGCCAGCAGCTCCTCGCGCAACGGCTGTGCTGGCGCGGTCACCCGCAGCCGCACGCGATTGGTCTGTTCGACCGCCCGCTGCAGCCCGGCCGGCGAATCGATCGCCAGGAGCCGGCCGCGGTTGATGATGGCGACCCGATGGCAGATCAGGGTCGCCTCGGGCAGGATGTGCGTGCTCAACAGGACTGCATGCTCCGCTCCGAATGAGCGCATGACTTCGCGGGTCTCCTGGATCTGGCCCGGGTCCAGCCCGGCCGTCGGCTCGTCCAGCAGCAGCACGTCCGGTTTGCCGAGCAGAGCCTGGGCCAGCCCCAAGCGTTGCCGGTACCAGCCGGCAGGCGGTCGTCACCCGCTCGAGCTCCACGGGTAGCGCGGCGCGGTCCACCCCCTTCACCTTCGCGACGAAACGCAAGTAGGCTGAGACACTGAGCGTGTCGTAGAGGGGCGGATGCTCAGGCAGATAGCCGATCTGCCGCGCCGCGTCCGTGTTCTGGGTGGCCATGTCGTAGCCAGCCACGGTCACTCGTCCAGAAGTGGCCGCGGTGACGCCGGCGATCATCCGCATCGTGGTGGTCTTGCCGGCGCCGTTCGGGCCCAGAAATCCGACGATCTCGCCTCGTGCCACGGTAAAGGACAGGTCGTGGATGATGGTCTTGGAGCCGTAGCGCTTCGAGACCGACTCGAGGACGATCGCGGGAGACGAAGAACTCACGATGCGGGCAACGCGGAGGCCCCCCGCGGCGGGGGGCCTCCGTGAAGCGGAGTGACTGACCGCCTACCTATACCATTTATTGCCCTTTGCGGCGAACTGATCCCCATCGTGGGCGAAGAAAATCTCCGCATTCTCGAGGTCGCGGATCATCTTCAGCTTGCTGATGGAATCGTTGTAGGCCTTGCAGATGGCGTCTTGCGACAGGACGAGCGTCTGCCCGCCCCCCAGCTTGACCCGCAGTGACTGATGGCCGAGCGTGTGGCCGGGCGTGCTGAGGACCGTGACGGTGCCGTCGCCGAACAGATCGTAGTCGCCCTCGAGTTCCAGGTAGTTGAAGTCGCGGGCGGGCCCGTCGAAGTCCGCCATCACGAACACGCCACCGTCCCGCTGGAACTTCTCGGGCCACCACGCCTGATAGAGCTCCTTCTTCTGGATGACGTGGATCGCCTTCGGAAAGAGTTTGATGTTGCCGATGTGATCCAGGTGAGCGTGCGAGGTGATCACAGCCTTCACCTTGTCCGTCGAGTACCCAAGCTTCTTGAGCTGCATATCGATGACATCATCACGCTTCTGATTGGGCTTCAGGAAGTCGCAGTTCCCTGCGGCCCAATGGCTCTTGCACCCACCGTCGGAGACCGCGGCGTTGTTTCCCGTGTCGAAGACGACCAGTCCCTTGGGGTGGTCGATGACCCACATGCTGACTGGAATCGTGATGTCGCGCGCTTTCTCCTTCGGGATGGACGGGATCAGCCCCTGGATGTTGAACGGACCGAACATGCCACTCGTGGTCCAGTACACCTTCACTTGCGCGACTGCGGGAGACGCGTCGACAATGCACAGCATGGCGAGCAGAACAACCGCCGCGATCGCTGACTTCTTCATCGCTTCATCTCCTGGTGAAGGTGATCACCCGTACCCTCGTGCACGACCGATGGACCCGCGCTGCGAGCGGCGGTGAGGATAGCGCGACGGCTCTGCGAAGTCAAGGACGGCGGGGGACGGCCGGGGTCAGGACGGCGCCGCGGTGGACCGCTAGTGCGGCTGGGTGGCCTCGAGGAACCTCTCGGCTTCCAGCGCCGCCATGCAGCCCGTCCCCGCCGCCGTCACGGCCTGGCGGTAGACGTGGTCCTGAACGTCGCCGGCCGCGAAGACGCCCGGCACGCTCGTCTTCGTCGTCCCGGGCTCCACCTTGATGTACCCGTTCGGCAGGAGCTCGATCTGGCCTCGGAAGATTTGCGTGTTCGGCTCGTGGCCGATCGCGATGAACAGGCCGTCCACCTCACGCTCCGAGCGCTCCCCGGTCTTGAGGTTCCGGAGACGCACGCCGGTCACCTTGCCACGGGCCACGTCCAGGACGTCGTCCACGGCGCTGTTCCAGACGAACTCGATCTTCGGGTTCTTGAGCGCGCGCTCCTGCATGATCTTGGAGGCGCGCAGCGCGTCCCGGCGGTGGACCACGTCGACCTTGCGCCCGAGCCGCGACAGGTAGAGCGCTTCCTCCATCGCCGAGTCTCCCCCGCCGACCACCATGATGTTCTGGTCCTTGAAGAAGAACCCGTCGCACGTCGCGCACGTCGAGACGCCGCGCCCCATGAGCTTCCCTTCGGCGGGGAGCCCCAGGAGCTTCGCCGTCGCGCCCGTGGCGATGATGACCGTGTGGCCCTCCCACGCGGCCTCGCCGGCGCGGACCACGAACGGGCGCCGTGAGAAGTCGACGGCGGTCGCGTCCTCCGCGATCATCTCGGTGCCGAATCGCTCAGCCTGCCTCTTGAACATCTCCATGAGGTCCGGGCCCATCAGGCCGTCCACGAACCCCGGATAGTTCTCGACGAGCGTCGTGAGCATGAGCTGCCCGCCCGGCTGTACGCCCGTGAGCATGAGCGGCGCGAGATTGGCGCGGGCCGCGTAAATCGCCGCGGTATAGCCCGCCGGCCCCGAGCCGATGATGATCACCTTGCGCGTCGTCCCCATGGGTCCTCTCCCTCCGCTCTTTAGATGCGCGCCCCCTACCCGGTGATGCACGTCACACGTCGAGGATCCGACCGAGATCCGCGAGGTCGCGGATCTCGTAGCGTGGTGGCGCGATCTCCGGCGGTAGCGACGCGCCTTCGGGATTGATCCACGCGGCGTCGATGCCGGCCCGCTGGGCCCCGAGCACGTCGATGTCGGCACGGTCGCCGACGAAGAGCGCCTGACGGGCCGGGACCTCCAGGCGGCGCAGCGCCTCGTCGAAGATCTCCCGCTTGGGTTTCCGCCAGCCGACGGCGTCCGAGACGACGATCGCCTTGAAGAGCCGGGCGACGCCCGCGCGCTCGAGGATGTCCACGGCGGTCGGCGTGTAGTCGAAGTTCGAGACGACCGCCAGCCGGTACCGGGCCGCGAGACGCTCCAGAAGTGGACCGTGATGGAGGGGAAAGTCGGCGGCCTTGCCGAGCTCCCGTCGGTGCGCGTCGATCAGCGCCTGACCGAGCCCGGCCGGCAGCGCCCGGGCGTCGAGCGCCAGATGACGGAAGAAGTGGACGAAGCGCTCGGGCGCGGGGACTTCACGGTGGTCGATCGCGCGGAGCCGCTCGGCCTCGCGCCAGCTGTCGACGAGCGCCTCGTAGCATGCCTCCAGGGAGATCTGCGGCGCGTGAGCGCTGAGGACCGCGTGGACGTGGCCGGCGGTCGAGCGCACCCGCTTCCCGTTCACCTGGATCTCGGGGATCCGCTCGCGGTCGAAGCGGACCAGCGTGTCGAAGAGATCGAAGAGCACCGCGGCGTAGGCCATCAGAGCGGCTTCCGGGCGGTGTAGCCCTCGTCGAGGCCATGCCAGTGGCGGATCTCCCGCTCGCCGTACTTCCAGCACAGGTTGACCTCCCGGCCGTCACGCAGGTACGGGAAGTCCACGAGGCCGAGCCCGAGGTCCTTCGGGACGCCGCCGAGCTCCGCGATCCTCTCGAGCCCGTCCTGCATCCGCCGCGTCAGCTGCTTGATGCGCTCGGTGTCGGCGCGCCACCGAGCCCGGTCGAGGACCCCCCCGCCGGTCAGCGCGATCCGCTCCCGCTCCGCCCGGAGCCGCTCGCGCAGCGCGCTCGCCTGCTCGTGAGCGGTCATCACGCGACGCATGGCCCGCGTGAGCACGGGGATCAGCGCCTCCACGTCGCCCGGCGTGAAGTAGCGGTCAGCCACCGATCGCGTGCTCGACGAAGATCGCGTGCACCTCCTTCGGCCCGTGGACGCCGCGCGTGAGCGTCAGCTCGATGTCCGCCGTCCGGCTCGGACCGGTGATGAAGCTGATGGCCGCTCCGCGGGCCCCCGCCTCGCCGTCGGCGTGCCAGAGCTCGAGGAACACGCCGACCTGAGCGAGCGACTCGACGAGCGCGACGCGGTCGAACACCGCGACGTGATAGGGCGGCAACAGCGACGTCGAGGGCGGACGCCCAGCGCCCGAGCGGAGGACGAGCGTTCCGGTCTCGGCGATCGCGAGATCCACGCCCGTCAGGCCGAGCTCGGCCGCGGCGATCAGCTGACGAAGCCGCCCCCGCTCGGCCTCGTTCGCAATCTCCCCCGGCGGCATGGACACGGGCGAGAGGCCGCGGGCGGTGAGCGCTGGCCCGAGGTCGCCGCCGAGCGTCTCGGGATGCCAGCTCACCAGCCGGCGCGCCGAGCGGTCCCGGGCGATCGCCGCCACGACCTCGGGCACCTCGGCCAGGGTCGGAACGCGGTAGAAGACGCCCCCCACCTGCTCGAACTCCCGGCGGAAGCGCTCGAGCGCCACGGGCCAGCGCTCCGCGAGCTGCCTGCGGATCGCCTCCGCCGCGGCGCGCGGGCTCTCCGGGCGTCGGGTGGGCGTCGCGGGAAAGAGTCCGCGTGTCTTGGCCATCTCAGCGCGGATCCGCCCCATGAACTCCGCGCGCGTGGTCACGGCGTGACCTCTCGCTCCAGCTCTTTCCACCGTTCCTGAAAGGTCCGCGGCGCCACCGCGGGGAGATCGCGCGTCCGCGTCCAGTCGCCGAAGACGAGCGGGAGGCGCCGCAGCGCTCCGTCGCGGACGAAGGGCCGCTGGAGCAGCCGCGCGATCCGCGCGACGAGCCGGTAGAGCCCCGGCCGCGCCAGGAGCCGCGCAAACGCCCCGAACACGACGCGCTCGGTCCAGGGCGCGATCTTCCGCTCGTCCACCTCCCGCCGGAGCTCGATGAGCATGCGCGGGATGTCGATCCGCACCGGACACGCCTCCGCGCACGCCCCACAGAGCGAGGAGGCGTGCGCCAGCTCCTTCACCGAGCCGGGGCCGTTCAGCATCGCCGTCAGCAATATGCCGATGGGCCCCGGGTAGGTGTGGCCGTAGGCGTGGCCGCCGATCTGGCGGTAGACGGGACACACGTTGAGGCACGCGCCGCAGCGGAGACAGTAGAGCGCCTCGCGCAGCGGCCCCGCGAGCTGGTCGATGCGCCCGTTGTCCAGCAGGACGAGGTGGAACTCGTCCGGCCCCTCGAGCTCCCCGGCGCGCCGTGGCCCCCGGACGAGGGTCGTGTACACCGAGAGCTTCTGGCCCGTCGCGCTCTTCGCGAGGATGGCCAGGAACACCATGAGGTCCGTCATCGAGGGCACGACCTTCTCGACACCCATCACCGCGATGTGGACGCGCGGGAGCGGCGACCGCGAAATTCGCGCCCGTGATGCCCAGGTCCGCCTGGAGGAACTTCTCCCGCAGCTCGCCCCGCGCGATCTTCGTGAGAATCTCGGGGTCGGCCGCGACCGTGCGCTTGAGCTCCTTGGCGAAGAGCTCGGCCACCTGGCCCTTCGTCTTGTGGATCGCGGGGGCGATGATGTGCGACGGCCGCTCATGGGCCAGCTGGATGATGTACTCGCCGAGGTCCGTCTCGACCGGCACGATCCCCGCCTGCTCGAGCGCCTCGTTGAGGTGGATCTCCTCGGTGGCCATCGACTTCGACTTCACCGCCATCCGCGCCCCCGACCGGCGGCCGATCCCGAGGATGATGGAACGCGCCTCGGCGGGACTCGCCGCGAAATGAACCTCGCCGCCGAAGCGCTCGACGTTCTCGATCAGCTGCTCGAGGTAGCGGTCGAGGTGCTGAAGCGTCGCCTCCTTGATCTCCCGCGCCCGATCGCGCAGCGCATCGCCCTCGGGGAAGTCGCCGAACGCCCCGCGGCGCAGCCCGATGAACTTCGTCGTCGCGATGGTCAGCGCCTCCTGGAGAAACGCGTCCTTCATCGCGCTGTCGGCGCGCCGGCGAAGCGGGATCGAGAGGTCGGCCTCGCTCATCCCCCGCCTCCGTCGAGGAGCTCCGCGAGATGGAGGGCGCGCACGCGCGAGCGCCGGCGCCGAAGCCCGCCGCCCATCTGCATCAGGCATCCCGCGTCGCACGCGACCAGACACGTGGCGCCGGTGGCCTCGACGTTCGTGAGCTTCTTCGCGAGGATCTGCGCGGACACCTCCGGCAGGCGAACCGCGAACGAGCCGCCGAAGCCGCAACACTCGTCGGCGCCCGGCAGCTCCACGAACTCGACGCCCTCGAGGGATCTCAGGATGTCCCGCGGAGTCTCGGCCTCGTGCAGCCCGCGCAATAAATGACACGAATCGTGGTACGTGACACGCCCGCCGACGGTCGTGCGGAACTCGCGTCGGCCGAGCACCTTGACGAGGAACTGCGAGAGCTCGTACGTCCGCTGGGCGAGCCGCCGGGCATCCTGGGCGAGCTCGCCGTCCGTCAGGAGGCCCGCGTACTCGTGCCTGAGCATCCACGCGCACGAGCCCGACGGCACGACGATGTGGTCGGCGTTGCGAAAGAGCGCCACGGTGCGCGCGGCGACCGCCCGGGCCTCGGCGTGGTAGCCGGAGTTGAAAAGCGGCAGCCCACAGCACGTCTGACCCTGCGGGAACTCGACGGTCGCCCCGAGGCGCCGCAGGAGCCGGACGATGCTCACGCCCACCTCGGGAAAGAACAGGTCGCCGAGGCAGGTCACCATCAGGGCGACGCGCGGCGGCGTCATGGATCGGGTGGAGTGAGGCCGGTGGGACCGTGGCTGGCCTGAGACAGGTGCGTCGGGGGAGGCGTCACGATGACGAGGGCCACAAGCGGAAACGTCCCGTCGTTCTCGAGGCCGTGCTCGACGCCCGCCCGGGCGACCACGGCTTCCCCGGCCTCCACAGTCTGCTCGTCGGCGCCCACGCGGAAGCGGCCGTGCCCCTCCAGCACGTAGTAAATCTTGTCCGCGTCGGCGTGGGTGTGCGGCTTCTGGGCCTGGCCCGGCGCCACGCAGTAGAGGTCGAGCTGCGCCCGCGCCGTCGTGGCGAGGGAGACCTTCGCCATCTTGTCGGCCTGGAACTTCACGTGGTCCTTAACCCTGATACGCATCGGCGGCCCTGGCCAGCAACTCTACGGGATGAACGACGGCGACGTCCAGGCCGCGCGCCCGAACGCCCTGGGCGATCTGCATGAGGCAGCCGGGATTCCCCGTCGCCACCACGCGAGCGCCCGACTCCACGATCCGCGCCATCTTCAGCTCCAGGAGCTCGCGCGCGATCGCCGGCTCGAGGATGTTGTACACGCCCGCGCTGCCGCAACAGAGGTCGCTCTCCACCAGCTCCACGAGCCTGAGACCGGGGATCCTCCGCAGAAGCGCCCGCGGCTCCTGGCGTACCCGCTGGCCGTGGACCAGATGGCAGGGATCGTGATAGGTCACCGTCAGCTCGAGCGGGCCGAGCGGGAGCTCCGCGTCCGCGAGAAGCTCCGTCACGTCACGCGTCCGCGCGGCGAGTCCCGTCGCCTCTGGCACCCAGTGTCCGTACTCCTTCATGGCCGAGCCGCAGCCCGCCGCGTTGGTGACGACCCAGTCGATGTCGCCCCCGAACGTGGCCACGAGCCGCCGCGCGCGCGCGCGGAAGTCGTCGATCCTCCCGGCGTGGAGCTCGAGGGCGCCGCAGCACCCCTGGGTGCGCGGCACGACGACTTCCCAGCCCGCGAGCGCGAGCACGCGCGCCGTGGCGCGGTTGACGCCCGGGTACAGGTGGCGCTGGACGCATCCGGTCAGGAGCCCGACACGCCCGCGCCTTCGCCCGCGCGCGGGGATCAGCGAGGGCAGCGGCTCCGCGCGCTCCACCTCCCCGAGCAGCCCCTCCATCGCGGCGAGCCGCGGGACCAGCTTGAGCGCGCCCGTCGCCCGCACGAGCCGGGAGAGGCCCGACCGCCGATAGAGGCGCAGGAGCCCGAGCGCGGCGCCGATGCGGCCAGGCTCCGGGAACAGCGCATAGATGAAGCGATCCAGGAGGCGCCTCCCGGGCGGCGGACCCTGGCGTCGGAGCTCCCCGCGCGCCGTCTCGAGGAGCGAGCCGAAACGGACCCCGGAGGGACACGCGGTCTCGCACGCCCGGCAGCCGAGACACAGGTCCAGGTGCCGCGCGTAGGTCCGGGTCGGTTCGATGCGTCCCTCGGCGACGGCTCGCATCAGATAGATCCGCCCGCGCGGCGAGTCCATCTCCTCGCCGAGCACTCTGTAGGTCGGACACTGCGGCAGGCAGATGCCGCAGTGGACGCACTTGCGGAGCTCCTCGAGGAACGGCTCCATCAGAGGCCGCCGACGAAGCGTCCGGGGTTCAGCACCCGCCTGGCGTCGAACTCGTCCTTGAGCCCACGCATCAGCGCGAAGGCGCCCGGCTCGACCGGCCCCCACGGATCCACGGCAGCGCGGATCGCGGCGGGCGCGCGCTGGATGATCACGCTGCCGGCCCAGGGCGCGACGAGCGCGCGCAGACGCTCGACGATCGTCCGCACGGCGTGAAGGTCCATGGCGGGGAACGCGGCGCGCAGGCCGCCGAGCGTGGCCGAGCCGGTGATCGTCGCGACGCCGCGAGCATCCGCCACGGCGCGCTCGATCTCGGTCGCCGTCGCGCCGACGTGGGTGACGAGGGTTCCCACCTGCAGATGGACCGCCTCAGCCGGCGCCATGGCGCCCTCGTACGTCGTCCAGAAGCCTGCGCCGAGCGGCGTCACGGTCGCGCTCGCCTCGCGGGCGAAGTGCGCGACCGTCTGCCCCTGGGCGCGCACCGCCTCCTCGGCCGTGCCGATCGAAACCGCGACGCCGAGCGTCGCATCGCCGGCGCCGCATGCGGCAAGCGCTGCACGATTCAGGATCTCGACTCGGGTCGGCTGGACCGTCGAGTCGACGAGGCGCGCGACGAACGCCTGCGCCGCACCCGCGTCCTTGAAGCTCGCGAGCCAGGTCGCCTCGAACTCCGGCACGGGATGGAGCCGGAGTGTCAGCTCACCCAGGACGCCGAGAGTTCCGAGAGCGCCGACCATGAGCTTGGGCACGTCGTAGCCGCTCACGGACTTCACGACCTTGGCGCCGCCCCAGGTCACCACGCCGTCCGCCTGGACGAAGCGCACGCCGAGGAGGAGGTCGCGCAGCGTGCCGTAGCGCGCGCGCAGAGGGCCGCTCGCGTTGGTCGCGGCGAGCCCGCCCATCGTCCGGCGCGCCGCGCCCGCGGGGTCGAGTGGAAGGCGCTGGTGTCGCGCGCCGACGCGGCCGGCGAGCGTGCCCGCGGTGGTCCCGGCCTCCACGGTGATCGTGAGGTCGTCGGGGTTGTACTCCACGACGCGGTCGAGCTTCCGCAGGTCGAGGACCACGTCGAGCCGGGACGGCGGGCGGCCGAGCTCGAGGGCGCTGCCGGAGCCCCGAGGGACGACGGCGAGCTCGGCGTCCCAGGCGAGGGCGAGCACGCGGCTCACGTCGGCGAGCGACTTCGGGTGGACGACCCAGCGCGGCACGCGGCCATCGACGGCCGCGCTCGCGCAGGCCGTCGCCGCCTCCACCACCGCCTCGCGGCCGACGATGGCCGCGAGCGCCTCCCCGATCGGCCGGGTGACGACGCTCACGCCGGCACCCCGCGATCGAAGTCGGGTTCACCAGGAGCCTGCCGGAATGGACTGCGTTCGAGCGCCGGCTCCGCCGGCGCAATCGAATCCTGGGGGTGGTTCGGAGGGGGCCCCAGAGGGCGGAGCCCGTCGGTCAGAGGCTCCCTCCGATGTACTAGACCCACGCGCCCTCCGGCACCCGCGGCCGAAGCGGCCGGAACCCCTCGCCGCACGCCGGGTGCGAGGGCAGGAGCTTGCCGGGATTCATGATCCGGTCGGGGTCGAAGACGCGGCGAAGCCGAGCCATGAAGTTCAGATCGGCCTCGCCGTACTGGAGCGGGAGGTTCTTGGCCTTGTCGAGCCCGACGCCGTGCTCGCCCGTGACCGTGCCGCCCATCGCGATGCACGCGTGGAGCAGCTCCTCGTTGGCCGCCTGCGCGCGCTCGAGCTCCTCGGGGTTCCGGTCGTCGTAGAGGATGAGCGGGTGGAGGTTGCCGTCGCCCGCGTGGAACACGTTGGCGAT
>MNCR01000047.1 GCA_001914535.1 Candidatus Rokubacteria bacterium 13_2_20CM_69_15_1
GCGCCGACTTTCGGCGGCAGCTCCGTGACGACGCCGTGCCCCAGCTCGGGACCGAAGTCGAGACGCACCGGCCGCTCGATCCGATCGGGAAAGCGGACGCCGGGGAGCTTGGCGAACAGAGCCGCCGTCGTCTCGGCGACCACCGCGGTCCCGTCGGCCAGACGGGGGACGTTGCTCGCCGGCGGCTCGACGCCCTCGGTGACCCACCGGTCGAGGTTCACGAGCGCCGCGCGCAGGAGCGGCGCGTAGTCCACGACGTTGAACGGCGCCCGTCCCCGCCCGCCCGTGTTCGGGTCGGCGTCGGGCGGCGGCAGGCTCCCGGGCGTGTGCTGGGTGGACGCGAAGAGGTAGACGCGGGTCGCCGGATGCGGCTCGACGTCGCGCGTGCCCGCGACGTCGGTGTGGACGAGCGAAGCGTCGCCGCGCCAGTACTCGGCCGATGTGTTGATCGCGAGGATCTTCGGGAGCGTGCCGCGCGCCTCGAGGCGCGCCAGAAGCCCGCCCCGCTCGCCCGTCACCCGGTCGGTCTGCTCGGCGTCGGTGAACGGAAAGAGGCTCCCGACGGCGTGCGTCGCGTTGAGCGAGGGTTGGCCGAAGCGATGGTTGAACTCTCCGCGCCGCGCCCCCGCCACGTGGGGAACGACGGCGTCGAAGACGCGGCGCCCCGTCTCGTCCTCGTTCAGGCCGAGGAAGAGGAGGTGGCGGAGGAAGCGCCCGCTCTGCGAGACGCCGAACGCATACGCGCGGTCGAGCACGCCCGCGCAGGGATTGCCCTCGGCGGCGGGCGCGAACCTGAGCCACGCCGCGCCGTCGCGCATGGCCAGGAAGCCCAGGCCCACGAGGGGCGGATTCGCCGAGCGGTACACCAGCTCGTAGATCTTTCCGGGCTCGAAGCCGCCCTCGAGGCTCGCGTGGGACGCGTCGGGGAAGCGCCACGCGCCGCGCGCGACTTCGACGGCCGCGGCGCCCCGATGCTCGCGCACCGTGAGGCGGGCGTCGGGGTCTTTGGGGTCCGTGGTCGGATGCGGAATGTGATAACGGTCGGCGAGCGGCAGGGTCTCGACGCGGGCGTTCGGCCGCCACTCGCAGCGGACCAGCCCGGTGATCGTCCCACCGTTGCTCCGCGCCGCGGGCACGGTGAGGGCCATGAGGCCGTCGCGGCGCGGGACATCGTGCTGCCACCCGCACCAGGCCACCGTGTAGCCGTGGCGCATGAGGAAGCCGTTGCCGAAGTCCTCCGGCGTGGACGGGTCCGGCACGCGCGGCGCGCTGTTGAACATGGCGAGCGCCACCTTGCGGCCGCGGTTCGGGACGTCGAGGAGGAGGCGGCGGTTCCCGCGCGCCGGATCGACCGGCCGCAGCAGGTAGAAGTCGGCGGAAGCCTCGACGAGGCCTCGGGCGTTCTTCGGGGCGAGGCCCAGGTCGGTGATGGGCTGGTTCTCGGGATGCGCCGGATCCACGGCGAACCGGAGGGTGCCTTCGAGCTTCTCGTAGGGACCCACGGCGCCGAACGGGCGGCCGTCGAGCACGGCCGAGCGCGCTTGGGTCTCGAGGGCGACGACGGCCACGGTCGGTCCTACGCGAGCGGGGCGACGACGACGTCGGTCGGCCGCCCGGCGAGGAAGTTCTCGATGTTCTCGACGGCGCGCAGGAGCCCGTCGCGGATCACCTCGGGTGTCTGGCCCGCGTGGTGCGGCGAGAGCACGACGTTCGGGAGGGCCAGCAGCGGGTCGCCGGGTTTGAGCGGCTCGTCGTGAAAGACGTCGAGGCCCGCGGCCGCGATTTTGCCGGCGCTCAGGGCGTCGAGGAGCGCTGCCCTTTCGACGAGAGCGCCGCGTCCCGTGTTGACCAGGATCGCGGTTCGCTTCATGAGGCCGAACTCACGGCGCGTGAGAAACGCCCGCGTGTCCGGCGCCAGGCGCAGGTGGAGACTCACGACGTCGGCCGCGCGAAGGATCTCGTCCTTGACGGCGGCGGCTCCGCTGCGGGCGCTCCAGGTCCGGACCTCCATGCCGAAGGCGCGGCCGAGCTCGGCGACGCGCGAGCCGATTCGCCCGGTGCCGAAGATGCCGAGCGTGCTGCCGAGGAGTTGAGTCAGCAGCTCGCGGGGCCAGGCGCCCGTGCGCATCTCGCGGTCGATCCGCGTGATCTTCCGCGCTGCTGCGAGGATGAGCGCGAGCGTGTGCTCGGCGACGGCGAAGGCGTTCACGCCAGGCGTGTTGCACACGGTCACGCCGCGGCGGCCGGCGGCCTCGAGGTCGACGTTGTCCGTGCCGGTCCCCCAGATCGAGACGAGCTTGACGCTGCGGCACGCCGCGAGCACGGCGTCCGTGAAGCGGGCGTGGGCGCGGATGTTGAGGACCGCGCGCGCGCCATCGATACGGCGGATCAGCTCCGCGTCGTCGTCCGCGCCGCGGGCGGTGTAGACGCGCGTCTCGCCGAGCTTCTTCAACCGCTCGTGGGCCGGCGTGCCCTCGAAGACGCTCGGAAAGTCGTCCGGCACGACGATGAGCGGGGTCAGGCACGACGATGAGCGGGGTCATTCTTATAGACGCCGCGGGGCCGGCACCGTCGGTGGGTGGCCCGAGACGAGGTGCGGCTCGGCTCCGTTCCTCATGTCGCGCTTCATTCCATGGGCGGACAGCGGGGCCGGGACCGTCGGTGGGTGGCCCGAGACGAGGTGCGGCTCGGCTCCGTTCCTCTTGTCGCTTCTCATTCCGTCGGACCCCGCGACGCCGGCTCCCACCGAGGAAAGGGAACTTGCGGCCTCATTCCAACCGAGCCCCGGGGCCGGCTAGGGCCGTGGGTGGGCGGGACCCGGCACGGGTGGCACCGCTACCCCAGGTCGGCGAACGCGGCCTGCGCGGCGGCGACGCCCGCGCCAGGCTCGCTCTTGTAGCCGAGGTCGCGCAGCGCCAGCTCGAGCGCCGAGAGCGTCGGGAGCACGTAGGGCGGGCTCGCCGTGACGCCCATGGTCCCGATGCGGAGGGTCGTCGTGCGCATCTTGTCGAGGCCCGTGCCGATCAGGATCCCGTAGCGGTCCCGCATCTGGGTGACGACGGCGGCGGGGTCGATCGACTTGGGCACCTTCAGGCACGAGACTGTGTTCGACACGATCGACGGATCGGGGAACATCTCGATGCCCATCGCGGCGACGCCGCGCCGGAGCGCCGTGGCGGCGACCTCGTGGCGGCGGAATCGATGGGACAACCCCTCCTCGAGGATCAACCTCACGGCGACATTCATCGCCGCGGTGAGATGCGTGGGCATGGACACCGGTTGGCGTCGCGGCGCGCCGTCCGGCACCTTGCCGCCGCGCGAGACCGGGACCCACCACTCCCTCCAGCGCAGGAGGTCGTACGCGAAGCTCCGCGCCGGCTTGCTCCGGCGCTCCATGACCTCCCACGCTCGCGGACTCACGGCGACCAGCGCCAGGCCGAGCGGCGCGGCGAGGCACTTCTGCGAGCCGGTCATATTGAGGTCCACGCCCCACTCGTCCGTGCGGACGTCGATCCCCGCGATCGAGGACACGGTGTCCAGCAGGAAGAGCGCGCCGACCGAGCGCGCGATCGTCCCCACTTCCGCGGCGGGGTAGGTCGTGCCGGTGGACGTCTCGTTGTGGACCAGCGTGATCGCCTTCGGGCGGATGCGCTCGGCCTCCCGCTTGAGGCGCGCCATGTCCAGGCGCGCGCCCCACTCCACCGGAAACTCGGTCCAGTCGGCCTCGAGCCGGTTCATGATCTCGCGCATGAGCAGGCCGAACTGGCCGGCACCGACCACGAGCACGCGGTCACCCGGCTCGATGACCGAGAGCGCGCCCGCTTCGAGCGCCGTCCGGCCCGAGCCCGGCATCAGGATGACCTCGTTCTTCGTTTGGAAGACGTCGCGCAGAGCCAGCGTCGTCGGCTCGAGCACCACCTCGTCGAAGCTCCGGTCGTACTGGATCGACGGCGGCGCATTCATCGCCTGGATGACCGGAAACGGAAGCTCGGTGGGGCCGGGGATCATGAGGAGCGGACGCGTGTGGCACTGGGCCCAATTGATCGTCAGGGACACGATCGTCTCCTCTGTATCGGGGTCAGCGGGGCCGCTGACAGCCGTGGGTGGCCTGAGAAAGGCACGAGCCGGCTCCGTTGGTCCAAGTCCGATCTTATTAATTGATGCTTCATCAGATGGATGCTTCATCCTATCATCTCTCGCCATAGTCGGTTCGTCTCGCCGTGTTCTGGCTCACGTCAGCCGTGGGCGATGCGCTCGGGGTGGCGATAGATGAAGTAGAGGTTCCGGGTGTAGACGAAGAGGCCCGCGGCCTGGCCGAGGATGAACACCGGGTCGAGCCGGTAGATCGCGTACGCCAGCAGCGTCATGCCACCGCCCACCGAGAACAACCAGAAGGGGCGGGGCACGATGCTCTTCTTCGCGCGCTCCGACGCGATCCACTGGACGAGGAAGCGCGCCGAGAAGAACGCCTGGCCGAGCAGACCGAATGCGAGCCATGCCTGTTCCGTCGTCATCATGACAACCCTCGGGGAAGCGGCGACGCTAGGACGCGCGACCGAACATCGCGCGCAGGACGTTGTAGGCCTTGCGGATCTCCTCCGGGCGCCGCCGGGCCGAGACGAGCGCGAAGATCTTCTCGGCCTCCTCGCTGGGCACCGCGGCGGGCTTGTCGCCGACGTCGGTGAGGTCGCGGAGCGGGACCTCGAGGGCGGTGGCGACGTGGTACAGGCTGTCGAGCGAGATCGATTTCTCGCCGCGCTCGACCTCACCGATGAACTTCCCGCTCAGGCCGGAGCGCTCGCCGAGCCGCTCCTGGCTGAGCAACCGCTGCTTCCGGAGGGCGCGCAAGCGCTGCCCCAAGAACTTCCGCACGTGTTTGACGGCGCGTTCGGTCATGTCGGTCCGAGTCCCCTTACACTAGTCATTTTGTGAGCACCATGCAACCCAATGTTCGCGTCATGGATGGCCCTCATGCGGGTTCCGTCCCGCCGGTCATGACGGCGAGGACCAGGGCGCCCTCGCGGCTCCACACCCGATGGACACAACCCAGGGGGCGCCGCGCGTAGTTACCCCGCGTGCACGTGCCGGTGTCGTCCGACACCGAGCCGTCGAGCACGAAGATTTGCTCGTTGCCCGTGTGGCGGTGGCGGGGAATCGTGGCCCCCGGCTCGTAACGCATCAGCACCGCTTTGTGCTCGCCCTCTTCCCACAGGATCTTCCAGTGCACGCCCGGTCGCCGCTCCTGCCACGGTCGGTCGGCGGCCGTCACGTACAGGCTGGTCGGTGGTGGCGTCACGGAACGTCCACCTCGATCGTGGTGCCGCGCACGCGGACGGGATAGACGGCGACCGCGAGGTCCTCGTCCACGCGGCACCGGCCCGTCGTGAGGTCGAAATCGTAGCCGTGCCAGGGGCAGACGACGACGTCTCCCTCGAGCCACCCCTCGGCGAGCGGGCCCTCCTCGTGCGGGCAGAGCGGGCTCGTCGCAAAAAACCGCCCGCCGCCCGCGTTGAAGACCGCGAGCGCGATCCCGTCACGGTCGATGCGCACGCCCTTCCCGATGGGAATCTCCCCCACCTCGGCCACGTTGACGAACGGCATCAGCGTGGCGCCTTCAACGCGTCCTCGACGATCCGCCGGAGCTCCTCGGCCGTGACCAGCCCCTCGATCCGCCGTCCGTTGACGAACAGCGTCGGCGTGGAGAACACGCCGAGCGCCACGGCCTGCTCCAGGTCGGCCCCGACGTCGGGGGCGAAGCGATGCTCGTCCACGCATCGGGCGAAGGCCGCCCGGTCGACACCGACGACGGCGGCATACGCGAGGAGGTCCGGGTGTCGGAACGCCGGCTGCTTCTCGAAGAGGAGGTCATGGTACGGCCAGTACCGGCCCTGGGCGCCCGCGCAGCGAGCCGCCTCGTGTGCCGGCCGTGCGAGGGGATGGATGTCGAGGGGGCGGTCCTTGAAGACGAGTCGAACCCGGCCGTCGTAGTCCTTCAGAATCTGCTCCAGCGACCGCTGGAGCCGCGCACAGAAGGGTCACTGGTAGTCCGAGAACTCGACGATCGTGACGGGCGCGTCGGGGGGGCCCTTCACCATCGCCGGTGTCACCGTGAGCGTGACCTGGGCCGCGGCGCCGACCGCCCAGACGGCGACGAGCACAAGGCCCGAGAGGACGCGCGCGAGAGTGTAGTACACTCGCGGCGACCGACGGGCCCGGCGCGTCACGCGCGTCACCCGGCGAGGATACGCTGGCTTCACACCCATCGCAATGGGCGAGGAGGAACCATGCACGAGCTGATGGACCTCGTGTTCGGGACGTACCCTTCCTGGTCGCACCTGATCGTCCGGCTGACGCTGGGGGTGATTTTCTTCGCGCACGGCGCGCAGAAGGTTTTCGGCTGGTTCGGCGGCCGCGGGCTCGCGGAGACCATCGCGGGCTTCCGACAGATGAGCATCCCGCCGGCCGCCACCGTGACGGCGGCGTGCATCGAGTGCTTTGGCGGACTCGCGATGATCCTCGGGTTCCTGGCGCGCCCGGCGGCGCTCGGGCTGATCGTCGTCATGCTGGTGGCGATCAAGAAGGTCCACGCGCGGCACGGCCTCTTCCTGAACTGGTCGCTGGCGCAGGGCAAGGGCCACGGCTACGAGTTCAACCTGGCGCTGATCGCCATGGCGCTGTCGATCCTCATCGGCGGCGCTGGCTGCGTGTCGATCGACCGGCTGATCGCGCCCTGGGGCTAGCCGCGCGGCGCCGGTGGCGAGGCGCTACGCGGCCCGCCCGCCTTCCTCGACGAGCGACGTGATGACGTAGGTGCCGCTCTTCTCGTCGCGCTCGAGCGTGACGATCCGCTGCTTGGCGGCCTCTTCGAGGAGCTTGGAGAAGGTCGAGAAGCCGTAGTACGACTCGTTGAACGCGGGGTTCTTGCGGATCATCGTCTGCTTCACCATCGATCCCCAGAGCGTCTCCTTGTTCTCGCGCTGGAGCGCCTGGATGGCGTCGATGAGCTGTGTCATCGCCTCCGCCTTTTTCTCGGGCAGTCCGCGGAGGAGGTTGGTCTTCTTCGACTCGCGGATCAGATCCTCGTAGAAGATGAACTCGTCGCAGTTGGCGACGAGAAGGTCGGACGATGACGACTTGACGCCGAGGCCGATGACGTAGCGGTCGTTCTCACGGAGCTTGGAGACGAGCGGAGAGAAATCCGAATCGCCTGACACCAGAGCGAACGAGTCGATGTGCGACTTGCCATAGGCCAGGTCGAGCGCGTCCACGACCATGCGGATGTCGGCCGAGTTCTTCCCGCTGTAGCGGCTCTGCGGGACGTCGATCAGCTCGATCGCCCACTCGTGGAAGGGGCGCTTGTACTCGGTGAAGCGGTTCCAGTCCGCGTAGGCGCGCCGGACGATGATCTTGCCCTTTTCCAGCAGTCGCTCGAGCACCAGCTTGATCTCGAAGGCCTTGTACTGCGCTTCCTTGACTCCGCGGGCGATGTTCTCGAAATCGATGAACAGCGCCAGCTTGCGTTCTCCGTTCATCCAGGATGTCCTTTCGTGCGCCGGCCTTTCTCCGGTGAGGCGTATCGGAGCCATTATACGGCGCACGCTGCACCCGCCGAAAAGCTTCTCGGAGCCGCGGGAGCGCGTCGCGCGGGGGTGTATAGTGCGTGAGGGCAGACCTGCTCTATGAGCGCTGGAGGTCACGGATGAAACAGCCCGACCCTGCTCTCGCCGGGCGGATCCCCCCGGGCCAGACGCGCACGACGAAGTGGCCCGTCCTCACCTACGGCCTGACGCCCCCCTTCGATCCCACGCGCTGGACGTTCCGCTGCTTCGGTCGCGTGGAGCGCGAGGTCGTGTGGACGTGGAAGGAGTTCCTCACGCTCCCGCGGGCGACGCTGACGTCCGACGTGCACTGCGTGACGCGCTGGTCGAGGCTCGACAACCGGTGGGAGGGCGTCGCGATCCGCGAGCTCATGGCGCGGGTCACGGTGCTGCCCGACGCGAAGTACGTCATGGTCCACGCCGATCCTGACTACACGACCAACCTCGCGCTCGCGGACCTCGTGGATGACGACGTGCTCCTGGCGCTCCGACACGACGGGCGCGACCTCGAGCCCGACCACGGCGGTCCGTGCCGCCTCGTCGTGCCGAAGCTCTACTTCTGGAAGAGCGCGAAGTGGGTGCGCGGCTTCGAGTTCCTAGACGTGAACCCGCCGGGCTTCTGGGAGCAGAACGGATACCACATGCACGCCGACCCCTGGAAGGAGGAGCGGTACTCCGACCAGGAGACGCGCGCGATGCAGACGATGCGTGCCGAAGCCGCGCGGAAGCTGCGGGAGCGGTGAAGATGGTCAGGGGCGGGAGCGGGTCCCTCCGCTCGGAACGACACTCGCTCGGGACCTGCCCCCGCCCCTGACCATCTCGCTGCCGGTAGCTTCCGGCGGCCTCAGCCACGCACGCGCGTACATGCGGATTCTGGTTGTCGAGGACGAGCGGAAGGTCGCGGGCTTCATCCGCCAGGGGCTCGAGGAGGAGGGTCACGCCGTCGAGCTCGCGGCCGACGGCGCCGAGGCGCTCGACCTGATCCTGGCGGGTCCTCCGTACGACCTCATCGTGCTCGACCTCATGCTGCCCAAGCGCGACGGCTTCGGCGTGCTCAAGAGCCTCCGCGACCGCGGCGTCGCCACGCCGGTGCTCGTGCTAACGGCGCGAGACAGCGTCGCGGACAAGGTGGCCGGCTTCGACCGCGGCGCCGACGACTACGTGACGAAGCCGTTTGCGTTCGAGGAGTTCCTGGCGCGCGTCCGCGCGCTGCTCCGGCGCGGGGCTGAGCGCGGACTGGCGCCGCTCCGCCTCGACGACCTCGCCCTCGATCCCGCGACACGCGCGGTGACGCGCGGCGGGCGTCGCATCGAGCTCACGACGCGGGAGTACGCGCTCCTCGAGTACTTCTTGCGCAACGCCGGGCGCGTGCTGAGCCGGCCGATGATCGCCGAGCACGTCTGGGGTCTCGACTTCGACTCCGAGAGCAACGTCATCGACGTCTACGTGGGCTACCTCAGGCGCAAGATCGACGCGGCGGGCGAGCGGCGCCTGTTCCACACGATCCGGGGCGCCGGGTACGTGCTGCGAGCGGCCGAGTGAGTCCGCGCGCGATGCCGCTCTCGATCCGCACCCGCCTGACGCTCTGGTACACCGCCATCCTCTTGACGATCCTCGCGGTGATCAGCGGGCTCTCGTACACGCTGCTCCGCTCGCGCCTGATCCAAGATCTCGACACGTCCCTTCTGGCGGTGGCGCAGGTCGTCCGCGACACCGGCTGGGCGGGATCGGGCGGCGGACTCGGCGCCGGGCCTGAGTCGGCGCTCCGGGAGATCCTCGGGCCGGAGTTCTACGACAAATTCTTCCAACTCGCGGACCCCGAGGGCCGGCCCCGCGAGCGCTCGTCCCATCTCCGGACGGAGACGCTCCCACTCTCGGCGGACGCCAGGCGGAACGCCGCGCAGGGTGAGCGGACGCTCGAGACGGTGCGTCTGGAAACGGGCGAGCGCGTGCGCCTGTTGACCCTACCGATCACGCGCGAGGGCCGGCTCGTCCAGCTCGTCCAGGTGGGCATCTCGCTCGAGCGCGCCCAGCGCACGCTCGACCGCTACCTCGAGACCCTGCTCGTCCTGATCCCGCTCGGCCTGATGCTGGCCGCCGCGGGGGGAGCGGTGATCGCGCGCACGGCGCTCCGGCCGGTGGACGCGATGTCCCGCACCGCCCGCCGGATCAGCGGCGAGGATCTGCACGCGCGCCTGGCGCCGCGGGGGACGGGGGACGAGCTGGACCGCCTGGCCGAGACGCTCAACGCCATGCTGGCGCGCCTCGAGGAGACCTTCGCCCAGATGCGACGGTTCACCGCCGACGCCGCGCACGAGCTGCGCACCCCGCTGACGGCGCTCAAGGGCACCATCGAGGTCGCGCTGCGCGCCGAACGGTCCGGTGAAGAATACCGCCGGGTCCTCGCCTCGAGCCTCGAGGACGTCGAGCGTCTCGTCCGGCTCGCCGAGGACCTGCTGCTGCTCTCGCGCCTCTCCGTCCCGGCGAGGGTGGAGCGCGAGCGCGTCGAGCTCGAGCCGCTGCTCACGGACGTCACCGACGTCGCCCGGCGTGTCGCCGACACGCGGGGCGTGGCCCTCGTCGTCAAGGAGCGTACGCCGGCGACGGTGCTGGGCGACCCGATCGCCCTGCGGCGTGCGGTGATGAAGCTCGTCGAGAACGCGGTGCGGTACACGCCGCGCGGCGGCCGCGCGGAGCTGGCGCTGCGCGTCGCCGACCGGTGGGCCGAGATCCTGGTGAGCGATACCGGCATCGGGCTGGATCCGGCCGACCTCGCGCGCGTCTTCGAGCCCTTCGTCCGCCTCGACGCGGCCCGCGCGCTCGACGCGGCGGGCGCGGGGCTCGGCCTGCCGATCGCGCGCTCCATCGTGACCGCGCACGGCGGCACGCTCGCCGCCGAGAGCGCGCCCGGCGCCGGCAGCACGTTCACGATCCGCCTGCCGCTCGCCTGAGAACCGTCTCGGCGCGGGCGCCTCCCCGTCTCGGGGCTGAGAAAGTTCTCATGAACCTCTCATCGGGCTCTCATGTCTCTCCGATAGCCTCGCGTCCGTGGCGAGATGGGTCGTGTGCGGATGACCGATGTTGCGATGCTCGGCGCGCTGCGGCGCTTCGGGCGCTGGCGCGGGGACCGCGTCGCGGGGCTCCTGATGCTCGGCTCACTCGCAGTGGCCGCGGGCGGCGTGGTCGCGCTGGCCGTCGAGATTCCCGTGTGGCGCGGCCGGCCCTCCGTGGCCCACGCGGTGCGGCTGATCGACGACGGCGACTACGCTTCCGCCATCCGGACACTGCTCGCTGCCGTGGCGGCGGCGCCGCGCGACGCGCGCGCGCACTACTACCTCGGCGTTGCGTACGCGCGGCTCGGCGTGCCGGCCGGCGCGCTGAATCAGTTGAGCGATGCCGTCCGCCTGGCCCCGGACGACCCGCGGGTCCACGACGCACTCGGGCAGACCTTCAGGGAGCTCGGCGACTCGCGGGCGGCGCGCCGCGAGTTCGAGGCGGCCGCGCATCTGGACCCCAGCGATCCTCGCTCCCAGGTCGATCTCGCCGGGCTCTTGCTCGACCAGGGACAGCCGACGGCGGCGGTCGAGCGGCTGCGTCGGGCGGTGCGCCTCAAGCCGCGCTCGGCGGAAATCCGCCTGCTTCTCGCGACGGCGCTCCGGCGCGCGGGCGACCGCGACGGTATGGTCCACGAATACATCGAGGTCCGCCGGCTGGCGGCGGGGAGGCCGCTCGGCGAAATCGCACGACAGGCGCTGAACGAAAGGAGGATCCGATGAGACGCTGGATTTCAGGGGCCGCCGCGCTGACGCTCGCGGTCGCGCTGGTGGCCGTCCTTCCCCGCCTCGGCCTCACCAAGGTCCAGGGAGAGCTCTGGACCGATCGCCCCGCGACGACGGCGGCCCATCCACCCGCCGCGTCGCCGTGGGTCGAGCTGGCGCGGACGCTCAAGCCCGCGGTGGTCAACATCAGCACCAAGCGCGTGGACGAGAAGAACCCGTTCTTCGAGGAGTTCCTCGGCGGCCGACCGCGGCGCACGCTGCGGAGCCTGGGCTCGGGCTTCGTCATCAACCCGAGCGGCCTGATCGTCACGAACAACCACGTCGTCGACGGCGCGACCGAGATCAAGGTGACGCTCGCCGACGAGCGCGAGCTGCCGGGCCGGGTCCTGGGACGCGACCCGAAGACCGACATCGCGTTGCTCAAGGTGGACGCGACGGGGCTGCCGGTGGTCCCCCTCGGTGACTCCTCGCGGCTCCAGGTCGGCGAGCCGGTGATGGCGATCGGCAATCCCTTCGGGCTCGAGCAGACCGTGACGACGGGCATCGTGAGCGCGACAGGGCGCGTGATCGGCGAGGGGCCGTACGACGACTTCATCCAGACCGATGCGTCCATCAACCCGGGCAACAGTGGCGGCCCGCTCATCAACGCCCAGGGCCAGGCCGTCGGGATCAACGCCGCGATCGTTTCGCAGTCGGGTGGCTCGGTCGGGATCGGCTTCGCGATTCCGGTCAACCTCGCCAAACCCGTCCTCACGCAGCTCGCGGCTTCTGGCCACGTCGTGCGCGGCTACCTCGGCGTGACGATCCAGCGCGTGACGTCCGACCTCGCGAAGAGCTTCGCGTTGCCGGACGCCCACGGCGCGCTCGTCGCGTCGGTGGCCGACGGTGGACCAGCGAAGGCGGCGGGCGTCCGGCCCGGCGACGTCATCGTCGCGTACGACGGTCATCCGATCAGGCACTCGGACGAGCTGCCGCGCCTGATAGCCGAGACGCCGGTCGGCCGCGACGTCACGCTGACCGTGGCGCGCAGCGGCCAGACGCTCACGCTCCCGGCCCGGATCGCCAAGCTCGCCGAGCCGGAGGAGCGGCGAGCCGCCGCGGCCGGTGGCAAGCCTGCGCTGGGCGTCGCCGTGCAGACCGTGACGTCCCAGCTCGCCCAGGAGCTCGGCCTGCCGGTGACGGCGGGCGTGCTCGTGCGCGACGTCGAGGATGGAGGTCCCGCCGCGAGTGCCGGGCTCCGGCCCGGCGACGTGATCGCGGAGATCGATCGGCAGCCCGTGAAGAGCGTGGACGACCTCGAGCGGGCGCTCGCGCGCCGCAAGCCCGGCGCGCCCGTGCTGCTCTTCGTGCACCGGAACGGCGCCGACCTCTACATCGCCGTGGAGGCCTGAAGGATGAGCTCGGCCATGTGGAAGAGCGAGCTCGCCTCGGTGTGTCGCCGACACCGCGACCTCGTGGCCATCTACGAGGCGCCCGAGGGTACTCTGGCCCTGCTGCTTCGCCAGACGCTCGTACCGCTCAGCGAGGAGCGCGGGCGCTGGTTCAACGACACCCGGCGCACCGCCCGTGCGGTGGTGGCGAGCCTCCGGGCCGCCGGGGTGACCGAAGACGTGACCGTGCTCCAGTGGCGACCGCTCCCGGACGTCGCCCAGGTTCTGACGGGCTGGCCCTGTTGCTACCTCAGCGACCCGCGCCGGTGCGCGCAGCTGGCCGACATCGTCGGGGCGCGCCTCGCCGATGGCGAGCCGGCGGCGCCGGCGCCGC
Source organism: Candidatus Rokubacteria bacterium 13_2_20CM_69_15_1 (assembly GCA_001914535.1). Lineage (GTDB taxonomy): Bacteria > Methylomirabilota > Methylomirabilia > Rokubacteriales > CSP1-6 > 20CM-2-70-11. The sequence continues at coordinate 13,142 of MNCR01000047.1, forward strand.
TTGGCCGCGGCGAGAACGGCCTTCGCGCCGCCGCCCTGGCGATCCCGCCGACGATCTTCGACTGGTACCGCGACATGGCGCCGTGCTTCCTCGCCGTCGAGCCGCCGGTGCGCCGCCGGCTGATCCTCCGGACGCACCACTGGATCGTCGAGCGCGTCCTGATGCCGATCGCCCGGGGCGAGCGCCCGGTGGCGGCGGACCTCCGGCCGACGGGCCGGCTCACCTGGCGGCTCGTCCGGGTCATCCCGCCGGGCGAGCTCAATCTATGGCGAACGTGGATCCGGCTGACGATCGGCGACCTCCAGCGCGCGCTGGCGTGGCCGGCGGGCAGGCGCACGGAGGCGTGGGTCCGGTGGCTCTTCGACATTCCCTACAGCATTCCAGTCACGCCGAGGCGGCCGGCACACGCCGCGCCGAGCTCCGCGGACCGGCACGAGTAGCGGGGGGCGCGCGACCGTCAGCTCACCGGCCCGCGGGTCAACGCCAGCGCCGCGCCGGTGAGCGTCGCGGCGGCGGCGGCGAGAAACGTCCCCGTGAAGCCGACGGCGTCCACGCCGAAGCCGGCGCCGAGCGATCCGAGCCCGATGCCGAGCTCGAGGGCGGTGTAGTAGGTCCCCATCGCGCGCCCGCGGTTCTTCGCGTCCACCACGTCCACGCACCACGCCATCAACGCGGTCGTCAGCGCGCCGAATCCGGCGCCGTAGAGGACGCCGGCGGCCATCAGGCTCGGGGCGCCGCGCGTGAGCGCGACCGCGGCGAGCGCGGCGCCCGCCAGCGACAGCCCGCCGACGGCGACGGCGACGCGCCCGAAGCGGTCCGAGAGGTGGCCGGCGTAGCCGCGAACGGCGGTCACCACGAGCGCGAAGACGAGGAAGAAGAGCCCCGGGTTCACGTCCTGCTCCGTGGCGTGGATCGGCAGGAACGTCACCAGGCCGCCGTAGCCCAGCATCACCAGGAACAGGATCGCGGAGGGGACGAGGGCTTCGACGCTCACCATCGCCCCGGGCGTGAGGGGAATCTTCTCGCGGCGCCGCGCGGTCTCGGGCAACCACCGGGTGAGCAGCACCGCGACGACGGCGACGCAGGCGGCGAGCCAAAAGAGCGGGACGAAACCGAGCCGGTCGGCGATCGCGATGCCGGCGATCGGCGCCAGAGCCATCGCGATGTTCGCGGCGGCGCCGAAGGTTCCCATCAGGGCGCCCCGGCGGTCGGGCGAGGCCAGGTCGGCGACGACCGCGCTGGCCGCCGTCGGGTAGAGACCCATGCCACAGCCGTGGAGCAACCGCACGGCGAGGAGCCCGAGCACGCCGGTCGTCAGGCTGTAGGCCAGCGAGGCCACGACGAACACGAGCGCACCCGCCAGCATCAGCGGGCGGCGTCCGTGGCGATCGGCCGCCCAGCCCGCCCACGGCCGCACCAGCATCGCGGCGAAGGCGAACGCACCGAGCACGCCGCCGATCGCGCGGTCGCCGATGCCGACCGCGCGGGCGTAGAGGGGCAGGGCCGCCAGCAGCAGGAAGAAGGACAGGAAAAAGGCGAAGGCGCCGATCCACAAGAGCCGCAGCGACGCGGTCAAGCGCCGAGGAACTCGATCAGCAGCCGGCGAAACGCCGCGGGCTGGTCGCCCGGCACCGTGTGACCCGCGCCGTTCACGTCGACCAGGCGTGCGTGAGAATTCGTCGCGACCATCCGCTTGGCGGTCTCCGCGGCGAGCACGTCGGACTCGGCGCCGCGGACGATCAGCGTCGGGCAGGCGATCCCGTTCCAGAGCGGCCAGAGGTCGACGGGATCGCGCCACTGTCCCGAGCGGACGGCGTCGCGGATCGCGCGGTCGTACTTCCAGACGAGACCGCCGTCGGCGGGCCGCGTCCCGTGGGTGACCCGATGGCGGAGCATCGCCTCGGTGTAGCGCGGGTTCGCCGCGCGCGCCCAGGCCAGAGCGGCCTCGAGGTCGTCGAAGCGCTCGGGCGTTTGCGCCATCAGCATGCCCACGCGCAGGCGGCCGCCGGGCGCGATGTCGGGGCCGATGTCCACGACCACGAGGCGGTCCACGCGCTCGGGGTGAGTCCCACGAGGGAGAAGCGCCCGAGCGCGAGCGCGTCGGCGAAGGCTGCGAGGTCGCCCGCCATCGCCGTCACGGTGTAGTCGCCGTCGGGCGCCGGGTCCGAGTCGCCGTGACCGCGCTGGTCGAGCACCACCACGCGGTAGCGGGGGGCGAGCAGGCGCGCCTCGTCGTCCCAGGAATGGGCGTGGCCGGTGATCCCGTGGAGCAGCACGACCGCGGGCGCCGTGGAGTCTCCCCAGTCCAGGAAATGAAACCGCGCTCCGTGAACGACGAGCGATCGATCGTGGTGAATACCGAATTGTAGCAGCTGTAGAGCGCGCGCGGCGCGTTTCCAGAACCGCCGGACGTTCTTAATAAACACGCAGGTCCATCGCCCGTTCCAAAAGTGGCTCGAAGAATTATTGGTTATCACGTTCCATGGAAGACGATCGTTTTCCGGAAACAGGCGCAAATTTGTTGATCGAAGCAGCGATCGCATCGTAAAGTAATTTTGTGCGTCAGACGATTGATTGGCCAACGTTACGCGTATCGTGGATGCAAGTGGTGGTTGCTTCTGCAGCGGTCTGCTTTCTCTTGATCCTATCTCTCGTCCTCTCGCACTCGACGACGAAGCTAATCCACGCTGTCGTCCAACTCGATCGGGGCGTGATCGTCCTGTTGAACGGATTTGCTCGACGGTCTTGGAGATTCGACGTGCTGATATCGCAGGTGTCGCACAGCGCCATACTGCAGGGCGTCATGGTTGCATTGTTCTGGGGCGCATGGTTTGCGCCGAGCGACGCGTCCGCGGGACGACGGAGGCGCGAGACCATGCTGGCATCGCTGATCGGCTTATATGCCACTGTTGCTCTGGCCATCGCCATCAGGGCCGCCCTCCCGTTCCGGCCAAGACCAGTCGTGGAGTTGGCGAATGCCTTTCAAGTACCGTACCTAGGGTTTGACGGTACGCTCCATGCCAGTTCCACCTCTTTCCCGGCTGGCCACGCGGCCGTATTTTGCGGCCTAGCAGTCGGTCTTTGGTCGGTTTCGGCGAGACTCGGGCTCCTCAGCCTTCTTTATGCTCTCCTTATTATTTGTCTGCCGCGAATGTATCTCGGCCTTCACTACCCCA
>MNCR01000027.1:0-9353 GCA_001914535.1 Candidatus Rokubacteria bacterium 13_2_20CM_69_15_1
CGCCGGCGCTGAGGAGAGCGCTCCACCACCGAGACCGCGGGTGCCGCTTCCCGGGCTGCGGGGTCCGCTTCGGCCAGGGACATCACATCCGTCACTGGGCGCAAGGAGGCCCCACCACGCTCTCGAATCTCGCCTTGCTCTGCCGCCGGCACCACCGCGCCGTTCACGAAGAGGGCTACCAGGTCGATCGACAGCCGGACGGCGAGCTTCGGTTCCGCCGCCCGGACGGCCGGCCTCTGCCCGAGGTGCCGCCTCCTCTGGAGGTGCTCGGCGATCCCGTCGAGATCCTACGAGGACAGCACGATGCCGAGGGACTTGTCCTGCACGCGCGGACGGCAACCCCGGGTTGGCTGGGGGAGCGCCTGGACGTGGGCTGGGCGATCGACGTCTTGCATCCCTTAGCGCTAGGTCGGGATTGACGACATCACCCATAGCACCCGTCCTCGGCGTCTCAGCCGCCGAGATACGCCCGGCGGACGAGGTCGTTGCCGAGCAGCTCCGCCGCTGGGCCGCTGAGGGCGACGCGACCGGTCTCCATCACGTAGGCGCGGTCGGCCATCCGAAGGGCGAGGTACGCGTTCTGCTCGACCATGAGCACCGTGGTCCCGCGCCGCCGGATGTCGGCGATGACCTCGAACGCGGTCTCGACCAGGGCCGGGGCGAGGCCGAGCGACGGCTCGTCGAAGAGGATGAGCCGCGGCCGCGCCATCAGCGCGCGGGCGATGGCGAGCATCTGCTGCTCGCCGCCCGACAGCGTGCCCGCCATCTGCCGCCGCCGCTCGGCGAGGATCGGAAAGTGGGTGGAGACGCGCTCGAGATCCTCGCCGACGGCGCTCCGGTCGCGCCGCACGTACGCGCCCATCTCGAGGTTCTCCCGGACCGTGAGGGAGGGAAAGACGCGGCGTCCCTCGGGACAGTGGGCGATGCCGGCCGCGAGGATCGCGTGCGGCTCGGCGCCGTGGATGGGGCGGCCGTCGAACACGATGCGCCCGCGCGTGGGGGAGAGCAGGCCGGAGATCGCGCGCAGCGTGGACGTCTTGCCGGCGCCGTTGGCGCCGATCAGGCAGACGAGCTCGCCCGGGTACACGACGAGACCGAGGCCCCGGACGGCCGCCACGGGGCCGTACGCGGCGTGCAGGTCTTCCAGGCTGAGCAAGGGAGCGCGGTCAGGCGCGGTCACGGGCCGACCCCAGGTATGCGCGGATGACGTCCGGATGGGCCTGGATGGAAGCGGGCGGGCCCTCGGCGATCACGCGCCCGTGGTTCAGCACGATCACGGTGTCCGAGATCCCCATGACCATCCGCATGTCGTGCTCGACGAGCAACACCGTGGCGCCCCGGTCACGGATCCGGAGAATCAGGTCGCTCACCGTCGCCTTCTCGGCCGTGGTCATGCCTGCGCCGGGCTCGTCGAGCAGCAGGAGCCGCGGCCGGGCCGCGAGCGCCACCGCCAGCTCGACCAGCCGCTGCTCACCGTAGGGCAGCCCGCCCGCCGGTTCACCGCGTCGATGGCCGAGGCCCACGAACTCGATGAGCGCGTCGGCCTCGCGCGCGAGCCGCGACTCCTCGGCGCGAAGACGGCGGCGGGCCAGCATCACGTCGAGAACGCCCGCCGACCCCCGGAGGTGGAGGCCGATCATCACGTTGTCGGCGACGCTCTGCGAGGGGAAGACGCTCGTGCGCTGGAAGGTGCGGACGACCCCGCGCGCGGCGACGGCCGAGGGCCTGAGCCCCGTCAGCGGCACGCGTTCGTACTCGATCCGGCCGCGCGTGGCGGAGAGGTAGCCCGTGATCACGTTGAACGCCGTCGTCTTCCCGGCGCCGTTCGGTCCGATCACGCTCGTGATCGTTCCCCGGTGGACGTCGAAGGACACGCCGGCGAGCGCCGTGACGCCGCCGAAGCTGACGGCCAGGTCTCGTACCGAGAGCGTCAGGGCGCGTTCCGGACGCGCCACGCGCGCACCGCGGGGACGATGCCGCGCGGGAGGAAGAACACGAGCGCCACGAGCAGCACGCCGTAGGTGAGCATCTGCCACTGCCACGAGGTCACCGCGCGGAGCGCCTCGGGCAGCGCCGTGAAGATGAAGGCGCCCACGAGCGGTCCGGCGAGCGTGCCCTTGCCCCCGGCCACGACCATGATCACCATCGTGACGGTGTAGCCGAAGAGAAAGACCTCGGGGCTCACGAATCGCGTGTAGTGCGCGTAGAGGCTCCCCGCCATGCCGGCCATCGCCGCGCTCACGACGGCGGCGAGGACGAGGTAGTGCGTGACGTCCACGCCGACCGACTCGGCCAGCGCCTCGTTCTCTCTAATGGCCACGAAGGCGCGGCCGATCCGCGACCCCACGAGTCGGCGGCAGACGAGGTACGCGAGCAGCACCGCCGCGAGCACGAGGTAGTAGTACGCACGCTTGGCGCGGAGGGACCAGGGACCGAGCACGGGCGCGGGCACGCCCGGGAGCCCGAGCGGGCCGTTGGTCAGCTCCATCCAGTTGACGCTCACGAGCGCGATGACGCCGGCGAAGCTGATGGTGACGAGGACGAAATAGGCGCCGCGGAGCTTCAGGGCGAGGCGCCCGATCAGGAAGCCGGCCAGCGCGGCGAGCGCGATCGCGCACGGGAGCGCCAGCCAGAACGACCACTCGGGTCCGAGCGTGAGCAGCGCGGAAGTGTAGGCACCGATGCCGAAGAAGGCGGCGTGGCCGAGCGAGAGCTGGCCGGTGTAGCCGAGGAGCAGGTTCAGGGAGAGCGCCAGGATGGAGAAGATTCCCGCCATGATGACGACGTGCAGGAAGTACGGGTTCGCGAGCCAGAGGGGCAGCGTGAGTACCAGAAGGGCCAGCACGGCGCGGCGAGCTCCGCTCATCCAATTCTCTCTTGCTTTCTAAAGAGGCCGGCGGGTCGGAGCAGCAGGACCAGGATGATGATCACGAACCCGGCGGCGTCGCGGTAGCCCGAGGAGACGTAGCCCGCGCCGAGCTCCTCGGCCAGGCCCAAGAGGAGGCCGCCGAGCGTCGCGCCGGGCAGATTGCCGAGGCCGCCGAGGATGACGACCGAGAACGCCTTCAGCGACACGAGGTCGCCCATCGACGGGTAGGCGAGGAAGACCGGGCCCAGGAGCGCGCCCGCCGCCGCCGCGAGGGCGGAGCCGAAGGCGAACGTCACCGTGTGGATGCGCCCGATCCGGACGCCCATGAGCGCCGCCGTGTCCCGGTCCTGGAAGGTGGCGCGCATCGCCGTGCCGACCCTCGTCGCGTGGATGAGGAGGTAGGAGAGGACGATGAGGCACGCCGCCAGCACGAGGACGAACACCCGGAGCGGCGCGATCGAGACCGGGCCGAGCACGAGGGGGGCGGTCGGGAACGGGTGGGGAATCGACTTCGCCACACCCCCCCAGACCAGGAGCTCCGCGTTTTGCATCGCGATCCACACGCCGATCATCACCAGCATCGTCGTGTCGATGGATTCGGCGCGAAGCGGACGCAGCAGCGTGAGCTCGCACACGGCGCCCAGCGCCGCGCCGCAGGCGATCGCCGCCAGCACGGCCACGAAGAAGTTCGCCCCGGCGAGGCCGAGCGCCGCGAACGCCGCGTACGCGCCCAGCGTGTAGAACTCACCGTGCGCGAAGTTCACGACGTTCATCAGGCCGAAGATGAGCGTGAGGCCGATACCCAGCAGGGCATACGTCCCGCCGAGCACCAGGCCGTTCACCAGGTGCTGAAGGAGCTCGGCCATCCGTGGCGGGACGCTACTTCGTCGCGCGGAAGTCGGGGAGCGCCACCTTGCCGTCCTTGATCTGGACGACGAAGATGCTCGGCCTGGACTGGCCGCTCTCCTTGCCGGCCGGGCCGTCCTTCTCGAACCTGATCGGGCCGTTCACCCCCACGAGGCTGACCCGCCAGAGGGCGTCGCGGATCGCCTTGGGCTCGTCTCGGCCGGCGACGCGGATCGCCTCGGCGATCGTGGCGATGCCGTCGTGACCGCGGAACCCCTCGGTGAGCCCCTCGAACGGGTGGCCGCGCTTGCTCCACTCATCCACGAACGCGCGGGCGAGCTTGCCGTCGGGCATCGCCTCGGGGAACCACGGCATGAAGAAGACGATGTGGTAGCTGCCCTCGGCCGCCACGCCCGCCTGCTTGATGAGCTGCGTCGGCGACGAGCTCCCGCCCGTCGTGACGACCTTGCGCTCGAGGCGCTGCTCCTGCGCCTGCTTCAGCACGAGCGTGATCTGCTCGACGGCCGTGGTGAGAAAGAGCGTGTCGCCGCCCGCCCCCCTGATCTTCGTGAGCTGGGCGTTCATGTCGGTCGCCCCCTGGTCCATGTACTCGACGGCGCCGACCGCGACGCCCTTCTTCTTCAGCATGTCGCCGAAGGCGGTGATCGCGCCCCGCCCCCAGTCCGTGTTGACCGCGAGGAAGTCGGCGCGCTTCACCCCGAGCCGGTCCACGTACTGCTCGAGGCCGAGCGCCTCCATCTCCGAGGGCGGGCTGATGCGGAAGATCCAGGGATTGCCGCGCTTGGTGATCGTGGAGGCGCTCGACGTCTCGACGACCATCGGCACGCCGTACTCCTCGAGCTTCGGCATCGCGGCCAGGGTCATCGAGCTGCCCCAGGCGCCCATGATCGCGGGCACCCGGTCGCGGACGATAAGCTTCTCGACGGCGCTCGCCGCCTCCTTGGGATCGGACTTGTTGTCCTCGATCCGGAGCTCGAGCTTGCGTCCGCCGATGCCGCCCCGGGCGTTGATCCAGTCGCTGGCGATCTCCGCACCCATGCGGACGTAGTTGCCGGACGCCGCGACGGGTCCCGACAGGGGCTCGACGACCCCGACCTTGATCGGCGCCTGCGCCGAGACGTTCGACGGCGCCGCGAACGTCACGGCCACGACGAGAGCAATCAACCGCGCGCGCGGTCTGGTCATGCGAAGCCTCCCCCGAAGCGAGACATGGTGGCCGGAGCATAGCGCACCAGCCGGCGGCGGGAAAGCGGGTGTATAGTCGCGTGCTGGACGCGCGATGGGGGCCAGGTATTTCGGTGCGGCGGTGAAGCGGCGAGAGGATCCGCGGTTCCTGCGGGGCGAGGCGTGCTACGTCGACGACGTGACGCTCCCGGGGATGCTCCACGCGGCGTTCTGCCGCTCTCCGCACGCTCACGCCCGCATCGTCGCCATTCGCACGCGCGCCGCCGCGGAGGCGGCCGGGGTCGTGCGCGTCTTCACCTTCGCCGATCTGGAGCGCTGGATGAAGCCGCTCCCGGTCTTCGGCGCTCCGCCGCCCGGCCTCGCCGCGGCGATCAAGTTCGACGTCCGAGCGGCGCCCCAGTGGGCCCTCTGCCGCGATCGCGCGCGGTACGTCGGTGAGGCCGTCGCCATGGTCGTGGCCGAAAGCCGCGCGCAAGCGGAGGACGCGGTCCACCGGATCGAGGTCGACTGGGAGCCGCTTCCGCCGGCGGTGGACATGGTGGAGCCCGGCGAGCCAGGCGGCCCCCTCGTCCACCCCGAGTGGGGGACGAACGTCGCCCTGAGCTTCGCCCATTCGATCGGCGACCCGGACGCGGCGTTCGCGCGGGCCGACGTCGTCGTGAGCGAGACGTTCCGCGTCCAGCGCTATGTCGGCATGCCGCTCGAGTGCCGTGGCGTCGTCGCCCGCTGGGACCGACGCGACGGCACGCTCACGACCTGGAACTCGACGCAGGTCCCCCACTTCGTCCAGCAGGGGCTCACGGGGGTGCTGGGGCTGCCGCCTCACAAGATCCGCGTCATCGCGCCCGATCTCGGTGGCGGCTTCGGGACGAAGGCCTCGGGCTATGCGGAGGACGTCCTGGTCCCGATCGCGTCGATCGTGCTGACCCGTCCGGTCAAGTGGATCGAGAGCCGGCGCGAGCACATGTCGTCCGCCGCGCACGCGCGCCATCAGACGCACGCGATGCGCCTCGCGGCGACGCGCGACGGGACGATCCTGGCCCTCTCCGACCGGATCTGGCTCGACCTCGGCGCCTACAACGTCTGGGGGATCGTGCTGCCCTATAACACGGTCGCGCATTTGATCGGTCCGCATCGCATCACCAACATGCGCGTCGACGTCCGGGGAGTCGTGACCAACAAGACCCCGAATGCTCCGTATCGAGGCGCCGGGCGGCCCGAGGCGGTGTTCGCGATGGACCGAGCCCTCGACTGTCTGGCGCGCGAGCTCCGGATGGATCCCGCTGAGATCCGGCGGCGCAACTACATCCGTGCCGACGAGCTTCCCTACGACTTCGGCATGCCCTACCGTGACGGCAATCCGCTCGTCTACGACACCGGCGACTTCCCGGCGGCGCTCGAACGGGCGCTCGCCACCGCCGGGTACGACGGGTTCCGCACGGCGCAGGCGCGGTTGCGCGCCCGGGGCGTGTACCGCGGGATCGGGATCTCGGGCTACGTGGAGGGCACCGCGATCGGCCCCTTCGAGGGCGCCACCGTCAAGCTCGACCTCCACGGCCGGGTCGCGGTCGCGACGGGCGCGGTGAGCTCGGGCCAGGGGCACGAGACGAGCTTCGCCCAGGTCGCCGCCGACGCGCTCGGCGTGCCGCTCGACTGGGTGACGGTGATCGGCGGCGATACGGCCGCCGTGCCGTTCGGCGTCGGAACCTTCGCGAGCCGGAGCGCGGTGACGGCGGGCAACTCCATCGCCGACGCGTGCCACGAGGTGCGGGCGAAGCTGGTGCGCGCCGCGGCGAGGCTGCTCGAGGCCGCGCCCGAGGACGTCGAGATCGCGGACGGCCGCGCGTTCGTCCGCGGCTCGCCGCAGGGGGCGCTCGACCTCGCCCGCGTCGTGCAGGCCTCGATCCCGACCTTCGCCGCGCCCGGCGTCGCGTCACCCGACTTCGAGGCGAGCGCGTACCACCACGTGCCGACCGTCACCTACGCGAGCGCCGTCCACGTCGCCCAGGTAGAGGTGGATGTCGAGACCGGCGGCGTGAAGCTCCTGCGCTACGTCGTCGCCCACGACTGCGGCACGGTGATCAACCCGATCATCGTGGAGGGTCAGGTCCACGGCGGCGTCGCCCAGGGCGTCGGCGGCGCGCTCTTCGAGGACATGAGCTACGACGCGGAGGGCCAGCTCGTGACCGGGTCGCTGATGGACTATGCGCTCCCGAAGGCGGACGATCTGCCGCCGATCGAGACGGTCCACCTCGAGTTCCCGTCGCCGCGCAACCCGCTCGGCGTCAAGGGGCTGGGCGAGGGCGGCGCGATCTCGCCTCCCGCGGCGATCGCCAACGCGATCGAGGACGCGCTGGTCCCGTTCGGCGTGCGGATCACGGAGACCCCGGTGACGGGGGCGCGCATCCGCGCCTTGCTCGCGGGGAATGAGGCCTCCCATCGTCCAGCGTAGGCTCGCCGCCATCCTGAGCGCCGACGTCAAGGGCTACAGCCGCCTCATGGGCGAGGATGAGGTGGCGACCGTCCGGACGCTGACGGCCTACCGCGAGGTGATGGCGGCCCTCATCCGAGAGCGCAGCGGCCGCGTGGTCGATGCGACCGGAGACAACGTGCTGGCGGAGTTCGCCAGCGTGGTCGACGCGCTGGAGTGCGCGGTGGAGCTCCAGCGAGAGCTGAAGTCACGGAACGCGCAGCTCCCCGCTCCCCGCCGACTGGAGTTCCGCATCGGCATCAACCTCGGCGACGTGATCGTGGAGGGCGAGCGGATCTACGGGGACGGCGTGAACATCGCGGCGCGCGTCGAAGGCCTTGCCGAGCCGGGCGGCATCTCGATCTCCGGGGCTGTCTACGATCAGGTCAAGAAGAAGCTGGCGCTCACGTACGAGCCCCGCGGCGAGCACGTCGTCAAGAACATCCGGGAGCCGGTCCGAGTCTACCGGGTCCTCGGCGAGCCGGAACCCACCGGCCCGGGCCCGAGAATCACGAGGATCGTCGGGCGGCTCGCGTGGCGCCGGGCGACGTTGCTCCTGGGCCTCGTGCTGCTCGTCGCCGCGGGTGGCGCGGCGGTCTGGAGCCTCTACTCTCGTTGGCGCCCCCCCGGGTTCGAGTTGCCCGACAGGCCCTCCGTCGCCGTGCTGCCCTTCGAAAACATGAGCGGCGACGCGGGGCAGGAGTACTTCGGCGACGGGATCACCGAAGACCTCATCACGGGCCTCTCCAAGCTCTCCGGGCTGTTCGTGATCGCGCGCAACTCCGTCTTCGCGTACAAGGGCCGGGCGGTCAAGCCCGCGCAGGTGAGCCGCGAGCTGGGCGTGCGCTACGTCCTGGAGGGCAGCGTTCGCAAGGCCGGCAATCGCGTGCGGATCACCGCCCAGCTCGTCGACGCCGCCACGGGGTACCACGTGTGGGCGGAGCGCTATGACCGGGATCTGAAGGACGTCTTCGCCCTGCAGGACGAGGTCACGCAGAAGATCGTCGGGGTCCTCGCGGTGAAGCTCACCGCTCCGGAGAAAGACCGCCTCGGGCGAGCGCCCACCCGGAACGTCGAGGCCTATGACTATGTCTTGCGCGGCCTGGAGTATCACCGGCGCACCACGAAGGAGGCGAATGCCGAGGCGCGAAAGATGTTCGCGAGAGCGGTGGAGCTCGACCCGGAATACGCCATGGCGTACTCCGCCATGGGGTGGACGCACTTACAGGCGTGGCAGCTTCAGTGGAGTCGAGACCCCGAGACGTTGCAGCGGGCCTTCGAATTGGCCCAAAAGGCCATCGTCCGGGATGACTCACTGGCCGGTCCCCATGACCTGTTGGGCCAGGTCTATCTCTGGAAGAAAGAGCACGAGCGGGCGATCGCCCAGGCGGAGCGGGCCGTCGCGCTCGCCCCCAACAATGCGGACAGCTACGAGACCCTGGCGGAAGTCCTCGCGTGGTCCGGGAGAGCCGACGAGGCCATCGAGGATATCAAGCAGGCGATGCGACTCGATCCCCAGTATCCCTTCTTCTATCTGTGGACGCTGGGTCACGCGTATTACCTGACCGGACGGAGTGATGAAGCGATCGCGACCTTCAGAAAGTTGCTCGCGCGGAACCCCAATTTCGTGCCCGCCCACGCCTTCCTCGCTGTTCTCTACGGCGAGCGGGGCCTCGAGGAAGACGCGCGATCCGAGTGGGCCGCCGCCGAGAGGCTGAGTCCGCAGGCCTCCGTGGAGAGCCTGAGACAGCGCATGCCCTACAAGAACGAGAAGGATCTCGAGCGCGTTCTGGCCGCGATGCGAAAGGGGGGGCTGAAATGATCACAGGACGAACAGCTCGCCCTGGCGCCAGACACCGGCGAACGTGCGCCGGTGGATCGGGCAGGGCCCGTAGAGGTCGAGCGCGGCGAGGTGCTCGGGCGTCGCGTAGCCCTTGTGGCGGGCGAAGCCGTACACCGGGA
>MNCR01000027.1:9625-18520 GCA_001914535.1 Candidatus Rokubacteria bacterium 13_2_20CM_69_15_1
GAGTCGGCCAGCCCCCTGATGCGCCGGTCGTGAGCCAGGACGACCGCGGCCGCGACCACCGGCCCCGCCAGCGGCCCGCGCCCGGCCTCGTCGATCCCGGCGACGCGCGTGACTCCGGCCCGCCAGGCCTGAGCTTCGTAGCGGTACGGCGCCGTGGGCGGCGTCACGCCGGTGGGGTCGGAGCCTACTCTTCGGTGGTGGTGGGGACCAGGGCGGCGCGCTTCTCCTTGAGCCTCGCCGCCTTGCCCGCGAGTCCGCGGAGGTAGTAGAGCTTCGAGCGCCGCACGCGGCTCCGCCGCGTGACCTCGACGCGCTCGACGCGCGGCGAGTGCAGCGGAAACGTACGCTCGACGCCGACACCGTAGGAGACGCGCCGGACCGTGAAGGATGCGCGGGCGCCCTCACCGCGCTTCCTGATCACGATGCCCTCGAAGAGCTGCGTGCGCTCCTTCTCGCCCTCGACGACCTTGACGTGCACGCGCACCGTGTCGCCCGGCACGAACGCCTGCCGGTCCTTTTTGAGCTGCCCCGCCTCCACCAAGCGAATGGCATCCATGACGTCCTTCCCTCTCTTGCTGCAAGCGCCGGCCGAGTCATTCGGTCAGCTCCGGCCTCTCCCCGCGTTCGAATCGCTCGACGAGCCGCTGCTCGTCGGACGTCAGATCCACATCCTTCAAGAGCTCGGGTCGTGTTCGCCACGTGAGCCAGAGCGCTTGCACGCGCCGCCACCGCGCGATCCGGGCGTGATCCCCGGACAGGAGCACGGCCGGCACGCGCGCACCCTCGAACTCCTCGGGCCGCGTGTACTGCGGCGGCTCCAGCAATCCGCTCGAGAACGACTCGCGCTCCGCCGCGCCCTCGGCGCCGAGCACCCCCGGCAGGAGCCGCACGATCGCGTCGGTCACCACGAGCGCCGGCAACTCGCCGCCCGTCAGCACGTAGTCGCCGATCGAGATCGAGTCGTGCGCCAGCCGCTCGCTCACCCGCGCGTCGACGCCCTCGTACCTCCCCGCGAGGAGGATCAGGTGCGTCGCGCCCGCCAGCTCCGCCGCGACCTTCTGGGTGAAGGTCCGGCCCCGCGGATCCAGCAGGACGACGCGCGCGCCCTCGGTCGAGAGCGCGTGCACCGCGGCGAACAACGGCTCCGGCTTGAGCACCATACCCCCGCCGCCGCCGAATTGGTAGTCGTCGGTGATCCGGTGCTTGCCCTCCGCGTAGTCTCGGAGATTCACCACCCGGATGTCAACGAGGCCGCGGGTGCGCGCGCGCCCGAGCATCGACGCGCCGAGCACCGGCTCGACCATCCCGGGGAACAGCGTCACGATGTCGATCCGCACTCCGCACCTACAGGTCGAGCAACCCCTCGGGCGGGCGGATCACCACCCGGCGTGCCGCGAGATCGACCTCGCTCACGATCTCCGGGACCGCGGGGATGAGATGCTGCCGCGCCTCGTCCGTCACGACCCAGAGGTCCTGCGCCGACGACCGCTCGATGCCGGTCACGCGCCCGACCTCCCGCCCGTCTTCGGTCACCACGCGGCACCCCTCGAGCTGCCAGGGGTAGAAGTGGCCCGGCGCCAGCGGCAGCGCCTCCTCGGCCGGCAGGGCCACGAGGCGTCCCACGAGCGCGGCCGCCGCCTCGGCCGAGTCGCACCCCGCGAGGGTGAGCAAAATCGCCGTGCCCTGCGGCCTCACGGCGGTGATCCGGTACCGCTCCCGCCGCTCGTGCGCGGCGTCCCACAGCACGCACTCCCGCACGCCACCGAACCGCGCCGGGTCGTCCGTCATCGGCGTCACGCGGACCTCGCCGGCGAGCCCGTGGGTCCGGGTGATCGCGCCGATCACGACGAGGCGCTCGCTCACTCCGCCTTCACGTTCGCCAGGAGCCGCCGCACCGTGTTCGACGGCTGGGCGCCCTTGGCGATCCATGCCTGGGCCTTCGCCCGGTCGATCTTCACGGTGGGCGGCTCGGTCAGCGGGTTGTAGTGTCCGAGGATCTCGATGAACCGTCCGTCGCGCGGCGCGCGCGAGTCTGCCACGACCACCCGATAGGTCGGCCGCTTGTTCGTCCCGGTGCGTCTGAGTCGAATCGAAACTGCCACGTCGTCACCCCCTCGGTGTGGGAAGCCGCAGCTTCCCCTCCATGCCCTTGAACTGCTTCATCATCTTCCGCAACTGCGCGTACTGCTTCAGCAGCCGGTTGACGTCCTGGACGGTCGTGCCGCTGCCCCGCGCGATCCGCTGGCGACGGCTGCCGTTGATGGTGTCCGGGTTCATCCGCTCGGCCGGCGTCATCGACGTGATGATCGCGTCGAAGCGGCCGAGGTCCGCCGACTCCCCGGTGAGGTCCTTCGGCGCCGCCTTGAGCATCTTGCCGAACGGCAGCATGCCGAGGACCTGGTCGAGCGGGCCCAGCTGCCGCACCTGGCGGAGCTGCTCCCGGAAGTCGTCGAGCGTGAACGCGTTCTCGCGGAGCTTCCGAACGAGCTCCTCGGCCTTCGTCTGGTCCACCGTCGCCTGGGCGCGCTCCACGAGCGAGAGCACGTCGCCCATGCCGAGGATGCGCGAGGCGAGCCGGTCGGGGTGGAACGGCTCGAGCGCGTCGGTCTTCTCGCCGGTCCCCGCAAACGCGATCGGCCGGCCCGTCACCCCGCGCACGGAGAGGGCCGCCCCGCCGCGGGCGTCGCCGTCGAGCTTCGTGAGGATCACGGCGTCGATGCCGACCGCCTTGTTGAACCGGTCGGCGACGGTCACCGCGTCCTGGCCCGTCATCGCGTCCACGACGAGCAGCACGTGGTGGGGTCCCACCTCCTTGCGGATCGCCTTGAGCTCCTCGAGCATCGGCTCGTCGATGTGGAGCCGGCCCGCCGTGTCCAGGACGAGCGGCGTGAGCCCACGCGTCGCGGCTTCCGCACGGGCCTGGCGGCAGATCTCGAGCGGCGTCTGCCCGGGAGCGCCGACGACGTCCACGGCGATCTGCCCGCCGAGCGTCCGGAGCTGCTCCTGCGCGGCCGGGCGGTTGGTGTCGGCGGCGGCGAGCAGCGGATGCTGGCCTTGCTTTCCGTACCAACGCGCGAGCTTCGCGGCGGTCGTCGTCTTGCCCGAGCCCTGGAGCCCGATGAGCATGATCACGGTCGGCGGATGGGGCGCCGGGGCGAGCCGGTGGCCGCTCCCGCCCAGGAGCTCGGTCAGCTCGTCGTGGACCACCTTGACGACTTGCTGGGCCGGTGTCAGCGACTTCAACACGTCCTGACCCACCGCCTTCTCCCGCACGCGGTCGATGAAGGTGCGGACGACCTTGAAATTGACGTCGCCCTCCAGGAGGGCGACCCGCACCTCGCGCAGGGCCTCCTGGATATTCTCCTCCGTCAGGCGGCCGTGGCCCCCCAGGCGGTCGAAGATCGATTGCAGGCGTGTGCTCAGGGAATCCAGCATGGAAACTCTGACTCTACGGAATCACAAGGTATATTTCAACACAATGTACCCTCCTCGAGTATCCTATGGCTCTGGGGAGTAAGCATATGCGCACAGCCATCATTGTCGTGGTCGTGACGGCTCTGTTCCTGGTCGCCGACGCGAGCGCCCAGAACCAGGGAACTGCCAGCGGGCTCGGGAAGGTGAACCCCTTCACTCCGCAGTTCAAGAAGGATCCGATCACCGGGGCGCTCATCCCGACCCAGCCCTTCACCAGCGAACCGAACCACCTGAACAACGCCTACCCGACGGAGCCGTGGAATCAACTCGGCGTCGGCCGCGTCGACTACGGCCAGGTCGTCCAGTACATCACCGTTCCGTCACAGCAGGCGACGGTCACTCTTTACGTGCCAGGGCCCGACGGTGTCCCGCCCCAGACCCGGGAGGACGCGGTCGAGATCCCCGGCTACTACGTCACCGAGACGACGACGGGCTACTGGTACCCCGAGCGCTGGTCGCTCCAGCAGCTCAACGTCGGCGTCTACCAGTGGGTGAAGCTCCCGGCCGAGTTCCGCAAGAAGTAGGCGCGCGCCTAGATAAGCTCCACGGGATCGCCGACCCGCAGCACGCCTCCCTCGAGGACGTCGCAGTCGAGCGCCATCCGCCCGCCGAACTCCGCGACAATCCGCTTGAGCACCGAGGGGTCCTGCGCCTGGGTGTCGGGATCGAACGTCGTCATCACGCAGCGGCCGCGGAGCTTCTCGACCGCGATGAGCACGTCGCGAATCCTCAGGCGGCGGCCGGGCCACGCGCGCTCGGCCAGGCCCTCGACGCCCTCGACGACGATGTTCGGCCGGAGCCGGCGCCCGTCCACGCCGAGCGCCGCGATCGCGCCGTCGGTCGCCACGAGGAGCGGCAGCACGTCGAATCGCTCGGGACCGTCGTGGCGCGCGAGTCGCGCGTCGGGCCCGGCGGCCGCTCGCACGGCGGCGGCCGACCCTTCCGCCGTCCACGGCTGGCCGTCGATCCTCGGCTCGCCGTCCGGGCCCAGAGTGGCGCGGAGCCCGAGCAGCTTCGGGTGAGTCCGCGACGTGATCACCCGGCCGCGCGGGTCACGCACGTGGACGACGCGGTCGCCGGCGATCCCGTTGACCGTGAGCTCCGCGAGGTCGAGACGCTCGCCGGCGAGCGATTTCACGGGATAGCGCCAGAGCTCGGCGACGCGCATCATCGTCTCCCGGACGTAGAGACGCGCCGCCGCCGCGGAGGGATTCAGCCGGACGGGAAGGCCGCCCCGATCTACGGCAGCAAATCGGCGACGGCGATCCGCGCGGCCGGGGCGGCGAGCGGCGAGACGGTTGCGCCGGGCTTCAGCATCCGCGCGCGCGTGTACTTCCACCCGTCGTGCGCCGCCGGCGAGCGCGCCGGCTCGCGGTAGACCTCGAGGGCACGACTCACGAGATTGACGATCCAGTATTCGGCGATCGTCGCTCGGGCGTAGAGCCCGCCCTTCCGACGGCGGTCGAACGCCAGGCTCGTCTGAGCGACCTCGACGATGAGCGCCGGCCGCGAGGGATGCGCGTCGAGATAGTCCCGCGGCGCGCCGCGTACGACGGTGACATCGGGCTCGGGCTCGGAATCGTCGTCGAGGGCGACGGGTTGCTGGACCCGCACGTGCCACCCGTGTCCGAAGGCGCGTCGCAACGCTTCCGCGGTGAGCTCGGTCGCAGTCGTGTGCGGCGTGAGCTTCGGCTCGCGTACCACCATCTGGCCGTCCACCAGCTCGATCGGCTCGTCCTCGTGGAGGACGCCGAGCTCGACCAGCCGGTCGTACTCCTTGCGCGTCCAGCGCCGCGTCCGGGCGGCGACGTCCACGACGGGCGGGGCGTCGCGATCAGCGCGCCGTGGCGGCATCGCGGATCGCCCTGACTGCGGCCGCCGGGTCGGCCGCGCCGAAGATCGCCGAGCCCGCGACGAGGGTGGAGGCGCCGTCGTCCGCGAGCGCCTTCGCGAGCGCGGCCCTGACGCCCCCGTCGACGGAGACGTCGACGCGGCGGCCGCCGAGGAGCGCCCGGATCTCGCGGATCTTGCGATGCGCGCTCGGGATGAACGCCTGGCCGCCGAACCCGGGGTTGACCGACATCACGAGGACGAGATCGAGGTCGTCCAGGACGTACTCGAGCACCGACGCCGACGTCGAGGGATTGAGCGCGACGCCCGCCTTCGCGCCGAGCTCCCGGATCTGGGCGAGCGTGCGTGAGAGATGGGGGCATGCCTCCGCATGGACCGTGACCATGTCGGCGCCGGCGCCGACGAACTCGGCGATGTAGCGTTCGGGCTCCACGATCATCAGGTGCACGTCGAGGGGCAGCCGCGTGCGCTTGCGGATCGCGGCGACGACGACGGGACCGATCGTGATGTTGGGCACGAAGCGCCCGTCCATGACGTCCACGTGGAGTTGATCCGCGCCGCCGGCCTCGACCCGCGCGATGTCGTGGCCGAGGGCGGCGAAGTCCGCGGCGAGGATCGAGGGCGCGATCTTGATCACGGTGCTGTTATACCCCGATCCGGAGACCGGCGGAAGCGCACCGCCGTGAACCCGTCGGTCCCGTGCCGGTGGGGCAGGCAGCGGAGCATGCCGTCCGGGTCGAGGGGCAGCGGAAACTCGCCCGGCGGGTCGAGCCGGAACTCGGAGTGCGCGGCGAGGAACGCCCGCACGACCGCCTCGTTCTCCTCGGGCTCGAGGGAGCACGTCGCGTAGACGAGCCGGCCGCCGGGCGTCACCATCGTCGCGGCGGCCTCGAGGATCCGTCCCTGGCGCAGGGCGTTCAGGGCAAGGTCGGCCGGCTGCCGTCGCCACTTCACGTCGGGATTGCGTCGGAGGACGCCGAGGTTCGAGCACGGGGCGTCCACGAGCACGCCGTCGCAGGCGGAGCGGAACGCGGGCGCGAGCGTCTCGACCGCGCCCTCGACGGGCTCGACGATCGAGAGCCCGAGCCGCGCGGCCGCCGCGCCCACGCGCTCGAGCCGCGCCGGCTGCGGGTCGAGGGCGAGCACGCGGCCGCGGTTCGCCATGAGCTCCGCGAGGTGAGTGGTCTTGGTCCCGGGCGCGGCGCAGACGTCGGCGATCGCCTCCCCGGGGCGCGGGTCGAGCAGTCGCGCGACGAGCATCGACGCCTCATCCTGGACGGCGAAGCCTCCATCGGCAAAGGCTCGCCAGTCCCCCGGCGCCCCCCCGGGGGAGACCACGAGCCCCTCGGGCGCCCACTGCGCAGGTCGCGAGGCGAGGCCCTCTTCCGCGCGGAGGCGCGCGGCGAGCGCGGCGCGCGAGATGCGCACGGTGTTCGCGCGGAGCGTGAGCGGCGGGCGCTCGTTCATCGCGCGCATCAGGGCCTCCGCGTCCTGCCAGCCGCACCGCTCGATCCACCTCGCGGCGAGCCAGGTGGGGAAGGAGCAGCGCGTCGCGAGCGCCTCGAGAGGGTCGCGGGGCGCGGCGGGCTCGCGCTCGCGTACCCCCCGCCGCGCGAACGCGCGGAGCACGGCGTTCACGAACGCCTTGACGCCAGGCGTTCGCGGGGCGAGCGCGACCGCGTCGTTCACGGCGGCGAACGACGGGACGCGCTCGAGGAGCGCGATCTGGTACGCCGCCATCCGGAGCACGACGCGCACCCGGGCGTCCAGCGACTCGAGGCGTCGTCGGGAGTGGGGGCCGAGGATCCAGTCGAGGTACCGCTGCCAGCGAAGCGTGCCGTACACGAGCTCGGTCGCGAGCGCGACGTCGCGCGGTGCCAGCGTGAGCAGACCGAGCGCCTGGTCGAGCGCGACGTCGGCGAAGTCCGCGCTCGCCTCGACGCGCTCCAGCACGTGCGCGGCGACGACGCGCGCGGGGGACGGCGGGGGGCGGGAGGAGCTCCTCCGCTCGGAACGCGCGGTCACGGCGTCACGAACATCGCGCCGGGAGCGAGGCGCGCACCACGAAGATAATCGCCCCACGCCATCGGGCGGCGGTTCTCGGGTTGCACCTCGACGGGCAGGAGTGCGCGCTCGCCGGTCGCGATGACGAGGCCGGCCGCGTGGGCGGCCAGCGTGCCCGGCGGCGCGGCGGGCGGCGCCTCCACGGCCGTGGCGCGCCAGATCGTGAGCTGGCCGGTCGGCGCCTTGGCGATGGCGCCGGGCCAGGGATTGCACCCGCGGACGAGATTCACGAGCTCGCGCGCGGGCCGTGCGAAGTCGAGATAGCCGTCGGTCTTCCTGAGCCGCGGCGCGAGCGTCGCCGCTTCGTGCCGCTGGGGAGTCGGCGTCAGCGTGTGAAGGCGCGCCAGCGTGTCGACGAGGAGCCCGGCGCCGAGCGTCGCGAGGCGCGCCGCGAGCTCGCCCGCGGTCTCGTCGGAGCCGATCGGCGTCGTCGCCGACATCAGAATGGGTCCCGTGTCCATGCCCTCGTCCATCAGGAACGTCGTCGCTCCCGTGACCGTCTCCCCGCGGATCAGCGCCCACTGGATCGGCGCGGCGCCGCGATAGCGCGGGAGGAGGGAGGCGTGCACGTTGATGGAGCCCCGCGCGGGTACGCGGAGCACCGCCGGCGGCAGGATCTGCCCGAAGGCGACGACGACGGCCACGTCGGCGCCGAACTCGGCCAGGTGGCTCGGCCACTCCGGGTCGCGCAACCGTGCGGGCTGGACGATGGGGAGCCCGGCGGCGAGCGCCTTGACCTTGACCGGCGGGGGCGTGAGGCGCTGCCCGCGGTGAGCAGGACGATCGGGCTGGGTGACGACCGCGACGACGTCGTGGTGGCGGAGGAGCGCCTCGAGCGTCGGCAGCGCGAACTCCGGCGTGCCGTAGAAGAGGACCTTAAAGCGCGAAGGCGTGGCGGGCGGCGTCCTCGCGGAGACCTTCCTTCTTGATCTTCCGCTTGATGCGATCGCGGGTCACCGGGTCGAGGCGATCGATGAAGAGAATCCCGTCGAGGTGATCGAGCTCGTGCTGGAGGACGCGCGCACGCAGGCCCCGCGCGTCGATGGCCACCGGCCGGCCGTCGGCGTCACGGGCCTCGACCTTGACCCACACCGAGCGCGTGACCGGCGCGAAGACGCCTGGGATCGAGAGGCACCCTTCTTCGGCGGTCGCCTCGCCACCCCGGGCGGTGATGACGGGATCGACGAGAGCCTGGGCGCCGCGGCCCTCCTCGTCGCCGACGACGATCAATCGGAGCGGGATGCCGACTTGCGGCCCGGCGAGGCCGATGCCGACCTCGTCGTACATCGTGTCGATCATGTCCGCGACGATGGCGCGGATCTCGGGCGTGATCTCGCCGACGGGCTCCGCGCGCCGCCGGAGCGCGGGGTCGCCGTACTTGCTGATCTTCAGAACGGCCATTCGACCGGATCCACCTCGACGTCTATGATACCGCGGCCCTCTGGACGCCTACCTCGGAACTCCTGGAGCGCGGCGCCGACGAGATGCGGCAGCTCGGCGGGGCCC
>MNCR01000027.1:18557-44292 GCA_001914535.1 Candidatus Rokubacteria bacterium 13_2_20CM_69_15_1
AGCCGCGCGGTCTCGGGCACGCTCCCGCCGCGCACGGTGACGATCGCGAGCCGGCGGAACGGCGGGTAGCCGAGCTCGGCGCGGAAGCGGAGCTCGTGCGCGTAGAAGGCGGCGAGATCCTGGCGCACCACGGCCTCGAACGCGTAGTGCGTCGGGTTCTGCGACTGGATGACGAGCGCGCCGCCCGCGCCGACGCGCTCGGCGGCGGCCCACAGCAGGGCCAGGGTCCGCTCGCCCGCTCGGAAGTCGGGGACGCGCAGGAGCTGGTCGGCCGACACGAACGCGGCGAGGCCGAGGGCGCCGCGCCCGAAGAGCCGGAGCGCCCCGCGCGTGCCGATGACGAGCTGCGCCTCCGCCGCCGCGGCGCGCTGCGCCTCGCCGCGCGCGCCGCGGAGGGCGTCGGGATCGTAGCGCGCGATGCGCGCGTCGGGGAAGCGTCGCCGCACCGCGTGCTCGACGCGCTCCACGCCCCAGCCGAACGGCGACAGGCGCCGGCCGCGGCAGCTCGGGCACGTGTCCGGGAGCGGCCCCGTCCGCCCGCAGAGCCGGCAGCTGAGCGTCGCGGCAGCGCGCGAGTACGCGAGCGCGAGCACGCACTCCGCACAGCGCACGACGCTCCCGCACTCGTCGCACGCGAGGGCGGAGGTGAGCCGGCTCACCGCGAGAAAGACCCGCCGGCCGGCGGCGAGGGTCTCGCGGACCGCCCGCGCGAGCGGCGGCGTGAGCGGCTCGCGGCGGAGGATCCCCCGGGTGTCGGCCAGGCTGACGGCGGGCCACGGGCCCGGCGGGGCGAGGGCCGCGTCGGCGGTCCCGCGCTCGGCCCGCCACCACATCTCGACGCTCGGCGTCGCCGACGTCAGCAGGAGGGTGAGGCCCTCACGCGCGGCGCGCTCGAGCGCGACCTCGCGCGAGTGGATGCGCGGCGGGCCCGGCGGCTTGTGGGCGGCCTCGTGCTCGTCGAGCAGGACGAGCGTGCCCGGCGGCGGGAGCGGCGCCAGCAGCGCCGACCGCGTGCCGGTCGCGAGCCTTGCCTCGCCGTCGGCGAGCTGCCGCCACGCCTCCACACGGGCCCCCTCGTCCACGCCCGAGTCGAGCCGGACGACGCGGTCGAGCTTCGCGAGGCGCTGCGCCCACCGCGCCGCCGCCTCGACGTCGGCCGCGAGCACGAGCGTCCCGCCCTTCGTTGCTTCGATGCGCTCGAGCACTCGTTGCTCCCGTCCTGCCCCGACGAGCAACTGCGGCCGCTGGGCCTGCTCGACGCGAGCCGGGCCGGGGGACGGCTCCGTGCGAGCCGCGGCGGAATCGCCGCGCGGCGGCGGGAGCAGCGCGGCGCTGGTCGAACCGACGGACGAGAGGCTCTCGGCGGCAATCCAGCGGACGAAGTCGAGCCGGGCCGGCGAGAGAATCGGCGCCGGATCGGCCGCGCGGATCAAGGGCTTGAGGCGCTCGTCGGCCCCCTCGCGCACCGCCACCACCATGCCGACGCGCGCCGCCCCGCGCAGCGGGGCCAGGACGCGCTGGCCCGGGGCGAGCCGCCAGCCGTCGGGCACACGGTAGGAGAAGGGATGCGGGACGGGGGCGTCAAAGGCGACGTCCGCGATCATCCTACTTGGTTCGGCGGCGGTCGTATTCCCGTTTGGCGAGCTTGAGGTCTTCCCAGGCCATGCGCCGGTACTCGGGGCCCGGGTTGCGGAGCAGGAAGGCCGGATGGAACGTGGGGATCAGCACGGCCGACCCGTAGGCGTGGATCCGGCCCCGCAGCTTGCCGATCGGCTCCTTGGTGCGGAGCAGCGCTTGCGTCGCGACGGAGCCGAGGGAGAGGATGACCTTCGGCTGGATCACGGCGAGCTTGTCGGCCAGAAACGGTGCGCACGCTGCCAGCTCGTCGGGCTCGGGGTTCCGGTTCCCTGGGGGCCGGCACAAAACGGTATTCGTGATGTAGACCTCGTCGCGTGAGAGCTCGACGGACGCGAGCATCTTCGTGAGGAGCTGGCCGGCGCGACCGACGAACGGCAACCCCTGGGCGTCCTCGTCCGCGCCGGGCCCCTCACCGATGCAGACCAAGTCGGCCCGCGGGTTGCCCGAGCCGAAGACGATCGTCGTCCGTCCCTCGCACAGCCTGCAGCGCCGGCAACCCGCGAGCGCCCGTTCCTGCGCGTGGAGCGCCTCCGCGGGGGAGAGGAGGTAGCTGCCCTCGAGCGAGAGCTCCGTGAAGCCGAGGTCGCGGTGGTGGCGGAGCGTGGCGCCGAGCGCGTCGAGCGCGTCGGCGAGCGCCGCGCGCGGGCTCGCCTCGAGCGCTGCCGTCAGCGCACCGCCTTCCGCGTGGCCGCCGCCGCGCGCACGGCGAGGGTGTGGCTCAGGATCGCGTCGGCCACGGCGCTCTTCGGCATCCGGGGCAGCGCGCGCGTGCCGCCCCACCGGTCGAGCAGGAGCACTTCGTTCTCGTCGGCGTCGAAGCCGATTCCCCGCTGGCTCACGTCGTTGGCGACGAGCAGGTCGATCCCCTTGGCCTCGAGCTTCGCCCGCGCGTTGGCGGCGACGTCATGGGTCTCGGCGGCGAAGCCGACGACGAACGCGCCGGTACGGCGTCCCGCGACCTCGGCGAGGATGTCTGGATTCGGCGTGAGCTCGAGCGTCAGATCGCGCTTCCCCTTGATCTTCGCGGCCGAGGGGTGTTTGGCCCGATAGTCAGCGACGGCGGCCGCCTTGATGACGACCGTGGCCGAGGACAGATGCTGGAGCACCGCCTCGCGCATCTCCTCGGCGGTCTGCACGGGAACGAAGACCGCGCCGGGCGGCGGCGTGATCTGCGTGGGGCCCGCGATCAGCGTCACCTGGGCCCCGCGCCGGAGCGCGGCGGCGGCCAGGCCGTAGCCCATCTTGCCCGACGAGCGGTTCGAGATGTAGCGCACCGGGTCGATCGGCTCGCGCGTGGGCCCCGCGGTGATCAGGAGCCGCTCGCCGGCGAAGTCGCGCACCGGCGCCAGCAGCCGCCGGAGCGCCTCGACGATCGCGTCGGGCTCGGGGAACCGTCCCTTGCCCGACAGGCCCGAGGCGAGCGCGCCGGCGTCGGGCTCCAGCACCGTGACGCCGCGCGCGCGCAGCGTCGCGACGTTGGCGACGACCGCGGGGTGCTCCCACATGCCCCCGTCCATCGCGGGCACCATGAGCACGGGCGAGCGCGCGGCCAGGAGCAGCGTGGTCAGGAAGTCGTCGGCGATGCCGTGCGCCGCCTTGGCCAGGAGGTTCGCGGTCGCGGGAGCGACGAGGACGGCGTGGGCCCGCTCGGCGAGGGCGACGTGCTCGACGGCGTCGGCGCTCTGCGGATCGAAGAGGTCGGTGAGCACCGGCCGACCCGAGAGGGTCCGGAACGTGAGCGGGCCGACGAACTCCCCCGCGTGCTCGGTGAGGCAGACCGTGACCCCGGCGCCCAGCTGCGTCAGCTCGCGCAGCAGGTACACGGCCTTGTACGCGGCGATAGACCCGGTGACGCCGAGGATCAGCTCGCGGCCGGCGAGGCTCATGCCTTCGCGGTCTCTCCGTCGTCCTTGACGCGGTACTCGACCTTGGCCGCCGCGATCTCCTCGAGCGCGTGGCTCGTCGGCTTCTTGTGCTTGGTCTCGACGCGTCCGGGCGCGCCGCGGTTGATCTGCCGCGACCGTTTCGCGGCGAGCACGACCAGCAGATAGCGGTTGGATACCTTGTTGAGCGCCCCTTCGAGCGAGGGAAATGGCATCACTCGGACACCTCCAGATCGGGGAACGTGAGCTGCAGGCGGCTCGTGCGGCAGCGCTCCGCCTGGATGATCGCCGCCAGCTGCTCCATCGCCTCCTTCACGTCACGGTTGACGACGAGATAATCGTACTGCCGCCACAGCGCGATTTCCTCCCGGGCGCGCGCCAGGCGGCGGCCGATCTCGGTTTCGGCGTCGGAGCGGCGCTCGCGCAGGCGCTGTTCGAGCTCCTTCATGGATGGCGCCACGATGAACACGAGCACCGCCTCCGGGTAGCGCGCCCGGAGCTGCGCCGCCCCCTGCGTGTCGATGTCGAGCAGGACGTCGCGGCCCCCTCCGAGCGCCTCCTCCAGCGCCCGCGCCCGCGTGCCGTAGAGGTGGCCATGCACGGTCGCCCACTCGGCGAACTCGCCGCGCGCCAGCATTCCACGAAACTCCGCCTCGGCGACAAAGCGGAAGTCCACGCCGTCGATCTCGCCGGCGCGCGGAGCCCGCGTCGTCACCGATACCGAGTACGCCAGGTCCGGCAGACGCAGCCGCATCTCGCGGCACAGCGTCGTCTTGCCCGCGCCGGACGGCGCGGAGACGACGAACAGCGTGCCGCGGCGCCTGATCACCGGCCGCGCCCCGCTCCCCCGTCGTGCGCGCTACTCAAGATTTTGCACCTGCTCGCGCATCTTCTCGATCAGGCCCTTCGCCGCGAGCGCCGCCTGGCTCACCTCGAGGTCGTCGCCCTTCGAGGCAATCGTGTTGACCTCGCGGCCGAGCTCCTGGATCAGGAAGTCGAGCGGCCGCCCCACGACCTCGCCCGTGTCGAGCACGTGCGCGAACTCGGCGAGGTGCGCGCGGAGCCGCGTGAGCTCTTCGCGCACGTCGGTCTTCTCCGCCCAGACCGCCACCTCGCTGAGGATCCGTCCCTCGTCGATCGTCGCGTCGCCGAGGAGCGCCCGGATCCGCTCGCGGAGCCGTTCCGCCCGGCGCGCGGCCGCGGCGGGCGCGCGCGCCTCGACCAGGTCGACCTGGGCGCGGAGGTCCGCGGTGAGTGCGTGGAGCTCGACGCCCAGCGCCTCGCCCTCCGTCGCGCGCCGCGCGACGAGCTCGTCGAGCGCCTTCGCCAGCGCATCCGAGAGAACCGGCCAGACGGTGTCGGGGGCCGGCGCGTCCGCGTCCTCCAGAGTCACGACGCCTGGGCGTTCGAGCACCCAGGCGAGCGTCACGTCCCCGTCGACGCCGACCGCCGCCCCGAGGGCGCGCGCGCGCGCGACGTACTCCGCCGCGAGCCGTTGGTCCACGCGGAGCTGCTGGAGGGAACCGCCCGCCGCGGGCGCGAGCTGGACGGTGATCTCCACACGGCCGCGCTGGAGACGCGACTGGATCAGGCGACGCGCGTCCATCTCGAGCCCGGCGAGGGCGCGCGGGAGCCGGACCGTCACATCCAGGTGCCGATGGTTGAGAGACCGCGCTTCCACGCTGATCGCGATCGGCCCGGCAGAGACTTCTGCTCGACCGAATCCCGTCATGCTGCGAAGAGACGGGACCCGGCCGGTGCGGGTGGGTGTCATCCAGCGATTCTAGGGCGAAATAGCCTGTAGTGTCAATATGTTGCGGTTGACAGGCGCTGGACGGCTGGCTACACTCGATCGCCTGACACAAGGAGGCAGCCTGATGCGCCTCACCCGTCGCCGGTTCCTCCTGACCACCGGTGCGACCAGCGTCGTCCTCGCCGCGGCCCGCCCCGCCCCGCGGGTCCATGCGGCGATAGCGCGAACGATCACCGTCACCCACAGTGTCTCCACATTCGTCTACGGCCAGCACCTGGTCGCGAAGGAGAAGAAGTTCTTCGAGGACGAGGGCGTGAGCGTCCCGAGCTTCATCGTGCCCGGGGGCGGGGCCAAGGTGGCCCAGGCCCTCGCGGCCGGGCAGGCGATGTTCGCGCTGGGCGACTCGAACCATCCGCTGAAGATCACCGAGAAGGGTCGGGACGCGCTCATGATCTTCGCGACCGACACGCGCTGCAGCTACGCCAACATCGTCGTCCGCCAGGATCTGTTCGACAAGGACGTCAGGTCGGTCGAGGCCCTCGCCGACCCGAGGCGCGTCGGTCGCAAGGCGGTCGTTGCCGCGACGGCGATCGGCTCGGGCACCCACGTGTACGGCGTCTACGTGCTCAAGGAGACGAAGGCCGCCGACGGTACGCCGGTCAACGACCATGTCGACTGGGTCGGGGGCGGCGCCTCGACGACGATGCTCGGCGGGCTCAAGGCGGGCAAGTTCGACGCGATCATGGCGGTGCCCGAGTGGCAGTTCGCCGCGGAGAGCGAGGGCTTCGGGCGCGTGATCTACGACGTGCTCGACGAGCGCGCCTGGAACCGCGTCTTCGGCGGGCCGATCCCCGTCACGGTCGGCTACGTGCTCCGCGAGACCGTCGAGAGGTCGCCCGACCTCGTGCAGGCGTACGTGAACGCCAACTATCGCGCCCAGCAGTGGATCCGCCGCGCGAAGGACGAGGAGATCGTCGAGCTCCTCCACAAGCCGTACATGGACACCTTCAGACGCGAGGACGTGGTGAAGTCCGTCCGCTATTACAAGACGATCCTCGACTGGGATTTCCACATCGCCGAGCGCGACTACGCGAACGGGATGAAGGTGTGGCTGCCGCTCGCCGTGGAGAAGCCCGTCCCGTATGCGCGGGCCGTGGACATGGGGTTCGTCCGGAAGGCCCAGGCCACATACAAATCCTGAGCGCGCGGCGTCCCCGCATCGCCGTCCGGGGCCTCGCGAAGACGTTCCGCGAGCGCACGCGCGAGGTCCCGGCCGTCCGCGACGTGTCGTTCGAGGTCGCCGACGCGGAGTTCGTCGCGATCGTCGGGCCCTCGGGCTGCGGCAAGTCCACCATCCTCAACATGCTCGGCGGGCTCGTGGCGCCGTCGGCCGGGGCGATCGAGGTGGACGGCCGACCCGTCACGGACGTGCCCCCGCGGGTGGGCTACGTCTTTCAGCGGGACACGGTCTTCCCGTGGCGCACCGTCCGCCGGAACATCGCGCTCGGCCTCGAGTACCGCGGCGTCCGAGGCGCGGAGCTCGAGGCACGAGTGCGCGAGGGGATCCGGCTCGCCGGGCTCGAAGGGTTCGAGGACGCTTTTCCCGCGACGCTCTCGGGCGGTATGCGGCAGCGCGTGGCGCTCATGCGCACGCTGGTCGTCGACCCCGAGATCCTCCTGATGGACGAGCCCTTTGGCGCGCTCGACACGCACACGAAGCTCACCCTGCACGCCGAGCTCCTCGGCCTCTGGGAGGCGCGCCATCAAACGGTCGTGTTCGTGACCCACGACCTCTCGGAGGCGATCACGCTCGCCGACCGGATCATCGTCATGACGCGCCGGCCCGGCCGGATCAAGCTCGTCCACGACGTGCGGATCTCGCGGCCGCGCGACGTCATCAAGCTGCGCGAGACCGACGAGTACGCGCACGAGTACGGCGTGATCTGGCACGTCCTGGGCGAGGAGCTCGCGGAGCCCGGCCCGTGAGCGAGCGCGGGCGCGTCCTGTTCTGGCGGCTCCTGATCCTCGTGGTCCTGATCGGGGCGTGGGAATGGCTGACGGGCATCAAGGCGATCTCGAAGACTCCCGGCCTCTACTGGATCGACCCGTTCTTCATCAGCCGGCCCTCGATGATCCTCCGGCGCTTCGCGTACCTCGCCGGCGGAGAGGCGCGGCTCTCGATCTGGGCCATGGCGCTCTCCACCGTGCAGTCCACCCTCTGGGGGTTCGTCGTCGGCGTCTCCACGGGCTTCGCGGCGGGGCTCGTGCTCGGACGGAACGACCGGCTCGCGCGCGTCTTCGAGCCGTACTTTATCGCGTTCAACTCCCTCCCGCGGATCGCGCTCGTGCCGCTCATCACCATGATCTTCGGCTTCGGGCTCCTGGCGAAGATCGTTCTCGCGTGGACGATCGTGTTCTTCATCGTCTTCTTCAACACGTTCCAGGGCGCGCGCAGCGTGGATGCCGACCTGATCCACTCGGCGCGCTTCCTCGGCGCCTCGCAGCGGCAGATCATGCGCACGGTCGTTGTGCCCTCGACGCTCGCCTGGGCGTTCGCCTCGATGACGCCGTCCATCTCGTTCGCGCTGATCGGCGTCGTCGTCGGGGAGTTCCTCGGCGGCGAGTCGGGCGGCGGCCTGGGTTACCTCATCATCCAGTCGCTCGGCACGTTGAACGCCGCCGACATGATGGTGGCGCTCCTCACGCTGGGCGTGATCGGCATCGTGATGGCGCTCGGGATCAGGCAGGTCGAGCGGCGGCTCCTCCGCTGGCGACCGGAGTACCGGCAAGGCGCGTGATGCGCTGGGCGCTCGCGACCATCGCGGCGCTCTTGCTTCTCGGCGTGATCGCCGCCGCCGCCGCGCGCTTCCTCGGCCGGCCCGGCTCGCGCGCTTCGATCTTCGTCTCCGTCGTCGCCTCCTGGCTCGGCGCGTGGGTCCTCTGGGGCTTCGCCGGCGGGCTCCTCGTTCGCTACGGCCTGCTCTCGACCTACTACGGCGCGCTGTTCGCGCCTGTCGCGCTGGTCGGGGCCATCGTCCAATACCGGGCCCACGTGCGGGCGGGGCGGGTCGAGGGTCTCGCGGTGTTCGTGGGCGGCCAGCTCGCCTGGCTCGCCGTCGTCCTCCTCCAGAACGGCGCGCTCGGTGACGTCTGGGGTTTGCGCTAGGTCCGGCTCCCCGGCTTGACGGCGTGGCTGCCCGTCTGGCAGAGGGGGCACTCCTCGGGCGTCCATGTCTTGGCCTGCACGGTGGCCAGCGCCACGCGCCTGACCGCGAATCGGGCGGCGCCGCCCGAGCGGTCGATCAGCGAGCCGACGCCCACGACGATGCCGCCCGCCCCCTCCACGCACTCCACCACCTCGCGCGTGGAGCCGCCGGTGGTGATGACGTCCTCGACGACGAGGCAATGCTCGCCCGCGGAGAGCGTGAAGCCGCGGCGCAGCGTCATCACGCCGTTCTCCCGCTCGGTGAAGAGGCAGCGCACGCCGAGGGCTCGCGCCACCTCGTGGGCCACCAGGATGCCGCCGATCGCGGGGGCCAGCACCGTCGCGACGTCGGCCTCGCGGAAGGGCGCGGCCAGGGCCGCGCCGAGCGCGGCGGCGTGCTCGGGGTACTGGAGGACGAGCGCCGACTGGAGGTAGACGTCCGAGTGGAGGCCGGAGGTCAGTCGGAAGTGGCCGTGCATGAGTGCGCCGGTCTTCTCGTAGAGCTCGAGCGTCTCCCTCTCGGTCACGCGATCTGCCTCAATATTTCGGCGGCTGCGGCGGCGGGGTCCGGCGCCGCGGTGATCGGGCGGCCCACCACGACGTAGTCGGCGCCGGCGTCCCGCGCCTGCCGGGGCGTCGCGACGCGGGTCTGGTCGTCTGCCCCGGCCGCAGGGATCCGGATCCCGGGCGTGACGATCACCCACTGCGGGCCCAGCGCGAGCCGCAGCGCGCGGACTTCACGGGGCGAGGCGACGCAGCCGTCGAGGCCGGCCTCGCGCGCGCGGTCGGCGAGGTGAAGGACGTGCGCGTCGACGCTCGCCGGCACGCCGACCTCGCGCGCGAGCGTACCCCGGTCGAGGCTCGTCAGCACGGTCACGCCGAGGACGAGCGGGCGCGGGGCGGCGAAGTCTGCCGCCGCCTTCGCCGCCGCCTCGGCGGCGGCGCGCATCATCGCGACGCCCCCGCTCGCGTGCACGTTGAGCATCGCCACGCCCAGGCGCGCGGCCTCGCGCACCGCGCCCGCGACCGTGGTCGGGATGTCGTGGAACTTGAGGTCGAGGAAGACGCGGAAGCCCCGCTTGCGGGCGCTCTCGACCGCGGCGGGCCCGGCGGCCGTGAAGAGCTGCGAGCCGATCTTGCAGCCGGTGACGACGCCGTCGAGGCGTCCCAGCAGCGCCTCGGCGTCCCGGAGGCTCTCGACGTCCAGCGCGACGAGGAGCCGGTCAGGCGGCGCCACCGTGGTACTCCTGGAGGCTCAGGACGCGTTGTTCCTCCTTGAGGAGCGCCTCGATCGCCCCGATCGCGGCCTGGGCGCCGTCGAGCGTCAAGTGGTAGGGCACGTTTTGCGTCAGCGCGGCGCGGCGGATCGCGTAGGAGTCCCTCCGCGCCCGTCCGTTCTCGGGCGTGTTGAGGACGAGCACGATCTCCCCGCGCTTCATGAGGTCGATCACGGTCGTCCGGTCGCCCTCGCCGAGCTTGTGCACCAGCTCGACCGTCATGCCGTACCGCTCGAGGACGCGCGCCGTGCCCGGGGTCGCGACGAGCGAGAACCCCAGGTCGACGAGGCGTCGCGCGAGGGTCGTGACCGGCCGCCGGTCCTCGCTCTTCACCGAGATGAACACCTTGCCCGTGGTGGGCAGCGCCGAGCCGGCGGCGATCTGCGACTTGAGGTACGCCTTCCGGAAGTCGCGGTCGAGCCCCATGACCTCGCCGGTCGACTTCATCTCCGGACCGAGGACCGCGTCGACGCCCGGGAACTTCACGAACGGGAACACCGACTCCTTCACGGCGATGTGGCCGAGCTCGCGCCCTTCGAACGCCGTATAGGGCTCGAGCGAGTGGCCCAGCATCGCGCGCATCGCGACCTTCGCGAGGGGCAGCCCGATCACCTTCGAGACGAAGGGCACCGTGCGAGAGGCGCGCGGATTCACCTCGAGGACGTAGACCGTCTCGTGGCGGATCGCGAACTGCACGTTGATGAGCCCGACGACGCCGAGCGCCTTGGCCAGCGCCTTCGTCTGCTCGCGCAGCACCTGGACCTGGTCGTCGCCGAGCGAGTAGGGCGGGAGCGCGCACGCCGCGTCGCCGGAGTGGATCCCCGCCTTCTCGATGTGCTCCATCACGCCCCCCACGACCACCCGCGTGGCGTCCGCCACCGCGTCGACGTCGACCTCGAGGGCGTCGTCGAGGAACTTGTCGATGAGCACCGGGTGCTCGGGCGACACCCGCACGGCCTCGCGCATGTACTCGCGCAGGTCCTCGTCGTCGTACACGATCCGCATCGCCCGGCCGCCGAGCACGTACGACGGGCGCACGAGCACCGGGTAGCCGGTCGACGCCGCGATGGCCTGCGCCTCGGTGAGCGAGCGCGCCGTCGCCCCCGCCGCCTGGTTCAGGCCGAGCTCCCGGATGAGCGTGTTGAAGCGCTGTCGGTCCTCGGCGCGGTCGATCGCGTCGGGCGAGGTGCCGAGGATCGGGACGCCCGCCTCGCGCAGGGGCACGGCGAGCTTGAGCGGCGTCTGGCCGCCGAACTGGACGACGACGCCGAGCGGCCGCTCGCGCTCGACGATGTTCAGGACGTCCTCGAGCGTGAGGGGCTCGAAGTAGAGGCGGTCGGAGGTGTCGTAGTCCGTCGAGACCGTCTCGGGGTTGCAGTTCACCATGATCGCCTCCACGCCGAGGTCGCGCAGCGCGAACGCGGCGTGGACGCAGCAGTAGTCGAACTCGACGCCCTGGCCGATGCGGTTCGGCCCCGAGCCGAGGATGACGACCTTCGGCCGCTCCGTCGGCGGCGCCTCGTCCTCCTCCTCGTACGTCGAATAGAGATACGGGGTGTGGGCGACGAACTCCGCGGCGCACGTGTCGACCATCTTGAAGGTCGGGGCGACGCCGTGCGTGAGCCTCCGCCGGCGCACCTCGGCCTCGGTGGTCCCCGTGAGCTCGCCGATGCGCCGGTCGGCAAACCCGAGTTGCTTGGCCCGCCGCATGACCTCGGCGTCGACGAGAGCGGCGCGCGCGATCTCCGGCTCGAAGGCGACGATCTCGCGGATCCCCTCGAGGAACCACCGATCGATCTTCGTCAGGGCGTGGATCTCCGGCGTCGAGAGACCCGCGCGGTAGGCATCGCCGATGGCGAAGATCCGGTCGGGGTTCGGCACGCGCAGGAGGTCGCGCAGCGCCGCGTCGGCGACGGGCCGGTCGAGGGTGAGCCCCCAGCGGTCCTGCTCGAGCGAGCGGACGGCCTTCTGGAGCGCCTCCTTGAACGTCCGCCCGATGGCCATCACCTCGCCGACGGACTTCATCTGCGTCGTGAGCGTCCGATCCGCCTCGGGGAACTTCTCGAACGCCCACCGGGGGAACTTCACCACACAGTAGTCGATCGCCGGCTCGAACGACGCGGGCGTCTCCCGCGTGATATCGTTCTTGATCTCGTCGAGGGTGTAGCCGACGGCGAGCTTGGTCGCGATCTTGGCGATGGGAAAGCCGGTCGCCTTCGAGGCGAGCGCCGAGGAGCGCGACACACGCGGGTTCATCTCGATCACGACGAGGCGCCCGTCGTCCGGGTTGACCGCGAACTGGATATTCGAGCCACCCGTCTCGACGCCGATCTCCCGCATGATGGCGATCGCGGCGTCGCGCATCAGTTGGTATTCCTTGTCCGTGAGCGTCTGTGCCGGCGCGACGGTGATCGAGTCTCCCGTGTGGACCCCCATGGGGTCCACGTTCTCGATGGAGCAGATGATGACGACGTTATCCGCGAGGTCGCGCATCACCTCGAGCTCGAACTCCTTCCAGCCGATCACCGACTCCTCGACGAGCACGGTCGAGACGGGCGACGTCTGGAGCCCCCAGCGGACCGCCTCGTCGAGCTCGTCCGGATCGTAGGCGATCGAGCCGCCCGTGCCGCCGAGCGTGAACGAGGGCCGGATGATCGCCGGGAAGCCGACGCGGCGAACGATCGCGCGCGCCTCGTCGAGGGTCCGCGCGTAGCCCGAGCGCGGCAGGGCCAGGCCGATGCGCTCCATCGCTTCCTTGAAGAGCTGGCGGTCCTCGGCTTTCTTGATCGCGGGGAGCTTGGCGCCGATCAGCTCGACGCCAAAGCGCTCGAGCGTGCCGTCCTCGCCGAGCGCGACCGCGAGGTTCAGCCCCGTCTGGCCGCCGAGCGTGGGCAGCAGCGCGTCGGGACGCTCACGCTCGATGACCTTCGCGACGAACTCGGGCGTGAGCGGCTCCACATAGGTGCGCTGCGCGAGCTCCGGATCGGTCATGATCGTGGCGGGGTTCGAGTTGACGAGGACGATCTCGAACCCCTCCTCGCGGAGCGCCTTCGCCGCCTGCGTGCCCGAATAGTCGAACTCGCACGCCTGGCCGATGACGATCGGCCCCGAGCCGATGATCAGGATCTTTCTGAGATCGGTGCGCCTGGGCACTACTCCTCCACGAGGCCGTACACGACGGAGGTCTCGGGCGCCGCCTCCTCGCGCTTGTAGAGGACGTCGTCGAGCCGGCCCTGGCCGACCCACGCGACCTCGCCGTTGCCCCAGAGCTGCTCGCCGAGGACACTCATCCGCCGGTCGACGCGCTCGCGGATGGCGTGGGCCTCGAGGGCCGTCTCGCTCGTGGTCGTGAATGACGTCCACTCGGGCTTCTGGCCGACCCCCTCCGTCTTCCGGTACGAGATCAGGTACTTGGGCATGGCGACCTCAGCCTCCCTTCCGTGTCATGAGCTCGGTGAACCGGTGGAACAGGTAGTTGGCGTCGTGCGGGCCGGGCGACGCCTCCGGATGGTACTGCACGGAGAACGCCGGCCACTCGCGGTGGGAAAGCCCCTCGCACGTGCCGTCGTTGAGGTTGACGTGCGTGGGCTCCCAGCCGTGGCGGGCGACCGACTCGGGCTCGACCGCGAACCCGTGGTTCTGGGCGGTGATCTCGACCTTGTCCGTGACCAGGTCCTTCACCGGATGGTTTGCGCCGTGGTGGCCGAACTTGAGCTTGTATGTGCGGCCGCCGCCGGCCAACCCCATGATCTGGTGACCCAGGCAGATCCCGAAGACCGGGAGCCGACCAAGGAGCCGGCGGACCGACTCGACCAGGTAGGGCACGCCCTCCGGATCGCCCGGGCCGTTCGAGAGGAACACCCCGTCGGGTTTCATCTCGAGCACCGCCTCCGCGGGCGTCGCCGCGCCCACCACGGTGACGTGAGCGCCCGCCATCCGGAGCTGGCGCAGGATGTTGTGCTTGATCCCACAGTCATAGGCGACGACGTTGAGGCGCGGCGGCGGCGGCGCCACGTGGCCGCGCCCGAGCTGCCAGAGCCCCTCGGACCACGTGTAGGCGCTTTCCACCGTGACCTCGGCCACGAGGTCGCGCCCGATCAGGCCCGGGAGCTCGCGCGCCCTGGCCCGGAGCTCCGCCGGGTCGCTCGCGACCGACGAGACGATCCCGTCCTGGGCGCCGTGGTCGCGCAGGTGGCGCGTGAGCGCGCGGGTGTCGATCCCCTGGATGGCGACGATCCCATGGCGCTTGAGGTATTCGTCGAGGCCCAGCGTCGAGCGGAAGTTCGAGGCGATCGGCGAGCACTCGCGGACGACAAATCCGTTCACCCACGGCTTCCGCGACTCGACGTCCTCCGCGTTGATCCCGTAGTTGCCGATCAGCGGGTACGTCATCACCACGATCTGCCCGCGGTACGACGGGTCCGTCAGGATCTCCTGATAACCCGACATCGCGGTGTTGAAGATCACCTCGCCCCAGGCCTCCCCGGGGGCTCCCAGGGCGCGCCCACGGAAGGTCCGGCCGTCGCGGAGCACGAGCCAGGCGGTGCTCACGGACGCACGACCGCTCCGCCGACGATCGTCATCCACGGGCCGCCCGTGAGCGTGAAGCCGCCGAACGGCGTGTTCCGGCTCTTCGAGCGGAACCGCGCGGGATCGATCGTCCACGCGGCCTCCGGATCGAGGATCGTCACGTCGGCGAGCGCGCCCGGCGCGAGGCTCCCGCCGGGCAAGTTGAGCAGCCGCGCCGGGTCGCGCGACAGGCGTGAGACCAGCGTCGCGAGCGGCAGGAGCCCGGGGCGGACGAGGCGGTCCAGCAGGAGTCCCACCGCGGTCTCGAGCCCGACGACGCCGAAGGCGGCGTGGTCGAACTCGCCCTCCTTCTCCGCGAGCGCGTGAGGCGCGTGGTCGGTCGCGATGCAGTCGATCGTGCCGTCGGCCAGCGCCTCGATGAGCGCCTCGGTATCGCGCTTGGTGCGGAGCGGCGGCGCCATCTTCGTGTTCGGGTCGAACGTTCGAACGGCCTCCTCGGTCAGGAGGAGATGGTGCGGGGTGACTTCCGCCGTCACGCGCACGCCCCGCGCCTTTCCGTCTCGGACGAGGCGGACGGCGCCCGCGGTCGAGAGGTGGGCAATGTGGACGTGGGCGCCCGTCAGCTCGGCGAGGAGGATGTCGCGGGCGACCATCACGTCCTCGGCGGTCCCGGGCGCACCGGGCAGCCCCAGCTCGGTCGAGACCACTCCCTCGTTCATCGTCCACCGATGGCCGAGCGTCGTGTCCTCGGCGTGACTGATCACGGGCACGCCGAACGGCAGGACGTACTCCATCGCGCGACGGTAGAGGCCCGCGTTCATCACGCTCTGGCCGTCGTCCGAGAAGGCGACGCACCCCGCCTCCGCGAGCTCCGCCAGCTCCGCGAGCTCCTCACCCCGGAGGCCACGCGTGACGGCGCCGATCGGGTAGACGCGGACGGCGCCTTCCTCCCGCGCCTTGGCGCGGATGTAGTCGGTGACGGAGCGGTTGTCGTTGACGGGGCTCGTGTTCGCCATACACGCGACCGCCGTGAAGCCGCCGGCCGCCGCCGCGCGCGTCCCCGTCGCGACGGTTTCCTTGTACTCGTGGCCTGGCTCGCGCAGGTGCACGTGGATGTCGATGAACCCCGGGCAGACGATCTTGCCGAGAGCGTCCAGGACCTCCGCCCCCGCAGGCGCCTGGAGGTTTTTCCCGACGCGCTCGACCTTCTCGCCGACGATCAGCACGTCCTGCGCGCCGTCCACGCCGTTCGCCGGGTCGATGA
The DNA here is from genome assembly GCA_001914535.1 of Candidatus Rokubacteria bacterium 13_2_20CM_69_15_1. Taxonomy (GTDB): domain Bacteria; phylum Methylomirabilota; class Methylomirabilia; order Rokubacteriales; family CSP1-6; genus 20CM-2-70-11. Next base: position 34,108 of record MNCR01000027.1, read on the forward strand.
CGCGGCCGTTCTTGACGAGGAGGCTCACGGCGCGCCCCCCTTGCTGCCCGCGAGCAAGAGCAGCACGCCCATCCGCACGGCGACGCCTTTCGCCACCTGGTCCAGGATCACCGAGTACGGGCCGTCGGCAACCTCGGGCGAGAGCTCGATGCCACGGTTGACGGGCCCGGGGTGCATGATGAGCACGTCCGGGCGCGCGTGCTTCGCGAGCTTGTCGAGCGTGAGCCCCCAGTAACGCGAGTACTCACGGAGCGACGGGATGAGGCCGTTCGTCATGCGCTCGTGCTGCAGCCGCAGCATCATGATCACGTCCACGTCGCGGATCGCGTCCTCGAGCCGGTAGCTCACCTTCACGCCGAGCTCCTGGACGAAGGGCGGGATCAGCGTCGGCGGCCCCGCCACCGTCACGGTCATGCCGAGCTTGCGCATCGCGTGGATGTCGGATCGCGCCACCCGGCTGTGGGTGATGTCGCCGACGATGGCGACGTGGAGCCCGTCGAAGTGCGCCTTCTTCTCGCGGATCGTCAGGAGGTCGAGGAGCGCCTGGGTCGGGTGCTCGTGCGCCCCGTCGCCCGCGTTCACGATCGAGCACGGAAGCGTGCGCGCGAGCAGCTCGGCGGCGCCGGCCGAGGAGTGGCGGACGACGACCACGTCCGGGCTCATCGCGGCGATGTTCTTGGCGGTGTCGATGAAGCTCTCCCCCTTGGTGGTGCTGGAGCCTCCGGCGGAGAAGTTGACGACGTCCGCCGAGAGCCACTTGCCCGCGATCTCGAACGAGGTGCGCGTGCGGGTGGACGGCTCGTAGAAGAGGTTGACGATCGTCTTGCCGCGCAGGGCCGGCACCTTCTTGATCTCCCGCGTCGCGATCTCCTGGAGCGAGGCGGCGGTGTCGACCAGCAGGACGATCTCGCTCGCGTCCAGCTCCCGCATCGTCAGCAGGTGCTTTCGCGTCCAGACCATGCTCAGGCCTCCTCGGGTTCTTCGATGACCACGCGGTCTTCGCCGTCGTGCTCGCGGAGCCGGACGGCCACGCTCTCGCGCCTGGAGGTCGGCAGGTTCTTGCCGACGTAGTCGGGCCGGATCGGCACCTCGCGGTGGCCGCGGTCGATCAGGATCGCGAGCTGGATCGCCTTGGGCCGCCCGAGGTCGATGATGGCGTCGAGGGCGGCGCGGATGGTGCGGCCCGTGAAGAGGACGTCGTCCACGAGGATGACGGTCTTGTTCTTGATCGAGAAGGGGATGTCGGTCCCGCGGATGACCGGCGCGCCGCGCAGCCCGAGGTCGTCGCGATAGAGCGTGATGTCCAGCGTCCCCACGGGCAGCGTGGCGCCGTCGATCTGGGCGATGCGGGCGGCGAGCCGATGCGCGAGGGTGACGCCGCGGGTGCGCAGGCCGACGAACGCGAGGTCCGACGCGCCGCCGTTCTTCTCGAGGATCTCGTGCGCGATGCGGGTGAGGGCCCGGTCGAGCGCCGCTTCGTCGAGAACCTGAGCCTTCTCTCGGAAGCGCGGTACAGGGGTGGCCATCTTCTCTCCTTACGAGCCTCTCGGGGCCCACTTAAAGGAAAGGTGTCGGTGAAGCTGTCGTCACTGTACACGTGTGAGTCCGTCGCTGTCAAACACACCGGCCGACGGGGAGCCGGTCACGACGCGCTCTCCGCGGTCGCCGCGGCCCACGCGCGGAGAAGGTCGAGCGCCAGAAACGCGAGCGCGCCCAGCATCAGGAGCGCCCCGGCCCCGAACATCAGGCGCCCGACGGCCTCGGCGTGCCCGAGCAGACCCATGTGGCCGAGGAGGTAGTTCCAGTCGTGGATGAGCCCCTCGGCGAGGAGGGGGAGCGCCATGGCTCGGCCGTCGGCCGCGTACACCGCGACGTCGGTGAGCGACTGGCCCGTCCAGAAGAGCGCGACCGCGGCGGAAGCGGGCTGGCGCGTGCGGAGGAAGGCGACGACGCAGATCGCGGGGACCAGCACCTGGTTCAGCGAGCCGCCGAGCACCGCGACGAACTGGCCGAAGAAGCCGAAGATCAGGTGGCCCGCCTCGTGGAAGACCAGGTTCACGCCGTGGAGGAACGCGACGATCCAGCCCGGGCCGAGCGTCAGACCCTGACCGAGCACCCGAACCGCCATCCACACGAGGACGAGGAGTCCGACGGCGCGGCCGGCGACCGCGTCCATCAATCCGCCAGCGTCACGACGACCGGCGCGTGGTCGGAGGGCTTCTTCCCCTTGCGCTCGTCGCGATCGATCTCGACCGAGTGGCAGCGCGCCGCGAGCGCGGGCGTCAGCAAGACGTGGTCGATCCGGAGGCCCCACCCGCGATGGAAGGCGCCCGCGCGGTAGTCCCACCAGGTGAAGAGACCGCCCTCCTGGCGGTGAAGCCTGAGCGAGTCACGGAGTCCCCAACCGATGAGATCGTGAAACGCCGCGCGCTCGGGGTCGCTGAACATGATCTGGCCGCGCCACTTCTCCGGGTCCCACACGTCGCGGTCCTCCGGGGCGATGTTGAGGTCGCCGCAGAGCACCACCGCCTCGTCGGGCTTGGCGGAGGCCTCGAGGAAGGCGCGGAAGCGGCGATACCAGTCGAGCTTGTAGGCGTACTTGTCCGAGCCGACCTCCTGGCCGTTCGGCCCGTAGACACTCATGACCGTGAGGCCGGCGACGCGCGCCACCAGAAGGCGTCGCTGGGCGTCGTCGCCCTCGTCCGGGAGCCGTCGCGCGATCGCCTCGGCGCCGGCGCGCGCCAGGACCGCCACGCCGTTGTAGGTCTGCTGACCGGCGACCAGGGCCGTGTAGCCGAGCCCCGCGAGCTCGGCGAACGGGAACTGGTCGTCGGCGACCTTCGTCTCCTGGAGGCACACGACGTCGGGCCGCCGCCGCTCGAGCCACGCGAGGAGGCGCGGCAGCCGCGTCCGGATCGAGTTCACGTTCCACGTCGCGATCTTCACGGCCAAGAATGTAGCAGCACCGGGAAAGCTCCTGCTAGAGTGACGGCGAGGAGGGTGCATGGCGGACCGCTTCCGGACCCGACTCCGCGCCGAAGTCACGCGGTGGGTGCGCGACGGCCTCGTCACGTCGGAGCAGGGCGAGCGGATCGTCGCCCGCTACCCGGCCTCCACCGCCTGGTTCGCCCGCCCCATCGCGCTGTTCTCGCTCATCGGCGGCGCGTTCATCGCCGCCGCCGTTGCGCTGGTGATCGCCCATAACTGGCAGGAGCTCCACCGCTGGGTGAAGCTCGGGGGCGTCGTCGCGCTCATGATCGGCGCGTACGCGGGCGGGCTCGTCGTGCGCGACCGCGGCTATCCGAAGCTCGGTGACGGGGTGCTCCTGATCGGCGGCGGCCTCCTCCTGATTGGCATCGGGCTGGTCAGCCAGATCTACAACCTCTCCGGCCGCCCCGCCGACGCACTCCTTCTCTGGTGGGTGCTCCTCCTCCCTGCGGCGTACGCGCTCCCATCGCTCGCACTCGTGATGCTCGGGTACACCGGGGCGTTCGCGTGGTACTGGACGCTCACGTTCGACCGCACCTCCTGGCTCGGCTCCGAGCTTGCTCCCAATTGGATCCTCGTGCCCGTCGCGCTCGCCGCGGCGGGGCTGCTCCTCTTTCCGCTCGGCCTCGTGCACGGCGACGGGCGGTACCGGAGCGTCCGGCGGTTTCTCGAGCAGCTCGGCCTTGCGACGCTCGTCGGCTCGCTCTACCCGCTCAGCTTCCTCTGGCGGGACCTGTCCATGCCCGATACCACCGGCCGGTGGCCGGTGGCGCTGCCGGTCGTGCTCGTGTTCGCGTTCGTAGCCGTCACGGCGGCGTCGTACTGGCTCCCGCGCGACACGCCGGCCGTGCGCGCCGGGCTGGTGGCCGTCCTGCTCGCCGTGCTCGTGTATCTCGTCGCGCTCACCGGCGCGGTGAGCGCGCGGGCGCCGGGCGTCATCTTCCGCGCGCTCGGCTTCGCGGACTGGGCGCTCATCTTCGCCGCGTCGCTCTCGCTGATCCTCTACGGCGCGCGCTGGGGGCGCAACGCCTGGGTGAACTGGGGAATCGTCTTCCTCGGCATCCACGCGCTCGCGCGGTATCTCGACCTTTTCGGGACGATGCTCCAGACGAGCCTGCTCTTCTTCGTGACTGGCGCGTTCGTCCTGCTGCTCGGCTGGGCGCTCGAGTGGCTCCGCCGGCGGATGACCGCCCAGGCGGCGGTCCGCCGGGAGAGCGCCTGAATGCGCCGCCGGCTCTTCCTGCTGTTCATCGCGCTCCATGCTCTCGTGCTGGTCGGCTGGGTGGTGAGTCTCGAGTGGGCCGTCGCACGCGGGGCGACGATCCGTGTCGCAGTCGCCCAACGCGATCCGCGCGACCTGCTGCGGGGAGACTACGTCTGGCTCCAGTTCGCGTTCAGCGAGATCCCGCCGTCGGCCTTTGCCGCGCCGGCGCGTCCCAACGCGGGTGACCGCGTCTGGGTCGCGCTGGCTCCGCACGAGGGCGTCTGGGAGCTCACCGGCGCGAGTCTCACGCGGGAGGCTCTCCCGCTCACGCCCGGCGCGCGGATCCTCGTCGGGCGGGTCGACTATCCCCTCGTGCAGGTCCCCGAACCGACGGGCGGCCGGCCGCAGGCGGTTCACGTCGTTTACGGGATCGAGCGGTACTACGTCCCCGAAGGCAAGGGCACGCCGCCCCGAGGGCAGAAACTCGAAGCGGAGCTCGCCCTCACCGCCGACGGCCGCCCCTTCCTCCGGAGGCTGTTCGTCGACGGGCGGCCGTATCCCTAGCGTGTGATCGAGGCGGGGCGCTCAGGAATCGCGTCTGGGCGGGGTGATGCCGTAGGCCTTGAGCTTGCGGTAGAGATGGCTCCGCTCGATCCCGAGCCGCTCCGCCGTCCGTGTCATGTTCCCGTCGTTGGCCCGGAGCTCCGCGAGGATGTACGCGCGCTCGAAGTTCTCCCGCGCCTCTTTGAGCGACCGCTCGGGCGTCTCGCCGGCGGTGACGGCCGTTTGGGGACGGAGCGGCGCCGGCAGGTCGTCGGCCCCGATCATGTCGCCGGCCGTCATGATCACGAGTCGCTCCACCATATTGCGGAGCTCGCGCACGTTGCCGGGCCAGTCGTAGGCGAGGAAGTAGCCGAGCGCCTCGCCCGACATGGTCTTGGATCGCTTGCCGTTCTCGGCGCAGAACAGCGCGACGAAGTGGTCCACGAGCATCGGAATGTCGTCCTTGCGGGCGCGAAGGGCCGGGACCTCGATCGGAATGACGTTGAGACGGTAGTAGAGGTCCTCACGGAATCGGCCCTCGCGGATCAGCGTCTCGAGGTCGCGGTTGGACGCCGTGATGACGCGCACGTCCACCCGGACCGTGTCCTTGCCCCCAACGCGCTCGAACGCCTGCTCCTCGAGCGCCCGGAGGACTTTCGCCTGCGTCTTGAGACTCATGTCGCCGATCTCGTCGAGGAAGAGCGTGCCGCCGTCCGCGAGTTCGAACTTGCCGCGGCGGCGGGCCAGCGCCCCGGTGAACGCGCCCTTCTCGTGGCCGAAGAGCTCGGACTCGATCAGCTCCTCCGGGATCGCGGCGCAGTTGACCTCGACGAACGGCCGCTCGCGCCGCGCCGACCGCGCGTGGATGGCGCGCGCGACCAGCTCCTTGCCGCTGCCGTTCGAGCCGCGGATGAGCACGCGGCCCGTGGTCGGGGCGGCGGTGGTGATCTGCTCGCGGAGCCGGCGGATCGGCGCGCTCTCCCCGATGATCTCGGTGCGCTCGGCGAGGCTCTCGCGCAGGACGGCGTTCTCGCGCGCGAGCCGCGCGTGCTCGAGCGCCCGCGTGACGGTGAGCAGCATCTTTTCGAGCGAGAGCGGCTTCTCGATGAAGTCGTACGCGCCGAGCTTGGTGGCCTTCACGGCGGTCTCGATCGTGCCGTGCCCGGAGATCATCACGACGACCGCGTCGGGCCGGACGCGCTTGAGCTCGGCGAGCGTCTCGAGCCCGTCCATGCGCTCCATCCAGATGTCGAGGACGGTGAGGTCTGGCGGCTCGTCGGCGACGACCCTGAGCGCGTCCGCACCGCTGCCGACAGCGGTGACGCGGTACCCCTCGTCTTCCAGGACGCCGCGCACCGACGCCTGGATCGCGGGCTCGTCGTCGACGATCAGGATATGCTCGCCGGCCATCGGCTAGGCCTCGACCGGCGCGGGGGTGCGCGACACGGGCACCTCGATGATGAACCGGCTCCCTCGCGGCTCGTTGTCCTCCACACGGATCGTGCCGCCGTGCTCGGTGACGATCTCCCAGACGATCGGGAGCCCGAGCCCCATGCCCTCGGCCTTGGTCGAGAAGTAGGGCAGGAAAAGCTTCTCTTTGTCCTCGGGACTGATGCCGGGTCCGGTGTCGGTCACGATGATCCGAGCGTGACCGGTCTCGGGAACGTGGGCCGTCCTGACGCTGACCTCGCCGGCTCCCCCCACCGCCTCGACGGCGTTGTCCACGAGGTTCAGCACCGCGCGCTTGATGTGATCGGGGTCCACCTCCACCGGGGGCAGGTCCTCGGCGTGCCGCGTGAGCAGCGTGACCGCCGGTTGCGCCTCCCGATAGAGCGCCACCACGGACTCGACGAGCGGCCGGAGGTCCGTGAGCCGCGGGGCCAGGGTCGGCATGCGGGCGAAGCGCGAGAATTCGTCGACGAGCCGCCGCAGGCCCTCGACCTCGTCGATGATCGTCCCGGTGCACTCCGCGACGAGCTGCGCGTCCTCGCCCGCGCTCCGGGCCAGCCGCCGGCGGAGCCGCTGGGCGGAGAGCTGGATGGGCGTCAACGGGTTCTTGATCTCGTGCGCGATCCGTTGCGCCACCTCCCGCCAGGCGGCCACGCGCTGCGCCTTCAGCAATTCCGTGAGGTCATCGAAGACGACGACCGCGCCGGTATACTCGCCTTCCGGCCCCCGCAGCGCGGTCGCCGAGGCGAGCAGCGAGAGCGTCGTGGAGCCGCGTCGCAGGTGGAGCTCCTGCTCGACGGCCCCCGCCTTCGGGCGCCGCGTGCGCTGCACGAGCGCCGCCACCTGACGGACGTCGGGGCCGGCGAAGACCTCCTCCAGGAGCCGGCCCACGGCTCCCTCGGTCACGCCGAACATGCGCGCGGCGGCCCGGTTGATGGTCGTGAGCCGCCCGAGCGGATCGAACGACACGACGCCACTCGAGAGCGCCTCGAGCACGGTCTCGGTGTAGCGACGGCGGTCCTCGAGCTCGGTGTGCTTGTCCGAGAGGTCGAGGTACGCCTCCTCCAGCCGGCGATTGGACTCGGCCAGGTCGTCGGTCATTCGGTTGAACGACTGCACGAGACCGCCGAGCTCGTCATTGGCGCGCGCCTGGACCTTGTAGCTCAGGTGGCCGGCGGCCACCTCGCGTGTGCCCTCGGCGAGCTCCGCGATAGGCCCCGTGATCCCGCGGGCCAGATAGAGCCCGAACCAGGCGAACGAGAAGACCACGATCAGCGTCATCAAGAGGAACAGCAGGATGTAGATGCCCTTGATCGGGGTCTTGAGGAGCTTGACCTGCTTGTATTCCTGGAACGCCTGCGAGATGTTGCGCACCCGCGCCTCGAGCCGCTCGGAGACGTGCGTGGCGACCACGATGACGCCGGCGACGCGCGGCTCGGCGCCGCCTCGCTGCGACCAGATCGGCATGAAGGCCTCGATGAGGTCTCCGGACTGGAGCTCGCGGACGGTCGTCACCTCCTGGCCGGCCAGCGCACGCTTGAGCTGGCTCTCGTTCACGTCGCGCGTCGGTTGGTCACCGAGCACCGGGTCCCGCACGTGCACGAACTCCTGCCCCTGCGCGTTGAAGACGGTGATCGCGCTGATCCCGAGCTGCTCCTGCGCGTCGACCAGGTACGTCGCGAGGGCCGCGCGCCGCGCTCCGCCGAGGAGGTCGTCGCGGTCGACCACGCGGCCGATGTGCTGCGCGTGCCGGAGCGCGGTCCGCTCGAGGTTGTTGTAGTACGTCTGCGCCACCGCGAGCGCCTGGTCGAGCGGGCGCTCCACCTGCGGCTTAAACCACCCCTCGATCGACTTGTTGATGAAGTTCGACGCGATGAGGAAGATCAGGATCGCCGGCGCGAGCGAGAGCGACAGGAAGGCGAGCACGAGCTTGGTCTTGAACTTCGCGCCGATGACGTTCTGCCGCCGCTCGAACCAGAGCTTGATCAGGTTCCGGCACAGCAGCACGACCAGCAGCAGGAGGACGATCAGGTTGAGGTTGAGGAGGGCGAAGACCGTGATGTTGGAGGCGAGGGGGAGATCCGGCGCGTAGACGCCCGTGTCCACGAGGTTCGCCGCGCCGACCAGGAAGAGGAACCCCGCGATGATCAGGAGGTTGCGCTTGCGCCGGTTCGCTTCGCTGAGCAGCGGCACTATTGCACCCGCTGGATCGTGCGGTAGTCGGACTGGCGCGAGGTCTGCTCGGCCGTGCCGGCCAGCCGCGAGAGGAAGGTGTTCTCCCCGTTGAGCGCCGCCTCGGCGTTGACCCGGGCGTAGATCACCGCGTTGGGGTCGAGCGCGCTGGCGGGCGTCATCTTGAGGCCGCGTAGCTCGGAGAGGACGCGCTGAGCGTCGCGGACGTCGCGCGTGATATGCACCGGCCGCACCTCGCCCTTGAGGGACGTGACCCTGAATTCTTTGGTCACCACGTTGTAGACCAGGCTGCGCTCGACCAGTTGCACCGTCAGCCGCTGGTCGCGCCAGTGGCGGTTGTACTGCCAGAGCTCGACCGTGAACCGGACGTGCGCCGGGATGCCGCTCTGGATTCCCTCCTGGAACGCGTCGGGGACGGCGCCGAACAGCACGACGTGGACCGTCACCTCATGGTCGTTGAGGAAGACGGCGAGTTCGTTGATGCGCAGCTCGGCGCGCGCGGGCGCGGCGATCGCCAGCGCCAGCGCCGCCGGAAAGAGTGAGCGCTTTATGTAGAAAGCACGCATACGACGGAAGAAGCATTATAGCGTGGGCGGGCGGCGGGTCCGCCGCTCAGATGGCGGCGAGGCCGGAGGCGCGTACCTGCGGCAGGACTCTGAGGACAGCGCCCGCGGGCCGCCGCTCGATGCCGAGGGCGCGCTGGATCGCGAGCACGAGCTCGACGTTGAGCGTGTGGCCTCCGTTGCGCGCGACGACGTGCGCGAGGATCGGACGGCCGAGCAGCGCCAGGTCGCCGATGAGATCGAGGATCTTGTGCCGGACGAACTCGTCTCGGTAGCGCAGGCCGTTGAGCGGGCCACGGTTCGCGAGCACGACCGCGTTGTCGAGCGAGCCGCCGCGGGCGAGCCCCTTCTTCCGCATGATCCCGAGGTCTTTGAGGAACCCGTAGGTGCGCGCCGGCGCGACGTCGTCGGCGAAGGAGCGCTCCGAGCCGGGCGTCCAGGACAGAACCTGCGTGCCGATGGCCGGGTGATCCACGTCGAGCGTGTAGCTGACCCGAAAGGTCGTCGACGGGAAGACGTGGATCCAGCGCCCCTCGCCCCCGACGCGGATCGGGGAGGGAAGGACGAGCGGCCGCCGGCGCGCCGACTGCTGGTTCCGTCCGGCGGCGGCGAGCAGCGTGACGAAGGGCTTCGCGCTACCGTCCAGCGCGGGGATCTCCGGCCCGTCCACCTCGACCTCGAGGTTGTCGATGCCGAGTCCGGCCGCGGCGGCCATCAGGTGCTCGACGGTCTGCACGCGCGTGCCGTTCTTCCCGATTGTCGTGGCGTAGTGCGAGTTGACCACACTCTCGGGAACGGCGGCGATCCGGTCGGTGCCGGCCCTGAACACGATGCCGGTGTCCGCTGGCGCCGGGGAGAGGGTGACCCTGGCCGGCTTACCTGAGTGGAGGCCGACCCCTTCCAGCGTGACCGACCTCTTGATGGTGTGCTGGCGCATAGAGCAGCCGGATATCGAGCAACCCCAATGCCACGGTTCCGACGAGTCTGTAAATGGCTGCCACTCCAGGGCTTCTCCGCCTGACCCGCACGAGGTCCGCGCCCCTCACGTCGCATCGATGACACGCGGTGGATGACCCAATGTCTCAAATGGGAGACAGCCCTAGACGTCCACGATCACGCTGACCTGGTGAAGCCCGTCGAGCTCCACGGCGCTCGCCTGATGAAGCGTTGCGGCCTTGACGACGGTGCCGGGTCGGTGGCGGCGTGTGTCGAACTGCTCGCCGTAGAGCACGCCGTGGACGACCG
>MNCR01000046.1 GCA_001914535.1 Candidatus Rokubacteria bacterium 13_2_20CM_69_15_1
CTGGGGATGGTCGGGTACGGGCTCGTCGCCACAGCGCTCAATCTGCTCCCCGAGGCCCCTTACGAGCCTCATCCGCCGGGTCTCGAGGGCCTCGGACTCTTTCTCCTGTTGAGAAGCTACGCCGCTGGCTGCACCGCGCTGACGGGCGTCGAGGCGGTCTCCAACGGCGTCCAGGCGCTCAAGCCACCCGAGGGACGCAACGCGCAGAACGTCATGACGTGGCTCGGAGTGCTCTCGATCACGATGTTCCTCGGGATCACCTACCTCGCCTACGACTTCGGGATCGTCCCGGGTGGCGACGAGACGGTCGTGTCGAAGATCGCCCATCGGGTCTTCGGCACCGGCGTGCCGTACTACTGCGTCCAGGCCTCCACCCTCCTGATCCTGGTTCTCGCGGCCAACACGTCGTACGCCGACTTCCCGCGCCTCTCGTCGATCCTGGCGCGCGACCGCTTCGTGCCAAGGCAGTTCGCAAACCAGGGCGACCGGCTGGTGTTCTCGAACGGGATCCTGATCCTGAGCGGGTTCGCCATCCTCCTGATCGTGGTCTTCGCGGGCGATACTCACGCGCTCCTGCCCCTCTACGCCATCGGCGTGTTCATCTCATTCACGCTCTCGCAGAGCGGCATGGTGCGCCGATGGCTCAGGCTCCGGGAGCAGGGCTGGCGCTGGCGGGTGTGGATCAACGGGGTCGGCGCGATCGTGACCGGCATCGTCCTCCTGACCCTCGCGATCACGAAGTTCAGCGAGGGGGCCTGGATCGTCGTCCTCGTGATTCCGCTCCTGGTCGGCGTGTTTCGGGTCCTGCACCATCACTACGAGGAGGTCGCCGTCGAGCTCTCGCTCGAAGGCTTCGAGGGGCCGCCCGAATTCCGGCACACCGTGCTCGTCCTCATCGGCGACGTCCACCGGGGGGTCGTGCGCGCCGTGCAGTACGCGAAGACGCTCGCGCCGACGGCCACGGTGCGCGCCGTCTACGTGGAGACGGACCCCGCACGGACCGCCAAGCTCGAGGAGAAGTGGGCCAAGTGGGGGCTCGGCGTCCCCCTGGTCGTCTTGACGTCGCCGTACCGGTCGCTCTTGCGACCGTTCCTCGACTACGTCGACCAGATCCAGTCGCGCGGCGATGAGCAGATGGTCACCATCGTCCTTCCCGAATTCCTCCCGCGGCGATGGTGGCAACACATCCTGCACAACCAGACCGCGCTCCTCATCAAGGGTGCGCTCCTGTTCCGACGAAACACCGTCGTCGCCGACGTGCCATACCTCCTTAAGCGCTAGGCCGACAAGCGCTAGGCCGACCCCCCCGGGGAAAGGTGGCACTGTTAGCAAGCCCTCGTGTCAGCAGGCGGACACCGGAAGGTCCTGGCCCGTCTACGTCCCTCGTTCTCTAAGTGCCTGCCGAAATGGACATTTCTCGGTGATGAGGGCTCGCACCGCACTCTGGTACAACGCCTGCTAAATCAGGGGCATAGGTGGGAGTATGCTAGGTAAAGGCCTGATTTAAGTGAGGAGAGTGGAGGACCAGTATGAAAGCAGTGGTCATCGGCGCCGTCGTTGCCCTGGCCTTGGCGCCGGTCGGCGCGTGGGCGCAAACGACCGGTACGGGCGTGTTCGCCCAGCTCCCCCCGGCTGAGCAGAAAATCGCCCGCGCGCTGTTCGAGGCGCAATCGACCGGTGCGTCGACGCCGCTGACGCTCGACGAGATCGCGGCGAAGAAGCAGAGCCGGCAAGGGTGGGGGGAGATCTTCAGGCAGATGAAGACGCAGGGCCTGCTCACGCAGAAGAACCTGGGGCAGGTGGTCAATACCTTCGAGCGTCAGCACAACGAGGGGCCCGGCGCCACTGTGCGCCGCGGGAGCGCGGCGGGCGGCACGAAGAGTGGCGCCGCGAGCAGCGGTCACGGCGCTGGCCCTGGCGGTGGGCGGTAGTCACCGCATGAAGCTTCAAGACTGAGACTGGAGGACGGCCAGATGAAACGGGTTGTCACGGTACTGCTCGCGCTGGTGCTCCTTGGACAGAGTCGTGTGGCTGTCGCAGCGTATGACCCGAACGAGAGTACGCCGCGGCAGGTCGGCTACGGCGCGGGGAGCGTGCTGGGGACAGTCGTGTACGCTCCGTTCAAGGCGATCTTCTGCGTCCTCGGTGGAGTCGGAAGCGCGTTCACCGCGATCGTTTCCCCGCCGACCGCGGGCAAGATCGTGGGAGCCAGCTGCCGGGGAACGTGGTCGATTACGCCCGACGTGCTGAAGGGAAAGGAGAAGCTGCAGTTCGTGGGCGAAGTCAGGCCCGGGACTGTCGCCAAGAAGAAGTAGCCCAGCGTCGTCTCTCGTCGGTACGGGGCGGAAGGGGGGAATAACCTCTCCCGCCCGTCCCCGGGTCGCCAGGGCCCGGCATAGCGCCTCCTCTTGGGAGAATTGCAAGGTGGGTGCGCTCCGCCTCTCCTTCGTGCCGTGGGGTCTCCCCGTGCTCGCCGGCGTCTACTTCGTCGCCGGAAAGCTGGGGCTGACGCTCGCCTTCGTCCACGCGAGCGCGACGGCGGTGTGGCCGCCCACCGGGATCGCCCTGGCGGCGGCACTCCTGCTCGGCTACCGTGTCTGGCCGGCGCTCTTCCTGGGGGCGTTCCTGGTGAACGTGACGACGGAGGGATCCGTCTGGACGTCGCTCGGCATCGCCAGCGGCAACACCCTCGAAGGGCTCCTCGGCGCCTTCCTCGTGACACGGTTCGCCGGCGGCCGCAATGTCTTCGGTCGGGCGAGGGACATCCTGCTGTTTGCCGCCCTCGCCGGACTCCTCGGCACAGCCGTCAGCGCGACGATCGGCGTGACGAGCCTGGCGCTCGGGGGTTACGCGAGCTGGGGCCGCTTTGGGGCGATCTGGCTCACGTGGTGGCTCGGCGATGTGGCCGGCGCGCTGGTGGTGGCCCCGGCCCTGATCCTCTGGTCCACGGACCGCACGGTGCGTCTCAGCGGGGCGAGGGCCATGGAGCTGGCGCTGCTGCTCGGCTCTGTGGCGGTGGTCGGTTTGGCGGTGTTCGGCGGCCTGGGGTCGGCGTGGGTGAGGGATTATCCGCTCGAGTTCCTCTGTATCCCGGTGCTCATTCTGGCCGCGTTCCGGTTCGGGCCGCGGGAAGCGGCGACGTGCGTCGTCCTCCTTTCGGTGATCGCGACCTGGGGCACGTTGCGGGGAGCCGGGCCCTTCGTCTGGGACACGCAGAACGAGTCGCTCCTGTTGCTACAGGCCTTCATGGGCACGATCGCGATGATGACGCTGCTCCTGGCGGCGGTGGTCGCGGAGCGGGGCCGGGCCGAAGAGGCCCTGGCCCGGGCCGCGTCGATCGTGGAGTTCTCGGACGACGCGATCATCGCCAAGACGCTCGACGGCATGATCGTGAGCTGGAACGCGGGCGCCGAGCGGCTCTACGGATACTCGGCCCGGGAGGTCGTTGGGCGGTGGCCGATCGCGCTCATCATCCCGCACGAGCACTGGGACGAGCTTTCGATGATCCTCGAACGGCTCAAACGGGGTGAACGGGTCGACCATTACGAGACCGGATACGAGACCGTGCAGATGACGAGGGACGGGCGGCGGATCGACGTGTCGGTCACGCTGTCGCCGATCCGGGACCCGGGCGGGCAGATCGTCGGCGTGTCGTCGATCGCCCGCGACATCACGCACCGCAAGCGGGCCGAAGCGGCCGTCCGGGAACGGGACGCCCTCCGATTCGTCGCCAGCCTCGCCGCCGCCGCCGCGCACGAGATCAACAACCCGCTGGCGGTCGTCGTGGGTCAGGCGCAGCTGCTGGCCGAGGAGGTCGACGCCGCACGGCGCCGGCGGATCGAAGAGATCCTCGAGGCCACGCGGCGGATCCAGGCGGCCGTCGATCAGCTCAAGCGCATCAACCGGCTCGAGCTGATGGACGCGCCACAGCCGGTACCGGAGATGCTCGACCTCGAGAAGTCGAGCTCGGAAAGCTACCGGCCCAGCGGCTCGACGCCCACGTGAGCCAGCCGAACACCGTCGCGCTTCCGCGTCACCCTTCGTAGATCTTCCTGAGCTCCCCCTCCGCCCACTTCACCGCGTCCTCGGGTGACAAGCCCTGCACGGCCTTGGCGTACATGTCCGTGATGATGTACTTGGTCAGCGCCTCGCTCGCCTTGGCCGTCGGCGGCCCCGCGTAGCCGATCATGCGGGCGCCGCGCGGCGCAGTCCGGAAGGGCCTCAGCGCCTCATCGACCTTCTCCCACATCGGGTGGTTCTCCCAGAGGGTCGTGGCTCCGACGCTGTAGCCCTCCTCGATCTCGAACCACTTGCCGAACTGCTCCTTCGAGTGGAGCCACTTGAGGAACTCCCGCGCGGCCTTCTGGTTCTTCGAGTACTTCATGACGGCGTGCGAGAAGGCGACCTTGTAGGGTGACGTCCGGCCCAGCGGACCGTCCGGGATCGAGAAATGCGAGATGTCCTGCCACATCGGCTGGCCCGCGTCGTCCCGGATCTTCTCCGGGTTGCGCTTGGCGAAGATATAGATCGAGGCGCCGTTGAGCGTGGCGCTGATCTCGCCGGCGTGGAAGGCGCGGTTGTTGTTCGTGTCGTCCCACGCCAGCGCGCCCTCGTCGCAGGCGTCCTTCCACAAGCCGACCATCCACTTCACCGCTTCGATCGTCCCCTTGGAGTTCAGGACGACCCGCTTCCCGCTCGGCTCGGTCTCGGCGCCGCCGAATGTCCAGGTGAGCGGATACGTCCAGGCCGGCGCGTCGCCGAACGTGTGGCCGAGGGTCTGACCGAACGGCTTGCCCTTTTTCTTCAGCGCGATGCCGAGCTTCCGGTACTCCTCGAGCGTCCGGGGCGGTTGTGAGGCGCCGGCGTCGGCGAACCACGATCGACGGTAGGCGATGAGGATACCGCCGGTGCCCCACGGCAGGGCGAGCCACCGCTTGCCAGACCGCGCCGCGGCCTCGTTGTGGGGGTAGTAGCCGCCCTGCTCCCGCCCCTTCCATTCGCACAGATCCGAAACGTCGGCGAGGGCGTTTGCATAGAGGTGAGGCCAGTTGTGGAGCATCAGGATGATGTCCGCGCCGCTCCCCGACTGGATCGCCGCGGTGATGCGCGCCTGGAGATCGTTGGCGTTGATCGTCTCGAGGGTGACCTGCACCTTCATCTGCTGGCTGTACTCGGCGATCTGTCGCCGGAGCTCGGCGTCGCCTTCCGGGATGAAGTCGACCCACTGGAGGAGGTGGAGCTTCGTGGTCTGGGCGAAGGCGGGGGCGACCCCTCCCAGGCCCGCCAACCCGAGCGCGCTCGATCCTTTGAGAAAGGTCCGACGGGAGATCGTGTTCACGGGCTCCCTCCTCGCTCCCGCGTCGATGGACGGACGAGAGGTGCAGAGAATCTCTTCCGTTGGCCGCGCATTGTCAAGCCGATTTCGGGTATCTTCGACGCACGGGCCTGGCCCAAGGAGGGGCGCATGGGATCACTGACCGGATCGGAGCTCCTCGCGCGATCGCTTGCCTCGCAGGGGATGGACACGCTCTTCTTCCTCATGGGCGGGCCGATGCTCGAGACCGAGAGCGCCTGCATCAAGCTCGGGGTGCGGGCCGTCGACACACGCCACGAGCAGGCGGCGGCGATGATGGCGCACGCCTACGGCCGCGTCACACGGCGCCCCGGCGTCTGTATGGGCTGCTCGGGACCTGGGACGACGAATCTCGTCACCGGCGTCGCCAATGCCTTCGTCGACGCCGCCCCGCTGATCGCGGTGGGTGGGTCGAGCCCCCGGGTCTATCTCGGGATGGAGGCGTTCCAGGAGATCGACCAGGTCGCGATCATGCGCCCGATCACGAAATGGGCCGAGCGCGTGCTGGATGCCCGCCGCATCCCCGAGTTCGTGGCCACGGCCTTCCGTCAGGCAACGACGGGCCGACCCGGCCCCGTCTATCTCGATCTCCCCGGCGACGTCCTGGGTGAGGCCGTGGACGAGGCCAGCGTTCCCTTCCCGGGTCGCGCGCAGGCTGTGCCCCGACCGCAGGGCGATCCCACCGCGGTCGCGGACGCCGTCGGCCTGCTCGCGCGGGCCGAGCGGCCGCTGATCGTGGGCGGAAGTGGCGTCTGGTGGTCGGACGCCGCGTCCGCGTTCCAGGCCTTCGTGGAGGCGACCGGCATCCCCTTCTACACGACCCCGATCTCGCGCGGCGTGATCCCGGAGGACCACGAGCTCGCGTTCCTCAACGCGCGCGCCAAGGCCTTCGCGGAGGCCGACGTCCTCCTCGCGGTCGGCACGCGCTTCAACTACGTCCTCCAGTTCGGTCGCCCGCCCCGGTTCGCGGCGGATCTGAAGGTCATCCAGGTCGACGTGAACCCGAGCCAGCTCGGCTGGAACCGCCGGGTCGACGTCCCGATCGTCGGCGACGCGCGCGCGGTCCTCCAGCAGCTCGTCGCCGCGGCGCGCCCGCGGATCGAGGCGAGCCGCTACGCCGCGTGGGTGTCGAAGCTCGGGGCGCTCGACGCGGAGAAGGCGGCCGAGATGACGAGGCTCATGGCGACCGACCAGGTCCCGATCCATCCCCTCCGGCTGTGCAAGGAGGTGCGCGATTTCCTCCGGCGCGACGCGATCCTCGTCGTCGACGGTCAGGAGATCCTGAACTACGGGCGCCAGTCGATCCCGACGTTCGCGCCGGGCCACCGGCTGAACTCCGGCGCCTTCGGATGCATGGGGGTGGGGCTGCCGTTCGGCATCGGCGCGAAGGTCGCGCGCCCGGAGGCGCAGGTCGTCGTCCTCCACGGCGACGGCTCCTACGGGCTCAACGCGATGGAGA
Organism: Candidatus Rokubacteria bacterium 13_2_20CM_69_15_1; assembly: GCA_001914535.1. GTDB lineage: Bacteria > Methylomirabilota > Methylomirabilia > Rokubacteriales > CSP1-6 > 20CM-2-70-11. The sequence goes on from MNCR01000046.1 coordinate 6,813, forward strand.
TCGACACGGCGGTCCGCCACCGGATCCCCGTCCTCGTCGTGATCAGCAACAACGGCGGCTGGACGGCGGACCCCCAGGGGAGCAAGCCCGGACGCAACCTCGGGTTCACGCGCTACGACAAGGTCGCCCAGGATCTCGGCGCTCACGGCGAGTACGTCGAGAAGCCGCACGAGATCCGGCCCGCGCTCGAGCGGGCGGGCGCCTCGGGGAAGCCCGCGGTCGTGAACGTCGTGACCGACTTCAAGGCGCGCGCGCAGACGATCCGGTTCTCCGCCTACACCACGTAGCCGGCCGGAGGGGACATGGGAAAGGCGCTCGAGGGCATCGTCGTTCTGGACCTGACCCAGTACGAGGCGGGGCCGAGCTGCACCGAGATGCTCGCGTGGCTCGGCGCTGATGTGATCAAGATCGAGCCGCCCGGAGGCGAGCCGGGGCGGCGTGCGCTCTCGGAGCGGCCGGACACGGACGCATGGTTCTTCCTCATGCTCAACGCCAACAAGAAGAGCGTCACGCTTGATCTGAAGGCCGAGCGCGGACGCGCCGTCTTCGAGCGGATGGTGCGGCGCGCCGACGTCGTCGTCGAGAACTTCGGGCCGGGCGCGATCGAGCGGTTGGGCTTCGGATACGACACGCTCCGCCGAATCAATCCGCGGATCATCGCCGCGTCGGTCAAGGGCTTCGGGACCCCCGGGCCCTACGCGGACTACAAGAGCTTCGAGTGGATCGCGCAGGCGATGGGCGGCGTGATGAGCCTCACCGGCACGCCCGACAGTCCGCCGCTGCGGACGGAAGCCGGGCTCGGGGACACGGGCGCGGGGCTCCACTGCGCCATCGGCATCCTGGCCGCACTCGTCCAGCGTCAGAACACTGGCGAGGGCCAGCGGGTTGAGGTCGCTCAGCAGGATGCCGTCCTGAACCTCGTCCGCATCCACCTGCGCGAGCACTACGTGACGGGGAAGCCCGTGCCGCGGCGCGGGAACCGTTCGGTCGCCGCGGGCCCGTCCAACCTCTACCGCTGTCGCCCCTTCGGAGCAAACGACTACGTCTTCATCCACTGCGCGACGCTCGACATGTGGCGCACGCTCACGCGGATCCTCGGACGCCCCGAGCTCGGGGACGACCCGCGGCTCGCCGACCGGCAGACGCGCGCCGAGCACGCCGCGGAGATCGATCCGCTCATCGAGGCGTGGACGGAGAAGCGGACCAAGCACGAGGCGATGGAGATCCTGGGGGGCGCCGGCATTCCCTGCGGCGCGGTCCTCGACTCCGGGGAGGTCCTCTCGGACCCCGGGCTGGTCGGGCGCGGCATGGTGGTGAATCTCGAGCACCCGATGCGGGGCCGGTTCGCCATGCCCGGCAACCCCGTGCAGCTCTCCGCCTCGCCCACGGCCGTGACGCGCGCGCCGCTCTTGGGCGAGCACAATGCCGAGGTCTACGGCGGCTGGCTCGGCCTCCCCGCGGACGAGCTCAGGGCGCTCGAGACGGACCGCGTGATCTGAGCCGACGAGGCGACAGGCACGGGACCCGTGCCCGCTGATGGTCGCCGGACTCGGAGCTATGCGGATCGCCGCCGCCGCGGCGTCGCTTGTCGTGATGACTCATGACGCGGTCGCGCAGTCCGTCTGTGCCGGCCTCGACCGCTTGGTACCACTCGCGCGTTCGAGATTCTGGTCCATCCGCGACGAAGCCAATCGCAGCGATCTCAAGACGCGGGTGACTCAGAATCTGCCCGGAGCCTCGGAATGCTGGTATCACGACTCGTCGCGCTCCTACTGGTGCACGTGGCGGATCACCCCCTCCGAGCGCAAAGACGCGGTCCGGCGGCTTGCGAGCACCATCGGCCAATGCTACGGCGTACGGCCCGCGTATAGCGACGACGACGTCGACGAAACGAGTGCCTTCGTCGACTTACCCGGCTCCGTCTTGATCTATGTGAACGGCGCTGGCGAAACGCTGACGATATCGATCGGATCAACCTTCTCGATTCCTGAGCCGTACCCGCAAGCGCCCTGAAGAGGGGTTCGCCGGCCCGAGGAGCTTCGCGGTGGCCTCCTCCACCGTGGGCGGCTGCGTCGTGTCCTTGTAGTCGGCGAGCCGCGCGTAGATCTCCCGGGCGGCCTCGTGGAACGCGGAGGGAAGCCCCACCGCGGCGAGCGACCGCGCGATCTCCTCCATCTCGCCCACGAAGCGCCAGGCCTTCTTCGCGTTGTCGTAGACCGCGCGCTCGGAGCGTGCGGGGAGGTCGGGATGGGAGATCTTCCACTCGGCGAGGAGCGCCGCGTCCACGCCTTCGGCAAGGGCGAACGCGCGGATCGCGGCGAGCAGCGCCTGGCCGCCCTTGTTCCAGCCGGCGTACGCCATCTTCACGGCCGACGCCGCTCCGGGAGGCGCGTCGAGGACGACGGCCTCCAGCGGGCCCGCGCCGAACACGGCAGCGATCTCCGTCGCGCCCGGCCCGGAGAGGTAGACGCGCGTGACGCCGCGCGTGCCGCGCGTCGCGGGGCCGATGATGCCTCCGTCGACGAAGCGGGCGCCCGCCGCCTCGACGACACGGCCGATCTCCCGGGCTGTCGCGGGTGCCACGGCGTTCGCGTCCACGTAGACCCCCCGGAAGCCGAGCTGGGCGACCGCGCGCGCGAGGTCGGCCGCGCCGTGCGGCGGCACGACCGACACGATCACGCGGCTCGCCTGGACGACCGACTCGAGCGTCCCGGCGTCCTCGAGCCCGGCTTCACGCGCGCGGGCCCGGGTCGCCGCGCTGCGCCCCGCCGAAGCCCAGAGCACGCGCGCCCCTCCCGCCACGACCGTGGCGCCCACGGCCGATCCCATGTCGCCCGGGTGAAGGAGCCCCACCGTGGTCCTGGATTCCGTGGTCATCGTGTTCGCCTCCGTCACCCGTCACCGCGGCGTCGTCATCGTGCTGGTGCGCGTGTTCTGTGCGACGATCCTCCCGCCCTTGATCACGTAGAGCTTTTCCGCCTGCTCGGTGATCGCCTGCGCGGGGTCGCGCGCGTCGAGCACGACGAGGTCGGCGCGACACCCCTCGGCCAGGCCGTGGCCCTCGAGTCCGATCGCGCGGGCCGGGTTCGTGGTGATCAGGTCCAGCAGCCAGGCCATCTGATCGAGGTTCCCGAGGTGTGCGGCCATCGCGGCCACGAGCGCCTGGCGCAGGAGGTCGGGGTGGCCGTAGGGGGTGAAGGGGTTGACGATGTTGTTCGTGGAGAGCGAGACGTTGACCCCGGCCGCGCGAAGCGCGCCAATGCGCGTGACGCCGCGCCAGGTCCGCCGGGCGTCGCCGCGCGCCTTCACGTGGAGCTCTGTGGCGGGCAGGCTGATGACGTGGAGGCCGGCCTCACGCAGCTTGTCGATGACGCGCGCCCGGTGGTCGGGCTCGAGCACGTCGAGCGTCGAGAGGTGCCCGACGGTCACGCGCCCCTGCATGCGGCGGGCGATCGTCTGCTCGGCGATGTAGTCGCTCGTCAGCATGCTCGGGTCGTCCGAGGAGTCGGCATGGAAGTCCAGCCGGACGCCGAAGCCCTCGGCGGTGTCGAAAAACCAGTCGATGTGGCGACGCTGCTCGCGGTCCATGTAGGGGCAGCCCCCCAGGACGTCGAGCCCCGTCTTGAGCGCCTCGCGCAGCAGGCCCTGCGTCACGCCGTCGTGGAAGATGCCCTCCTGGGCGAAGGCGATGAGCCGGAGGTCGAGCACGCCGGCCCACTCGGCCTGCAAACGGCGCAGCGCCTCGACGCCCCGGAGCTCGACGTAGGCGTCCACCTCGACGTGCGCGCGCATCGTCGTGCAGCCGTGCCGGACGGCCAGCTCCATCACGCGCCGCGCGCGCCGGTAGATGTCGTCGACCGTGAACGCTTTCTTCAGCTCGGCGACCAGCGTCTGGGCGGTCGGGCCTCCCGCGGAGAGCCCGTCGGTGCGGTCGGCGATGAAGGCCTTGTCCGGGTGGATGTGGCTCTCGACGAAGCCCGGGACGACGAGCTTGTCCGCCACATCCAGCGTTTCGTACCCGGTTGGGTCGAGCTCGGCGCCGAGCCGATGGATCCGTCCGTCACGGATGGCCACATCCCGCCGGCGGCCGTCGGTCAACCCGCCTCGCAGCAAGAGATCGCCCATCGCCGCGGAGTATAACGCCTTCGCGCCGCCTTGACCTGACGCCCTGCACGTGAGATACGTCCACAACGCCGCCGTCGAGGAGGTCGTGGGGTGAGCACGGTGACGGACCTGGTGCAGTGGGGGCTCCGCGGGGCGCCGCTCCCGCGCCGGCGCGCGCTCGCGCTGCGCCTCGGCGCCGTCCTCGCGTTTCTCGGGCTGTGGAGCCTCGCGTCCGGGCTCGTCGTGCTCCTCGGGCTCTTCAATCCGATCTTCCTCGCGGGCCCGTGGCGCGTGCTGGGGAAGGTGGCGGCGCTCGCGGTGAACGGGCAGCTCTGGGGCCACGTGGCCGCCACGCTCGAGCGCGTGGCCGTCGGGTTCGCGACGGGCGCGGCCCTGGCGCTCGGCCTCGGGCTGCCGGCCGGACATTTCCGCCTGGTGCGGAACCTGCTCGAGCCGATCGTCGAGATCCTGCGGCCGGTCCCGCCGCTGGCGATGCTGCCGCTCTTCATCGTGTGGGTGGGGATCGGCGAGACGTCCAAGATCGCGTTCATCACCTACGCCACGTTCTTCCCGATGTTCCTCACGACGGTCCACGCCGTCCAGCACGTCGACCCGCTGCTGCTCCGGGCCGCCACCAGTCTGGGCGCCCGCCGCGCCCGGCTCTTCTTCCGGGTCGTGCTGCCGGCCGCGCTCCCGGAGATCCTGATCGGGATCCGCCTCGGCGTGGCGCTCTCGTTCTTCGTCATCGTCATCTCCGAGTTCATCGGCGCCGAGGAAGGGCTCGGCTACCTCATCAACGACGGGCGAAACTTCTTCCTCGTGGAGCAGATGCTCGGCGCCGCGATCGTGCTGGGATTCCTGGGGTATGGCGGCAACGGACTCGTCGTGCTCCTCGAGCGTCGCTGGCTTCGGTGGGAGCGTCCACCCACGTCATGACCATGGCGGGCCCCGGAGGGGCCGGCGGCGCGCGCGTCCAGATCGAGGGCGTTCACAAGGCGTTCGGTCTCGACGGCCGCTCGACGCCGGCGCTGATCGACGTGAGCCTCGAGGTCCAGGCGGCCGAGTTGTTGTGCCTGCTGGGCCCGTCCGGCTGCGGCAAGTCCACGCTGCTCAACATCGTCGCCGGCTTCATCCCGCCGACGCGCGGGCGAGTGCGCGTGGACGGCGCGCCGATCGCAGGCCCCGGGCCCGAGCGCGGCGTGGTCTTTCAGGAGTACGCGCTGTTCCCCTGGCTCACCGTCGCGCAGAACGTCGAGTTCGGGCCACGGCTCATGGGCGTCCCGGCCGCGAGGCGCCGCGAGGTCGTGGCGCGGTACCTCGACATGGTCGGGCTCAGCGAGCACGCGACGAAGTTCCCCGTGCAGCTCTCCGGCGGGATGAAGCAGCGCGTGGCGATCGCGCGGGCCCTCGCCAACAATCCGTCCATCGTGCTCATGGACGAGCCGTTCGGCGCCCTCGACGCGCAGACGCGTGAGGTGATGCAGGAGGAGCTCTCGCGCATCCAGCGGGTCGAGCACAAGACGATCGTCTTCGTCACTCACTCGATCCGGGAAGCGGTCTATCTTGCCGATCGCATCGTGGTCATGACCTCGTCGCCCGGGCGGGTCAAGGACGTGTTCACCATCAAGCTCCCCGAGGCCCGCGACCGGTTCGCGGCCGAGTTCACCCGCTACGAGAGCGAGATCACGCGGGTCGTCAAGGAAGAAGTCGCGAAGGTGCGCGAATGATCCGCGCGGCGGCGCTCGCCGGAGCCCTCACCGCGTGGGCGCTCGTCGCCTACGGCGGCCGGGCGCTCGGCCTCGTGAATCCGGTGCTGATGCCGACGCCCGGCGAGGTCGTCGAGGTCGCCGGCACGCTCGCCCGGGACGGCTCGCTCGCCCAGCATCTCGCCGTGTCGTCCCTCCGGATCGCCGAGGGCTTCGGGCTCGCCGCGGCCGCCGCGCTGGGACTCGGCCTGCTGGTCGCCGTCTACACGCCCGCGCGGCTCATGCTCGAGCCGGTGATCGAGTTCGTCCGGCCGATTCCGCCGCTGGCGTTCCTGCCGATGTTCCTCGTGTGGTTCGGCCTGGGCGAGACGTCGAAGGTGGCCTTCATCGCGTACACGACCTTCTTTCCGATGTTCATCGGGATCGCCGCGGGCCTCGGGCGCGTGGACGTCATGCTGCTGCGCGCGGCCGCGAGCCTCGGCGCCTCGCGTCGGGAGCTCCTGCGGCGTGTCGCCCTGCCCGCGGCGCTCCCGTCCATCGTGGTCGCGCTGCGCCTGGGCTTCGGGCTCGCGATCTTCGTGATCGTGGGGGCCGAGTTCATGGGCGCGGACGCCGGGCTCGGCAACCTGATCATGGAGGGGCGCGTCTTCTTCAATCCGGCCCAGATCGTCATGGGGGCCCTGCTGCTCGGGCTCCTCGGATCGCTCGTCAACGGACTGTTGCAGGCAGCCGAACGGCGCGTGCTGCGGTGGCGCGCGCTCGGGTGACGCGGCGGGCGTCTCATGGGGAAAGGAGCCGAGGGATGCGATACCTGACCGTGGCGCTGGCGGTGCTGCTCGTCTGGGGCGGCGCGGGCGACGCGCGTGCCCAAGGGAGGCTGGAGCTCGGCGAGGTGGACGCGTGGCTCGTGCGCGACGCGCAGATGTCGGCGCAGTTCGCCGTGGCCGACGCGATGGGCTACTTCAGGGAGCAGGGGATCAAGGTCAACCCGCGCTGGTACATCGCGGGGACCGACCTGCCATCGATGTGGGGCGCCGGCAACATCCACCTCGGCACGGCGACCGCGACCATGGTCGTGCCGATCGCGGCGGCCGGGCAGGCGATCTACAACATCGCGCCCCAGAGCGACATCGCCGGCACGCAGCAAATCGTGCTCGGCAAGCGGGCCCAGGAGCTCGTGCGCTCGCCCAAGGACCTCGAGAAGCTGAAGATCGGCATGCCGAAGGGCGCGTCGGTGACGATGGCCATCCAGAGTATGGCGAAGGACACCGGCGTCGACTTCACCAAGATCCAGTTCGTGAACCTCGCGCTGCCCGACGCCATCACCGCGCTCGCCAAGGGGGACATCGACGCGATGGCGGGCTGGGCGCCGTGGGTCTTCAACGCGGTCAAGAGCGCGGGGGGCAAGGTGTACTTCACCGGGAACCGGAGCTACATCCCGGGCAAGGAGGGCCAGGTCGACTGGCTGCTCGTGCACGCGGGCGTGGTCGCGAGCGGGAAGATGCTGAAGGAGAACCCGAACACCCTGAAGGCGATTCTCAGGGCGCTGGTGAAGGCGACGAATGCGATCAACACCGACCGCGAGGCCGCCGTGAAGATCGTGGCGCGTGAGATGAAGACGGACGAAGGGCTCGCGCGCGACATCATGGCGCTCAACATCTACTCGATGGAGATGACGGACAAGATCTACCGGGGCATGGGCGAGTTCGTCGACTTCCTCTACTCGCTCAACCGGATCCCCCAGAAGATCGCCCCCGAAGGCATGTTCTACACGAGGCTGCTCAAGGAGGTCGACCCGAAGCTCGTCAGGTGGGAGTCGAAGACCGAGGTGAAGTGAAGGAGGACGGGCCATGCTGGATCTCGTGATTCGCGGAGGCGACGTGGTGACGCCGCAGGGCGTCGGCCGGTGGGACGTGGCCGTCCAGGGTGAGCGCATCGTCGCCGTTGGCCTCCCCGACCCGGGGACCTCCGCCGGACGGGTGATCGACGCGACGGGGAAGATCGTCGTCCCGGGCGGGATCGAGCCCCACACGCACCTCGCCCACTTCATCTCGATGCATCCGGAGGACAACCTCTACACGCTCGGTCCCGAGGACGACACCCGCGGGATGGTCTACGGCGGCACGACCACCCACGTGGACTTCTGCTTCGTCCGGCCGGGGACCGATCTCCCGCAGGCGATCGAGAGCCGGACGGCACGCTGGAAGGGGAACTCGTACACGGATTACTCCTTCCACGTGGCCCTTCAGGGCGCGCTGCCGATCAAGCTCTTCGACGCGATCCCGGAGGCGATCCAGGAGGGCTTCCCGAGCTTCAAGGTGTTCACGGTCGAGGTGCTCCCGCCCCATCCCAGACGTCACCCCTACCGGCTCGACTTCGGACGCATCCAGCTCGCGATGGAGAAGGTCGCGGCCCACGACGGCATCATGGCCGTCCACGCCGAGGACCACGACATCGTGCAGTTCATGTACGAGAAGTTCCGCGAGGAGAAGCAGACCGACGGCCGGCTGCTCCCGCTGGTCCATAACAAGCTGTCAGAGCTGCTCGCGTTCCGGCGGACGATCCAGCTCGCGGCGGCGACCGGCGCGGGCGTCTACTTCGTGCACACCTCGGCGAAGGAGGGCGTCGAGGCGGTCGCCGAGGCGCGTGCCGAAGGGCTCCCGATCTACGCCGAGACGCTCCACCACTACGCCTGTTTCACCGCCGAGGACTACAAGACCCCGCGGGGCTTCTGCTACCACACGTATCCCTCCCTCAAGTACCCCGAGGACCAGGCGGCGCTCTGGGACGGGCTCGTGCGCGACGGCGTCTCGACGACGGCGACCGACGAGTTCCCGACGTCGCTCGAGCTGAAGCTCCGCGGGCAGGATCTCGAGAACGTGACCGGCGGGAACCTCGGCGCCGAAGCGCGCATGGGGATCGTCTTCTCCGAAGGCGTGGCGAAGCGCCGGATGACGCTCCAGCGGTTCGCCGAGGTCACCTCCACCAACGCCGCGCGGATCCTGGGGCTCTACCCCCAGAAGGGCGTCATCGCGCCGGGCAGCGACGCCGACCTGGTCCTCATCGACCCGGCGATCCGAAAAACGCTCGCGCGCGAGGACTTTCACGTGAGCGACTACAGCCCCTGGGAAGGCTGGCCGATCCAGGGCTGGCCCGTGACGACGATTCTCCGCGGCCGGGTCATTGTCGAGAACGGCCGTCTCGCCAGTGACGCGCGCGACGGAAAGTTGGTCCGGCGCCGGATCGCTCCCGAAGTTCTGCGGCGGCCGGCGTGCTAGAAGCTCGGAGGGGGGCTCGCCTCCCTCCGAAACGTCCCCCCAGAAATCGTTGCGCCGGCAAAGCCGGCGCTCGAGCGCGATCAGTCTCGGGCGACGATCGCGAAGCCAAAGACGCGTAGCTCGTCGTGGAGCGCGGGACGAACCCGCCGGTCTTGGCGTCGGCGGTCGAGCTCCACCGTGGCCGCGCGTTCGCGCCGGTCGGTCGTACGCCGCTCGGGGACGACCTCGATCGCGGCGGTGCGGCCGAACTTGCGCGTGAAGTACTCGTAGAGTTTCTCCCGGCCCGCCGCGGCGACGACCAGATACCGCTCGACCACGGGGACGCGAGGGGCGAGGCGGCGGGTCACTGCCGCCTCACTGCGAATCGCCCTGAGGGCCCCGGCTCGGAAGATCGGCGGAGGCGGGCCCGCGGAAGGCACGCTCAATCCACAGTGCCGGCAGACCTCGGCGATGTCCCGGAGTAGAGCACGGCACTGCGGGCAGCGTCTAAACCCGAATCCGCGAACCCGCAGCCGACTCACAAACTTGTAGAGTGCGCTCTTGCCGCCGAGATAGCCGGCGAGCCTCAGGCGCCGCAGAATTTCTGCGCTCGAGAGGTGGGGATCCTCGCGCAGCCACTGCGCGACCTGAGGAAGGTAGGTCACTATCTTCGACGGACGGCCGACGTCGCGGCGCGCGAAACCCTCCATGGCCGGGTTTCCCCAGGCAAATCTGATGCCCAAACCGAGTTTCCAGAAATATCGGGAGCTTCGACCGCTTCGCTGTGAAAACATCTGGTAAATTTCTAACCGAGCGATCATTTCTGAGCCACCAACTTCTATCCAGCAACGCGTCCAGGGCGACTTCGCTAGGGCCTCACGATCGCCGACCGTCGCCTCCGCGGCCGGGCGGTCTCGTGCAGTCCGTCCGCTCCATACGGATCTAAGCCTCGGCCGGATTGAGGGAGAGGCCCAGCCGTTCCACAATGTTCCGGAAATTAGCCAAGCTCTTTAGAACAGAATGGAGAAAGCCCGCCGACGGTGGGTGGTTACGGGCGCCAGCGGCTCACCGGCCGGGCTCTTGGCGGCGCTATGATCTGAAACGTGGTCAAGGCGGTGTCGTTCTTCAAGCGCAAGTCCGGGATGTCCGTCGAGGCCTTCCAGACGTACTGGCGGACACGCCACCCCGCCGTCGTCATCAAGCTGCCGGGGATCCGCCGATACGTCCAGTCGCACACGCTGCGCTCCGCGTACCGCGAGGGTGAGCCGGTGTACGACGGGATCGCGGAGGTCTGGTTCGACGACACTCGCGTGATGCGCGCCCTGGCCTCCACCGCGGAGTACGCGGCCGTGCAAGCCGACGAGGCGCAGTTCATCGCGCGCTCGACCATGGGTCTGATCGTCACCGAGGAGCACGTCGTCAAGGACGGGCAGGTCCCGGCCGATGGCGTGAAGAAGGTCGAGTTCGTGACCCGGAAGGCAGGCATGCCAGTCGACCGCTTCCAGCCGTACTGGTCCCGGATCCACGGTCCCCTCGCGGCGCTGATTCCCGGGGTCCGCCGCTACGTGCAGAGCCACACTCGACGCTCGGCCTACGAGGCCGGGCGGGCGCCGCTCTACGACGGCGTCGCCGTCACGTGGTTCGACGACGCCGAGGCGATGCGCGCGTCGGCGGCGACTCCTGAGTGCGCGCGCGTCCGGGCGGACGAGGGCCACGTCATCACGCGCGATCCGCCGTTCATCCTCACGACGGAGCACCCGATCATCGCCTGAGCCTCGTGCCGGTCCAGTCAACGTCGCCGGCCGCGTTGAGCATCGCCGGAACTGGTTGGAGACGCCCTCGGAGGTACCGGACGTGGCTGGCGCGACAGTAGGCGAGGGCGGCCGAGTCTGTCAGGACCGGCCCAGGCGATGCCGGGGCCTGTTACTATGCCCGGTCAGTACGATCGATGCGGCGGCCCGTCCCGCCGGCTCGGAGGAGACATGCTCGAACGGCCATTGCCCACGGAAGAGGACGTCCGCTCGTACATCCGCGACCGTCGGAATTGGGGACGCTGGGGCCGGAACGACCAGGTCGGCGCGCTCAATCTCGTCACGCCGGCGAAGCGCGTGGCGGCGGCGCGGCTCGTGCGGAACGGCCGCGCGGTCTCGCTGAGCCGGCCGTTCCCGAAAGAGCCCGGTCCCAACAACGCGATTCCCGCGCAGCACTACATGCGGACGCTCCCCCGCGGGAAGGGGGGATTCGCCGCCGACTACTACGGCATCTTCTACCACGGCGTCGCCTCGACGCACATCGATGCGCTCTGCCACACCTGGGACGACGAGGCCATGTGGAATGGGCGCGACCCCAAGCAGGAGATCACGTTCGACGGGGCGACGTTCGGCTCGATCGAGCACTGGGCCGACGGCATCATCACGCGCGGCGTGATGCTCGACGTGCCACGCCATCGCTCCGTTCCGTGCGTGACGCAGGAGACGCCGGTGCACGGGTGGGAGCTCGAGGCCATCCTGAGGGCGCGGGGGATCACCCTCGAGCCGGGTGATGCCGTGTCGGTGTACTGCGGCCGGGAGGCGTGGCAAGGGGCGAATCCCGAGCGGCCCTATAGCCGCCCATTCGGGCCCGGACCACTCGAACGCCCGGGGTTGCACGTCTCGTGTCTCCCGTTCCTCCGCGACCACGACGTGAGCGTGCTCGTCTGGGACATGCTGGACCACCTGCCGATCGGCTACGACATCCCGTGGGCCGTGCACGCGGCGCTCTTCGCCTACGGGGTGGCCCTGCTCGACAACGCGCTCCTCGAGCCCCTCGCGCGGGCGTGCGTCGAAGAGGGGCGCGACGAGTTCATGCTGGTGATCGCGCCGCTCAAGGTCGTGGGCGGCACGGGCTCGCCGGCCAACCCGATCGCGGTGTTCTGATGGACGGCTGGATTGGTCGGCCGCTCAAGCGACGCGAAGACCACCGGCTGCTCGTGGGCGGGGGGCGCTTCGTGGACGACCTGAGGCCGCCGGGGTGCGCGCACCTGGTCCTGCTCCGCGCGCCCCATGCCCATGCGCGCATCACGCGGATCGGCGTCGAGCGCGCGCGGCGCGCCCCGGGCGTGCTGGCGGTCGTCACCGGCGCCGAGGTGAGCCACCTGGGGCCGATGCCGGTGAACCGGCTCGTGCCGGACATGCGGGTGCCGCCCCATCCGATCATCGCCGACACGCTCGTCAGCGCCGCGGGAACGCCCGTGGCCGCGGTCGTGGCCGAGAGCCCGTACGTCGCGCGCGATGCCGTCGAGCAGATCGACGTGGAGTACGAACCCCTCGCGGCGCTGCCGGAGCCCGAGGCGGCGGTGGGCGACGGCGCTCCGGCCCTGTTCCCCGACATCGAGCGGAACCGGTCCTTCACGCGCACGCTGTCCGCGGGCGATGCGGCGGGTGCGTTCAGGACGGCCGGGCGCGTGGTCTCGCTCCGCGTGGCCCAGCCACGCCTGGCCGGCGTGCCGCTCGAGCCTCGCGCCGCGCTGGCCGTGTTCGAGCCCTCCACCGAGGAGCTGACGCTCTGGGTGTCGTGCCAGGCGCCCTTCCGCATCCGGGCCGAGATCGCGCGCCTCCTCGGGCTCCCCGAGTCGCGTGTGCGCGTGATCGCGCCCGACGTGGGCGGCGGCTTCGGCGTGAAGAGTGGCCCGTACCGCGAGGAGATCCTGCTGGCCTGGCTCGTGCGGCGGCTCGGACGGCCGATCAAGTGGGTGGCGACGCGGAGCGAGGACCAGATCACCACGAATCACGCGCGCGGCTCGGTCTGCGAGGGCGAGCTGGCCGTGGACGCCGAGGGACGCATCGCGGCGCTCCGCGCCCGCGTGGTCGCGCCGCTCGGCGCCTGCCTGATGAACGCGGCCGCTGGACCGCCGTGGAACCACGCGCGCCTCCTGCCCGGGGCCTACGTCGTCCCGGCGTGCGACATCACCGTCACGGGAGCCCTGACGACGACCACCCCGGTCGCCGCCTATCGCGGCGCCGGCCGGCCAGAGGCGTGTTTCTTCATCGAGCGGTTGATGGACACGGCGGCCCGGGCGATCGGCCTCGATCCGGCGGAGATCCGCCGGCGCAACTTCATCCCCCCCGCCCGCTTTCCATTCCGCACGGTGACGGGCCAGGTCTACGACTCGGGCGACTACGAGAAGGCGCTCGAGCTGGCGCTCGCCGCGGCCGACTACACGCGCCTGCGCCGCGAGCAGGCGGAGCGTCGCGCGCGCGGCGAGATCGTCGGCGTCGGCATCGCGTCGTACATCGAGCCGGCCGCGCTCGGCTGGGAGAGCGGCAGCCTCAAGGTCGAGCGCTCCGGGCGCGTGACCGCGATCACGGGGTCGAGCGCCCACGGCCAGGGCCACGAGACGACCTTCGCCCAGATCGTGGCCGACCACCTCGGCGTCACCCCGGAGGACGTGGTCGTGGTCCACGGCGACACGCGCTCGGGGCCCGAGGGGTTCGGCACCTTCGGCAGCCGGAGCGTCGCCCTCGGCGGCGGCGCCCTGGCACGGGTGGCCGGCGACGTGCGCGAGAAGGGGCGGAGGATCGCTGCGAAACTCTTGGAGGCCGCCGACCCCGACGTGGTCAACGTGCCGGGGGGCTTCCAGGTGATCGGCGTGCCGCAGCGGCGCGTGACGTGGCATCAGGTGGCCGCGGCGGCCTACGCGGGCGGTGCGGCCCTGCCCGCGGGAGAAACGCCTGGCCTCGAGGCCAGCACATACTTCCAGCCGGAGGGTGAAGTGTGGAGCTTCGGCGCCGTCGTGTGCGCGGTGACGATCGAGGGCGAGACCGGGCGGCTCGCCATCGAACGACTGGTCTGGGTGGACGACGCCGGGACGGTGATCAACCCTCTCCTCGCCGAGGGCCAGCTCCACGGCGCGCTCGCGCAGGGCCTCGGCCAGACGCTCTACGAGGCGATCGCGTACGACCGCGACGGACAGCTCCTGACCGGCACGCTGATGGACTACGCGATCCCGCGCGCGGACGACGTGCCGCCCGTGGAGCTGGAGAAGATGCACACGCCGTCGCCCCGCAATCCGCTCGGCGCAAAAGGCCTGGGCGAGGCCGGCTGCATCGCCATCCCGCCCGCCGTCGTCAACGCCGCCGTGGACGCGCTCGCACCCTTCGGTGTCGCGCACCTGGACATGCCGCTCACGCCCGCACGACTCTGGGCGGAGCTGAGGAGCCAGCGATGAACTATCGGATCATTTCGGCCGACGATCACATCGACCTCCAGTGGCTGCCGAAGGACCTCTGGCAGAAGCGGGTCCCCGCGTCCTGGCGCGATCGCGCCCCGAAGGTCGTCGACACTCCCGACGGACCGCACTGGGTCTGCGGCAACGACCGCTGGGACCCGTGGGGCGGTCGCAAGGGTGCAGCCGGCGCGCAGGGCGGCCGGCGCACGGCGCTCGAGAGGGGCGGAGTGCTCGAGCCGGGCGTCCTGCGCCCCACGACGACCGCGCTCCGGCTCCAGGACATGGATCGTGACGGGATCGACGCGACGGTCATGTACGGGCCGATCGTGCCGTTGCTGATCCAGGATCCGGAGCTGCGGCGGGTCTGCTACCAGGCGTACAACGAGTGGCTCGCCGAGTTCTGCGCGAGCGCGCCCGATCGGCTGGTCGGCGCGGGGCTGATCCCGATCGACGACCCGAAGACCGCGGCGGACGAGGTGCGCCACTTGCGAACGATCGGTCTCCGGACGGGGATGTTCCTGGCCGCCCGGGTCGAGCTCCCCTTGTGGGACGAGGCGTGGGAACCGCTGTGGGAAGCCGCCGCCGAGGCGGCGCTGCCCATCGGATTCCATCTAGGCGGGGGGCTGCGTACGGTGGCCTTCAGCGGTCCCAAGGCAACCCATGCCGGGAACATGGGCGTCCGCGTCGCCTGCTCGACGCTCCAGATGGACGAGCCGCTCGCGGCCGTGATCTTCTCGGGCGCCCTCGAGCGTCACCCCCGGCTCAGGATCGTGCTCGCCGAGACCGGGATCGGCTGGCTGCCCTACATGCTCGAGCGGATGGACGACACCTACCGGAAGTTCCTCGACGCCGAGGAGTTCTGGCGCGGGCACGGCGGGCTGCAGTTGACGCGTCCCCCGAGCGCCTATTTCCGTCGGCAAGTGTGGGCGACCTTCCAGACGGACCACCTCGGGCTGCGGGTCGTGGACCTTCTCGGGGACGACCGGGTGATGTGGGCGTCCGACTACCCGCATGCCGACAGCACGTGGCCCGAGTCGCAAGGGGCGATCGCGGAGAACTTCGAGGGCGTCGCGGCCGGCTCGCGCCACCGCATCCTGTGCGAGAACGCGCGAGACTTGTACGGGCTCTGAGCCCCTGCAGGGATCCAAATTCGCACGTCTACGACGTCCTCATCGAGCAAGAAGATGAGGGAGAAGCAGGAAGAGTTCTACGCGGACGACAAGCCGAGGACCTGGCAGCGCTCAGCGCCTCCGGCGGCCGGGGCTATTCCGTTCCGACGCGCCGTGGGTCGCCGTCGCGGCGCGCGCCGGCAGAGAGTTCGGCGACCCACGGATATCGTTTCGCCTCGATCGCCGTGTAGCCAAGGTTGAACACGGTCGCGCTGGGCGGGACACCGGTTGTCCTCTCGTAGAGCGTGCCGAACACGCGGTCCCAGACGACGCTGGTAATCCCGTAATTCCCCCTTTCGTTGTGGAAGTGATGGGCCAGATGGTGTCGCTTGATCCGCTGGAGAAACCGCGATTTCGGCGCGTAGCGCAAATGCTGGACGCAGTGGCAGAACTCATAGAGGGAGATGATGAGCGAGCCCGCGGCGAATGCGGCCGAGGCGCCCGCCCGGCCACCGACGGCCCAGCCCACCGGCACGGTGATCAGCGCGATGGTCGGCACCGTCGTGTAGAGCGCGCCAAACAGGACCCTGAGGTCGTACGGGTCCCGATGGTGATCGAAGTGGATCCGCTTCCAGAGAGAGGCGGTGAGGCGAGCCTTGTAGAGGAACCGGCCGTGCAGCACGCAGCGGTGTAGCCCGTACTCCGCGAGCGGATAGAGGAGCGCGGTCAGCGCCACGGCGACGAGGGGAGGCCAGACGGTTCCTGCCCAACGGACGGCCAGCCCGCCGCCGACCGCCGCCATCACCACGTAGGTGAGCACGGTGGAATCGAGGAAGAACGCCTTCAGCAGATCCGCCCGCGACATCCTCGACAGATCGTGCGTCCGGCCTCTCCGGAAGCTTCTGTCAACGATCACGGGCGGTCCCCGAAGGCCGCACCCGGCCGATGCCGAACTCTCGCCCGAGGCCGCCGGCATGAGATCTCGACGCAGCGCCTGACCGCCGCGCCATACCCTCACGGCGCGCTCAGGGCCTTATCGGGCGCGCCCGATACCTCGGCCGCCGGTGATTGCTCCTTGGTCCACGTCCCATCGGATTCCGTGCGCCGCTTTATGCTCGAGAGGACTCCCGGCAGGTCGTAGCTGATGAGTTGCTCCTCGAGAAACTTCGGCACGATCATGCCACTGTCCACTGTGCTGGTGTACCGGACGACCGTCCCGCCCCGGCGGTAGGGGAGGAACTCCCAGGTTCCGGACGTATCCGCAATGTCGTGTTTCCTGGATTTGTCCAGCGTCCAGGCGACTCTCCCCTGGGTAGGGTAGAACTTCAAGTCGAGCGTGTGGGTGAGCGTGCCGACCGGCATGCTGACGGTCTCGGTGACCTTCATGGTGTCCTTCGTCTTTTCCAGCACCTTCACCTTCGAGAGACGCGGCATGAACTCATGAAACTTTTCATAGTCCAGCATCACCGCCCAGGCGGCGTCCGGCGGCTTGTTGATGACGCAATAGCCCTTGATCGTCACGGCGCGCTTTCCGTCCGCGATGGAATAGACGCGCGTTTTTACGACGACCTCGCCCCGGTTGATCTTGTCCACTTCATCCGGCGTCAGTCCGGCCGTGGCCGGCTCCCGAGCGTGCACGGGCGTCAGCGCGACGAGCAGCAACGCCGCGCTCAGCACGACGGTCCTCACGGCTGTCATACGAGAACCCACATCGACTTTCCTCCGAACCCACGAGCGTGACGGCGCGGGATGAGGTTTCGAAAACGGCTCAATATATTGTAAGCCGAGCGGGCATTGCCGGCCACGCATTTTCCCCGCGAACACGGCCTCGAGTGCCGCGACCGGCACACGGGGAACCGCGTAGGGGAACCGACGCGGAAAAGATCGTGCTCACAGGAGCCGGTCGAATAACCGGTACGTCTTGTAGCGGTGGCCTTGCCCGAGATCGATTTCGCGGATCGCCGAAGCATTGTCCTCGAGGAGCCAGGACGCTTCGACGCCCGTGAAGCCACGCCGAAGGGCCGCGCGGAGGCCTTCGTTGAACATGACGGCGTTGATGCCGCGCATCCGCCACTCTCGCTTGATCCCGAGTGCGACGACCCGAAGCGTCCTGATCCGTCGCGCGGCGAGCATGAACTTGAGCCACCCCCATGGGAGCAGGCGGCCTCTCGTCGGCGCGATGGCCCGATTGAAGTCGGGGAAGGCCATGAAGAACCCGATCGGCTCGAGCGCGCCGCCCGGGCGGCGGATTTCGGCCAAGTAGACGAAGTCCTTGTCCAGGAGCGGCCTCAAGCGCTGGGCCATGAAGGCGATCTCGTCGCCCGTCATGGGCACGAAGCCCCAGTTCCTCTCCCACGCCGCGTTGTACACCTCGCGGACCTTCGGCAGATCCGCCCCGAGGCTTCTCCGGGTGATCGGCCGGATGAGGACGTCCGTCTCTCGCCGGCGAATCTGGTCCGCCACGCGCTCGAGGCGGTCGAGCGGTATTCCGGAGAGATCGACCCAGTACGCGAAGAGATCCTTGGCCTTCCGAAAGCCTGCCCCCTCGAGGAGCTCGCGGTAGTAGGACGGGTTGTACGTCATCATAAAGACCGGAGGCGCGTCGAATCCGTCGACGAGGAGCCCCGCCTCGTCGTTGAGCGAGGGGTTGGCGGGCCCGCGCAAGACTTTCATCCCGCGTTCGCTCACCCAGGCCGCCGCCGCATCGAAGAGGCCATGAGCCACCTGCTGATCGTGTTCCGACTCGAAATAGCCGAAGAAGCCCGTCTGCTCACCGTGAAACTCATTGTGCGTGCGGTCCAGGATGGCGGCGATCCTGCCGACGTCCGTCCCGCGCCGGTGCGCGACGAAGAGTTGCATCTCGGCGTGGCGGAAGAAGGGGTTCTCCGGGGACAACACTCTCACGAGATCGTTCCGGAGCGGGGCGACCCAATGCGGGTCAGCGGCGTAGATCGTCTCTGCGACGTCGAAGAAGCGGCGAAGCTCGCGCTTTCCCCTCCCGATCCGCTCGATCCGGACGCCGCTCATAGGACCGCTCGCGTGATCACGGCGAGAACGGCAAGGTCAGACGCTCGCGGCGCGGACGAGGCCCACTTCGCGCCCGGCGAGCTCGATCGCGTCCAGGGCGCGCGAGAGATGCTCGCGCGTGTGGGTGGCCATCAATGAGGTGCGGATCAGCGCCCGGCCCGGAGGCGTGGCGGGCGGGAGGACGCAGTTGACGAACACACCCGCCGCGTGAAGGCGTTGGACCATCTTGAGCGCGACGAGGTCGTCTCCGACGATGATGGGCACGACCGGTGTCTGCGACTGCCCCGTGTCGAGCCCGAGGAGCTTCAGCCCGTCCGAAAAGAAGCGCCGATTCTCCCAGAGCCGTGCCCGACGCTCCGGCTCGCTCTCCATGATCGCGAGCGCGGCCAGAGCGGCTCCGATGGAGGCCGGGGGAGGGCTGGCGGAGAAGATCAGCGTCCGGGCACGGTGCTTGATGTAATCGATCACGGTCGCGTCTCCGGCGACGAATCCACCGATCGAGGCCATCGACTTCGAGAAGGTGCCCATGATGAGGTCCACGTCCGCCTCGAGGCCGAAATGCTCCGCGGTGCCCCGGCCGGTGTCGCCGAGAACCCCGATGCCGTGCGCGTCGTCCACCATCACGCCCGCGGCGAATTCCCTCGCCACGGCCACGATCTCGGGCAGCGGCGTGATGTCTCCCTCCATCGAGAAGACGCCGTCCACCACGACCAGGCGCCCGCTCACCTCATCGTCGGTCATCATCTGGCGCCTGAGGTCTGCGGAGTCGTTATGCTTGAACTTGTGCACGTGCCCGAAGGCGAGCCGCGCCCCGTCGAGGATGCAGGCATGGTCGAGCTTGTCGAGATAGACCGTGTCCCCCTTGCTGACGAGGCAGGCGATGGTCCCGAGATTGACCTGGTACCCGGTCGTGAAGGTCACGACCGCGTCCTGGCGCATGAACTCCGCCAGCCGCTCTTCCAGCCGCGTGTGGAGGTCGAGCGTGCCGTTCAAGAAGCGGCTGCCGGCGCAGCCCGACCCGTACTGGCGGATGGCGCCGATCGCGGCCTCTTTGACTCGAGGATCGTTGGTCAAGCCGAGGTAGTTGTTCGAGCCGAGCATGATCATCCGGCGACCGCCGACGACGACCTCGGGATCCTGCGGGGACTCGACCACCCGGAAGAAGGAGTAGAGCTGCGCTTGACGCGCCCGCTCGGCGTCCTGGTACCGGTAGCACTTGTCGAACACGGGGGACGTGCGGACCGCTTCTGCCTTTGCCGCCGAAGCGACTTTGCTCATCGCGTCTCCATTGGCCGGCAATCGGCCGCAACGATCTTAGCAGACCTTCCTTACGAAGGCAGCCATCCCTCGCGCACATACCAGTCCCACGTGGCGCGCAGGCCGTCTTCCAGCGCCGTCGGCACGGGCAAGCCCAGATCGCGGCGCAGGGGCGCCGGATCGCAGAGCCAGTCACCCGCGAGAAGGTCGCGCGCCTTGTCGGCGTTGAACCCGTGTGGCCGACGCGTCACGAGCTCGCGGAGGCTCTGGGTCAGCCCTGCGACCCGGACGAGAAGATCGGGAATCGCGACGAGGCGCGCGGGTCGCGCCGGCAGTCGCGCGAGCGCGCCCGCGAAGTCCCGAATCGCCACCGGCGCCGGATCGCAGAGGAAGCCGGTCCTCCCGGCGAGATCCGGACGACCGGCGGCGCGGGCGATCGCGAGCGCGAGATGCTCGGCGTGGACGACGTGGATTCGGGAACGTCCGGCGGGCACCGGTACGACACCGCGCGCCGCCGCTTTGAACAGCGGGAGCAAGCCGCGATCACGGGGCCCATAGACGACCGCCGGGCGGAGAACGATCCAGGGCCCCTTCCACTCCCGCTCGACCGCCTCCTCTCCTTCTCTCTTGGAGATGCCGTACCCGGACACCGGCCGAGCGACGTCCCCTTCGCATACCTGTCTCCCGTCGCGTGCGGGCCCGGCCGCCGCCTGGCTCGACACGAGGACGACGAGGGCGTCGGGCGCCCGCTGGTGCGCGGCTCGGAGCAGGCGTACGGTCGCAAGGACGTTCCCCTCCCGGTAGTCGTCAAGCGTCCGCGCCCTGACGAGGCCAGCGACGTGCACGATGGCGTCGGAGCCGCTCACGGCGTCGGCCAGGTCGGTGTGCGCCGACAGATCGCCGGGCACGATCTCGACGGAGAGATCGCCGATCCCGAGCTGACGAGGGTTCCCGCTTCGTCGGACGAGCGCCTTGACTCTCCACCCGGCGTTGCACAGGGCGCGGGCGACATGGCTCCCCACGAAGCCGGTGGCCCCGGTGAGAAAGGCGCGACCCGTCACGACCCGAATTGTACAGACTGCGCTGTGCCGTGCGGCCTCGATGGAGCGACGGAGCCGATCTCGTTGGTTGTGGGGGCGTGCGCCTGGGCCTGGGGGGGCCGCGTGAGTTGTGAAGTCTCACAGCGAGTTCGTCTTCGGCGGCCAGGGAATCCCGAGCGTATCCAGTCGCCGCAGCCGGTCCTGACCGAGCGCCGCGTCCCAGACCTGGGCCAGCGTCTCGGGCGTCCAACCCTCGCGGCTCGTGATCGCGCGCAAGGGCGCCGGATGCGACCAGAGCGTCACCTGCGTAGAGCGCACATGGATGACCTGACCGGTGATGTGTGCAGCGCGGTCGCTCGCGAGAAACGTCACGACCGGCGCCACCGCCTCGGGCGGCGCGGCCGCCTGCGCCCGGCGGTCGTCGGGGAGTCGCTCGGTCATCCGCGTTTCGGCGGACGGCGAGATGCAGTTCACGGTGACGCCGTACCGCGCCATCGCGAGCGCCGTCGAGCGCGTGAGCCCGACGATGCCTTCCTTCGCCGCCGAGTAATTCGGCTGGCCCGCGCTTCCCTCTAACCCGGCCGTTGAGGTGAACGTGATGATCCGTCCGCGGCGCGTCTCGCGCATGTGGCGCGTTGCCGGCCGCATGACGGTGAAGTGGCCCTTGAGATGCACGGCGACGACCGCGTCCCATTCCTCTTCGGTCATGTTGAAGATCATCCGCTCGCGCAGGATGCCGGCGCAGCAGACGACGATCTGGAGGTCGCCGAACCGCGCGAGCGCCGTGTCGACGATCGACTGGCCGCCGGCGAGCGTCGCGACGCTCTCGGCGTTGGCCACCGCCTCACCGCCGATGGCCTCGATCTCCTTGACCACGGCCTGCGCGGCGGCGCTCGACGGGTCGCGCCCGTCGACGGTCACGCCGTAATCGTTGACGACGACCTTGGCGCCCGCGCGGGCGAGCCCGAGGGCGACACCGCGCCCGATTCCGTTGCCGGCGCCGGTCACGACCGCCACCTTTCCGTCGAGCAGTCCCATGCGTCTCTCCTCAGGGCTACGCGCGGCGGAAGCCCGACGGCGGTGGGCTCTCGAAGACGACCCGCCGTCCAGTCGGGTGGATGAAGCCCAGCCGCGTGGCGTGCAGACAGACACGCCCCAAGGGGTCGCGGCGGCTCCCGTACGCGCGGTCGCCGACGATCGGGTGCCCGCGCGCCGCGAGCTGAGCCCGGATCTGGCCCCGCCGTCCCGTCACGAGCGCGAGCTCGAGCAGCGTCGCCCCCCGCGAGCGCTCCAGCACGCGGTAACGGGTGATCGCCTCCTTGCCGTGGCGTCCATCGCGCGCGGTCCGGACGCGCAGCGCCCGATCCTCCACGAGCGACGAGGTCAGCGTCCCCTGCGGCTCACGGACGACGCCCTCCACGCGGGCCACGTACACCCGCTCCGGCGTGCGCGCGTTGAATTGCGCCTGGAGCGCCCGCTTCACCTCGAGCGACTTGGCGAAGACGAGGAGGCCGGACGTCTCGCGATCGAGGCGGTGGACGACGAAGATCCGCGGGCCTCCCCGCGCTCGCACCCAGTCCCCGAGCAGGCGATAGACGGTCCGCTCGCGCTCGGCCTCGGTCGCGATCGTCAGGAGCCCCGGAGGTTTGTCGACAACGACGAGGTGCTCGTCCTCGTGAACGAGTCGGAGCGGCGCCGGCACGGCGGCCGGTGCCGCCGCGTCCAGGTCGACACGGTCCGCCGGGCCCACCGGAGCGTCGCCGCGGGAGACGACGACGCCGTTGACGCGAACGCGCGCGCCGTCGAGCCACTGTTTGAGCC
Organism: Candidatus Rokubacteria bacterium 13_2_20CM_69_15_1; assembly: GCA_001914535.1. Classification (GTDB taxonomy): domain Bacteria; phylum Methylomirabilota; class Methylomirabilia; order Rokubacteriales; family CSP1-6; genus 20CM-2-70-11. Next base: position 29,340 of record MNCR01000046.1, read on the forward strand.
GGCGGCCCGACGTCTTCGGGTAGAGGGCGCGCAGCCGCTCTCGGAGCCTCAGGTCCTGTCTCACGGCACGGACTGACCCTTACCGCACGATCCGCAGCGTGAAGCGGCGCCCCTCGGCGCTCAGCGCGACGCCGTCTTCATGAATCTCCTCGACGCGTACCCGGTCCTCGATCATGTCGCCCTCGACGTACTTGCGTCCCTTGACGAAGATCATCCGCTCCGCCGGCAGGTCTGAGTAGATCAACGCCTCGAGCGTCAGCCCGGCGGGCCCCGGAGCAGCCGCCGGCTGGGCAGGTGTCACGGGCCGGCCGACGGCTGGCGGCTGCGGGGGCGTCATCGTCGGCGCGCGGTCTGGCGTTGCGGGCGGGGGCTCGGCTCCGACCCGGGTCGGCCGCGCGGGGCCCGTCGCCGCGACCCCATCGGGCTCCCGTTGTGGCGCCTTGCCCCGGCGCATCTCTCGCGTCGGCCGAGGCTCGGGTGCCAAAGACGGCTCAGGCGGCGAGGTGGAAGAAACAGCGCTGCTGACCGACTCGGGCGGTGGCGCGATGGCGACGGGCGAGAGCCAGACCACCAGCAGCACGGCCAGCAGACCCGCGTTGAGCACCAGCAGCGCGACGAGGCCGCCGCGCGTGCGAGTCCATACCGATCTCGGCGACGACGCGGGGGCGAGCAGCCGTTGCAACACCGGCGCCTGCCGGTCGCGCTGCTTGGCGGCCTTCGTGAGCGCGTCGAGGATATACGACATGGCTATGGCCGAACCTGCGACAGCGACGGTGCGCCCGGGCTCGGCGTCGCGGCGGCGAGACGGACGAGGGTCTCCTCGCCCACGATTCCATCAGGGGTCAACGACTCGATCCGCTGGAAGGCCACGACCCGCCGCTGGAGCTCATCGTCGTACACCTCGTCGCCATTCGGCGACGCCGCATGACCGTCGACCACGCCGAGTCGCTGGCGGAGCCAACGAACGTCCTTGCCACGCGTTCCGGGCTTGAGCGGTACGGGGCCGACGACCGGCGGCTTCCACATCAGCACGAACGGGCCGTCCCAGAACCGCTCGATCTCGACGGTCGAGAACGTCGCGCGACGCGCGCCGATCTGGAGCGTCGCACGCTCGTCGTCCAAGCCGGTCAGGACCACGTAATGTTTCTGGCCCCCGGGCGCGACGAGCGGGAGGATCGCGGGGAGATCGAAGCGACGCAGCACCGTCCATGTCCCCGTTCGAAACAGGCAGCGAAGGCCGGCCTGGTACCCGTACTCGCACCCGAGATCCGGTGCCTTGGGATCGGCGTCGAGGTGCCAGAGCGCGTAGAGCTTCACGAAGGCGGTCGTCTTGTCGGTGGTCGCCGAAGAGTCTCCCAAGACCTCGGTGAGCGTGGGCGCCCCGAGCGCCGACGCCGGCGTCGAATTGGCTCCACCGCCTCGGGGTGCGCGGAGTCCGATGTACGGGAGTCCCGCGGAGCCGAGCAGGGTGATCGTGCCGCCCACGGCGACAAGCATGGCCGCAATCACCGTGGCGGCGACCCACCGCCGGCGTCGCGCCGGTCGGCCGAGCACTTCCTTCGCTGCTTTCCGGACGATCGCCGCCACGACCCGCGTCCGCCCGGTCGCGTACGCACCGAGCAAGGCACGGTCGCAGATGGTGTTGAGGAGCCGCGGGACGCCGCGTGAGCGGCGATGGGCGACGCGGATCGCGCGCGTGGCAAAGATCGGCTGCCGCTGACCCGCGACCTCCATCCGGTGCTGGACGTATGCGCGCGTTTCCTCCGCCGTGAACGGCCGAAGGTGGTAACGCGCGGTGATCCGCTGGGCCAGCTGACGGAGGTCCGGCCGCGCCAGGATCGCCGACAGCTCGGGTTGGCCGATCAGGACGACCTGGAGAAGCTTGTCCCGCGTCGTCTCCAGATTCGTCAGCAGCCGGATCTCCTCCAGCACCGCTCCACTCAGGCTTTGAGCTTCGTCGATGATCAGAACGGTCCGGCGGCCGCGTCCGTGAGCCTCGAGCAGCGCGTGGGACAGCGTGTCGACCAGGACCTTGAGGCTCGTGGTCCCGACCGGGTATGCGACCCTGAGCTCGTCGCACGCGGCGGCGAGAAGCTCCACCGATGTGAGGCGCGGATTGAAGATCATGGCGACATCGACGTCGGGTGGCAGCTGCTCGAGCAGGGCGCGACACACGGTGGTCTTCCCTGTGCCGACCTCGCCCGTGAGCAGCACGAAGCTTCCGCCCCCGCCGATCCCGTAGAGCAGATGGGCGAGTGCCTCGCGGTGCGGATCGCTCAGATAGAGGTAGCGTGGATCAGGCGCGAGGGAGAACGGCCGTTCTGCGAGCCCGAAGTATGACGCATACACAGGTAGGTCCCCCGTCGAACCTAGAGAAAGCCGACGCCCCAGTCAAGGGCCCGGCGCGACCCTTGGTCGTTGTCGTGAAGGATGGCGCAAGGAGAGGATGGCGCCCTTGACAACACGTTGAGGGAGGGGTAGGGTCCTGCCTGCTACGTTTTCCTGCGTCTGGTCGTTCGGGAGGGAGTGAAGCCCGTGGATCGGGTTGGCGAACAACCTTTCGGGGCTCCCGCGAGCGACGCGGACGGCTGTCTTCGCGGTCCTCCCTCGGTGTCCGGGAGTGAGGGTCGAGAGCGAGGCCTGTCGTTAACCACCGGGTGGAGGACTCCCATGAAACACTGGACCGAGCAAGGCCTACGGAAGCTGACGCGGATCGCTCTTTTGCTTCTCGTAGCTCTCATGTTTCCCACCCCCGCTGCGTTGGCCGGTTCCTCGGCGGACGAGATCAAGAACTGCGCCGACGGGAACTGGTGCGCCTACCATCGCACGGTGGACACGTCATGGCGGCACAGCCCGCTGACCCAGGTCAACACGACGAATGTGAAGCGGCTGCGCCCTGCCTGGATCTTCCAGCCCGGTGACCCGCGGATGGGTCTGCACAGCACGCCGCTCGTGGTCGACGGCTACATGTACGTGGCGACGAACCCGTCGACGGTCTGGAAGCTCAACGCCACCACCGGTGAGCGGATCTGGGCCTACGTGCCGAAGATGGACGAAGCCATCGTGTCGCGCTCGTTCTTCGCCCACACTCGCGGCCTTTCGATCGGCGACGGGCGCGTGTACATGGGCCTGGTCGACGGCCGCATCGTCGCGCTCGACGAGGCGACCGGCAAGGTCCTGTGGGAGCGGCAGATCGTGAACTCCAAGAAGGACACCGCGGGCTTCAGCGGCGCGGCGACCTTCGTGAACGCGAGCCTGCTCGTGATCGGGCAGAACGGCGGCGAGTATCCGGTTGAGGGAAAGATCTTCGGGCTCAATCCCAGGAACGGCGACATCAAGTGGATCTTCTACACGACGGGCCGGGATGATCAGAAAGCCCTGGCAACCTGGAAGGGCGACTCCTGGAAGTACGGTGGCGGCGGCTCCTGGCAACCCGGGTCCGTCGACTACGCGAACAACCAGATCTTCATCGGGGTCGGGAACCCCAACCCGGACTACGACTATTGTGGCGACAAGTGCCTGGACCCGAACGCCGAGGGCTGGCGCCCCGGCGGAAATCTCTACACCTCGTCGACGATCGCCCTCGACCTCAACACCGGTAAGCTGAACTGGTACTTCCAGGAAGCTCCGGCCGACCCCTACGACTACGACGCCGCCCCGGGCGAGTACGTCCTGTTCGACGATTCGCAGGGCCGGAAGCTCGTGCTGCATCCGGGCAAGAACGGGTTCAATCACGTGCACGACCGGAAGACCGGCAAGCCCATCAACGTCTATCCGGACATGAAGTCGTTCAACTGGACGTCCGGGTTCAACCTGGAAACGAACAAGTGGGAGAAGATGCTCTGGCCGAAGGCCGGGGAGAAGACGCTGGTCTGCCCCGCGATCGACGGGGGGCATAGCTGGAATGCCGGCGCCTACAACCCCCAGACGAAGCTCTTCTACCGCATCGCCAACGAATGGTGCATGGAGTTGACGAACGCTCCGAAGGCCGGCGGAACGACGATCACCGCGGGCTCCGAGACCCGTGTCATCGAGCCCTTCGCGCAGGCGTTCATGAACGCCGAATGGGTCGGTGCGAACCCGCCGGGCGACAAAGCGCACGGCCGACTCACGGCGCGTGATCCCGTGACCGGGAAGCTCGCGTGGGAGAAGCGGTACGAGCTCATCCCGCACTCCGCGCTCCTGTCCACCGCGGGCGGGCTCGTCTTTGTGGGAACGACCGACGGCTTCGTCGAGGCCCTCGACGCGAAGACGGGCGACGTGCTGTGGCGGTTCAACAATGGTTCCGCCCACAACGGGGGGATCGTCTCGTACGCGGTCGGCGGAAAGCAGTACATCGCCGTGGCGACCGGCCACGGCTCCTACGTTGGCCGGGCACTCGCCGACCATTACCACAAGGACAAGATCATCAACATGAAGGAGAGCGCGGCCGTCGTGGTCTTCTCGCTCGACTGACATGCCCGCGCGCGGTGGGACAAGAGTGCGCACTCTTGTCCCACCTTATGTTTCCCGCGCGGTCGTCCTCGCGATTCTGTGCGTGGTCGTCTCCGCCGGAGCCCTTGACGTCGTGGCCGCGGACGCGCAGATGAGCAGCCCGCCCTCGGAGGACAAGCAGCCCCCCAAGCCTCGCACGTCGGCTGCCAACCCGGTCTCAGGCAACCCGGAGGCGATCGCCGCCGGCCGTAAGCTCTACTCGATGTGGTGCATACAGTGCCACGGTCCCAAGGCAGATGGCGTGTCGCGATTCGGCAAATACGCGGCCGACCTGCGCGAGTTCTGGCGTGGCTACCGCGAATTCGTCACGATCGTGAAGAACGGACGGCCCGACCGCCAGATGCCGCCGTGGAAGGAGGTTCTCGACGACGCGAAGATCGCGGAGGTCGGCGCGTTCCTGGAGACGCTCGCGATCGAAGGGGCGAACTGGAAATAGCATGAAGACCGCTGTCGCGATCCTCGCGCTCGGCGTCGTCGCGCTCGGCATGGTCGCGGGGTTCGCGGACGCCACCGACTATCTGCAGACGCTGAAGGAGGGCTCCTGGGTGTGTACCACGCCGGAGGCCTACGACCTCGCGATTGCGGAGCAGCGAAAGCCCAATAGCGATCTGGGGGACATGAAAAAGCGCTTCCTCGCGGAGAAGCTGTGCATCTACGCCGACGCCGAGTTCGTCGAGAAGATGATGGTCCCGTTCGCCAAGGTCCTCGAGCGTCAAGGCAACAAGGTGAAGGTGACGTTCATCGTGCAGTACCGCAAGAGCATCGAGTTCCTGCACCGCCAGATCTCGCGGGTCACGTTCGTCGGGTGGACGGACGCGGGAAACTTACTGGACAAGGAGATCCTCTGAAGTAGAAAGGTCCGCGAAGTCACCCTCCTTGCTAATCCGGACGGTTATCGTCAGTGTTTTCTGCGCTTTTCCTGACGCAGCCCTTTGGTCATCATGATGAAAGCTC
>MNCR01000026.1 GCA_001914535.1 Candidatus Rokubacteria bacterium 13_2_20CM_69_15_1
GGCCGGCGTCGGGAGGCGGGCCGTGCCGAGCGTCGCGCTCCGCGCCACAACACGTCCGTCCAATTCGATGATCTGAACGAACTTGTCGAGGCGCACGAACGAGGGCGGGCCCGCGCTGGGCGCGATCTCGTGGACACGGATGGATCGTCCGGGATCGGCCTGGAGCGCGGCCGCCTCCGTCGAGGCCAGCGACAGGATCGCGTCGTCGATGATGTGCCCGAGGACCACCCCGCGGAGCGCCCAATCGGCGCCGAACGCCGCGAGCGCGAGCATCACGGCCAGGACCGCGACGTGTCCGAGCCAGAGCCGGGTCTTGAAACTGACCGGTCTCATGACTCCGCCGAGTCGGGCGGCCCCAGCCGATAGCCGACGCCGCGAATGGTGTGGATGAGCGGCACGCTCGCCCCGTGATCGATCTTGTTGCGGAGGTGGCTCACGTGGACGTCGAGGAGGTTGTCGAGCACCTCCGATGCATCGTCCCAGACCCGCTCGGCGAGGCGCGTGCGGCTCACCACCTCGCCGGCGTTCCGCATCAGCGTCTCGAGGATGGCGTACTCCCGCGGGGTGAGCGTGACCGCGCCGTCTCCGCGGGCGACCCGGCGGGTCGCCGGGTCGAGCGTGAGGTCGGCCACCCGCAACACGGCGGGCTGGGCGACGCGAGACCGACGGAGCAGGGCCCTGATGCGCGCGAGCAGCTCCGCGAAGGCGAAGGGCTTGGTGAGGTAGTCATCCGCGCCGGTGCCGAGGCCGCTGACGCGGTCGGCCACGCTATCGCGCGCGGTCAGCATCAGGATCGGGGTGGAGCTGCCGCACGCGCGGAGGGCCCGGCAGACCGCAAGCCCGTCCTTCCCGGGCAGGAGCCAGTCGAGCACGATCACGTCGTACTCGTTCACCGTGGCTTTCTCCTCGCCGTCCTCGCCGGTCGGGGCCACGTCGACGACGAAACCCTCCTCCAGAAGCCCCTTGGCCAGGAGCCTGGCGGCCTTCCGGTCGTCCTCGATCAGGAGAATTCGCATCGCGCCGTTATCCTATCGCCCGAGCGCGCGCGCGGCGCAACCTGAAGGAACATTCAGGCTGCCTTCAGGCGATCTTCAGCCGCGGGCTTGTAAACTCGGGCTGTGAGAGCGAGAATGAGGGACATTCTGCTCGCGGTGACCCTGTTGATGACGACTGCCGAGTTCATGGACATCCAGAAGCTCTCGGTCGACGACCTTCGGAGGCGGTTTGGGCTGACGCCGTCGTGCCAGCCGGCGGTGACGGCCCTGTCAACCGATCCGACGATCAACGAAGTGGCCGTCGCGATAGAATGCCGAGCCGAGACCAGTGCGCCGTCTCCCAGTCGTACCCCAGGCGACCGTTGACCACCACCGCTGCCCGATAAGCCGAGTCCGTAGCGTCGCGACTCAGACTGGTCTCGGCGTAGCGACGCGGGCGTTCCGATCGACACGATGAACAGTCCATCACTCGGTCGTCGTGAGGCCTCGCGCCGGCGGGTGGCCGGCGCGCCACACCACGCGATCACCCTTGCGGCTCTCCTTCTGACGCCGGCGTTCGTGTCACCGAGCGTGGCCGCGACGTCACCCGGGACAGCCGTCATCATCTTCCTGGACTTCTCGGGGAGCATCAAGAGTGACGAGCGCGCGCTATTCCAGCGCGAGATCGAGACGCAGATCCTGCCGTCACTCTCGGCCGGGGACCGACTTCTGCTTGCGCCCATCCATGACAAAACCCTCACCGAGTTTCGTCCCCTCGTTCAGGTCATCTTGCCGGCCAAGCCAGAGTTCAGCGGGTGGCGGGACAACGTGATGAAATACAACCGTCGCGTGAAAGAGCTCGAGGCGCAGGTCCTCGACCTGAAAGCGAAAGCCAGGACAGAAATCGCGGACGTCTTGAGTCGGCGTTACGGCAGCCAGCACACCGACATCTTCAGCTCGCTCCTGATCGCTCAGAAGCTGTTCCACGACGATGCCAGGCGCAAGGTGCTGGTGCTCATGTCGGACATGATCGAAGACACCCCCGAGTACAACTTCGAGAAGATCGCCTGGACTCCGGCCGCCGTCGAGAAGCTCTTCGCCGAGCTCGAGGCCAAAGCGCTCATCCCGAAGCTCTCGGGCGTGTGTGTGTACGTGTCGGGCGCGTCCGCCAAATCCGCCGCGCTCGCCGAGAACATCGGCCGCTTCTGGGAGGCCTACTTCCGGCGGACCGGGGCCGACATGCACCCGAGCCGGTATGCTCACGTCCTTCTTCATTGGCCACCGTCCCAGTCCTGTCGCCAGGAATGAAGGTCCCGGTCAGCCGCACGGTGGCCTCTCTGAGGCGGATCTTCGCCGCGACGCTCGCCGCCGCCGGCGTCGTGGCCGCGACAGCGCCGGCTCGGGCCGCCGATCCGGCTGAGCCGAAGCCGCGCCACACCCTCTTCGTCGGCGTCGACACGAGCGGCTCGTTCCGTCATGCCGGGTACGAGGACGCCATGACGTTCCTGGCGCACTACCTCTACGGCCATGTCAACGAGCTTGGTGGGCTGGCGCCCCCTCGGAACCTCTTCGTCGCGGCGATCGGCGGCAAAGAGGGCAGCGAGCCCAAGGCGTTTCGTCCCATCCACGAATTCGCCGGAAGGAATATCCCGCAGATCGAAGCGGATCTGAGACGGTGGTTTCCGCCCACCGACCCTCTCACGGATTTCAATGCCTTCTTCCGCCAGGTCGCCCGAATTGCGAAGGAGCGGAACCTGGTCCTCACGCCGATCACCGTCATGGTAGTGAGTGATGGCATTCCCGATGTCCCCAACGTCAAGCCCGGCTCGCCCGACTCGTTCAAGACGATCGACCTCAGTACGCTGGAATTTCTCTCCAGGAATCTCACAGTTCGGCTCATCTATGCGAGCCCCAAGGTCGGCGACTACTGGCGGAGACTCATCCCGCGTCAGCGCGTCCGGTTCTGGGCCGTCGAGCGCGAGGTGATGGTGGGCTGGCGGGCGCAGGTAAAGCCTGATGCCGATCCTGCGAGCCAGGACCGGCTGTGGAGGTGGGTCCAGGACAACGTCGACTACCGCGTGCGGGCCCGAGGACTCTGAGGACTCTAAAGGGCCAGCCAGATTGAATTACACTGTATCTGGCGATGGCCCGCGAGCACAATCATCCGCACGAACAGCGGCACGATCATCAGGAGCACGGGCGGCCCGGCCACACCCACGGTGTCGTCGATGCCACAATCATGGCCTCCGCGCGCGGCCTGTGGGCGCTCACGTGGTCGTTCGCTGGCCTCCTGGCCACGGGGCTGCTGCAGCTCGCCGTGGTCGCGCTGTCCGGGAGCGTCGCGCTTCTCGCTGATACCATCCACAACTTCGCGGATGCCGCCACCGCGATTCCCCTCGGCATCGCCTTCGTCCTCCAGCGGCGCCCGCCGAGCCGACGCTTCACGTATGGCCTGGGCCGCGTCGAAGACCTCGCCGGCCTCGCCATCGTCGCCACGATCTTCGCGAGCGCCGTCGCCGCCGCCTGGGAGTCGCTCGCGCGTCTCCTCGAGCCTCGCCCGGTCACGATGCTGGGCGCCGTCATGGCGGCCTCCGTCATCGGCTTCCTCGGCAACGAGGCCGTCGCCATCTTTCGTATCCGGGTCGGACGTCAGATCGGGAGCGCGGCGCTCGTGGCGGACGGCTACCACGCGCGCGTCGACGGCTGGACAAGCCTCGCCGTCCTCGTCGGCGCCCTCGGCGTGTGGGCGGGTTTCCCGATCGCCGATCCGGTGGTCGGCCTCCTCATTTCGCTGGCGATCTTCGCCATCGTCTGGCAGTCGGCTCGCGAGATGGTCGTGCGCACGCTTGACGGGATCGATCCCGTCCTCCTCGAGACGATCGAGCATGCTGCGCAGCGTGTCGACGGCGTAGAGGGGGTGAGCGAGGCGCGCGCCCGTTGGGTGGGCCACGAGCTCTATCTCGAGCTCAACGTCACGGTGCCGGCCCACCGTTCCGTCGAGGATGGGCACGCCGTGGCCACCGAGGTGCGGCACCAGCTCCTCCACCACGTGCCGCATCTCACGTCGGTCATCGTTCACGTGGACCCGTCGGGCAAGAGCGGTGAGCGGCACCACCGGATCGCGCAGCACCAGCACGGCGACCTGCCACCGCACGCGCATCCCTAGCCGTGAAAGGGCGACTCGATGAGAGCCTACGTGGCGGTCTTCGTGAGCGTGTTCCTCGCCGAGCTCGGGGACAAGACGCAGCTCGCCACGCTCTTCTTTGCTGCGAACCAGGCGACCAGTAAGCTCGGCGTGTTCCTGGCGTCGGCGGCGGCCCTGTGTCTGTCCGCCGCCCTCGCCGTGCTCGCCGGCAGCTACCTCGGAGCCTGGCTCCCGCCCCGACCGCTGCGCGTCATGGCCGGTGTGGGATTCGTCGCGATTGGGATCTGGATGGTCGTCGCCCGCCCGTGAGGCCCTAGTCGGGCTGGACCATGAGCCTGACCGTCACCCGACGCTTCTTCTCGTCGGGCAGCCCGTTGGCGGTGATGGGCCCGAGCCCGACCGCCTGGATCCGCGGCAGCTCGATGCCCTTTTCCACCAGGAAACGGCGGACGGCCTCGACCCGGCGCTGGCTCAGCCCCACGTTGTAAGGGAAGGTGCCCGAGGGATCCGCAAACCCTTCGAGGTCGACCGACAGCCGCCGGTTCGCCTGGAGCTCCTTGACCAGCGACGCCAGCGCGGTTTGCGCGGTGTCGTCCAGGTCCCAGCGGTCGAAGCCGAAGCGCACCTCGAGCGTTTCGACCAGGTCGCGCTTGTAGAGGTTCCCCGAGAGCCTCGTGACCCGGCTGGCCGCCTCCTCCGCCTGCGTCTGGGCGGAACGAGCGAGCTGGCCCGTCTGCGTCAGCGAGGTCTCGACCGTCTGGAGCCGTGAGCCGAGCCCCTCGATCCGCTCGGCGTCCTCGGCGACGCGCTTCTCCACGCCGACGAAGCGCTGGTCGATCTCCGCGTCCTTCTTGCCGACCAGCTCCCTCACCCAGTCTCGGGTGGCGCAGCCGGCGGACGCCAAAACGGCCACTGGTAGAAGGATCGTGAACGTCCAGTGCGGTCGCATAGTCACTCCCTCCTCTTTAGGTCCTCAGTTTCAGGGCGGCGCGATCATGCAACAGCTTCGCCAACTCGGAGCGGTGCGGATTCTCGGCAGAAATCGCGAGGGAGCGCGTCGGCGCGGGCGGTGCGGTGTCACGCTACCGGACGCGACGAGTCAGCCGGCTGACGCTCGGTCAGTTGAGCCGGGCACGCAACGAGTGGAGGGTCTTCTTGAGCTCGGCGTCGGCAGGCGCCAGACGCACCGCGACCTCGAACTCGCGCAGCGCCTCCCACCAGCGCGCCTGCCGCAGATAGATCCGCCCGAGGTTCATGTAGGGAAACTGCCGCGGCTCGTAGCGCGGGGCGCGCTTGGCCTTCTCGAGCCACGGGATCGCCTCCTCGAGCTTGCCCTGCTGCATCAGATAGCAGCCGATGTCGTTGTAGGGGTTGCCGAAGTCGGGGTCGACCTCGATCGCCTTGAGACACTCGCGCGTCGCCTCCTCGAGGCGCCCCTGGAAGCTCAGGGTCCAGCCGAGGAACGTGTGCGCCTCCGCCGTCGGGTGCACGTCGATGGACTGCTGGTAGAGGTCGATCGCGCGCTCGAGGTCCCCCTGCATCTGGCGGGCGTACGCCTCCTGCCACAGCTCGGTCGCGCGTCGGAGGACCTCCGGATCACCCATCGGTGCTCGGCCTCCCCTCAGAGCGGCCACGCCTCGCGGCGGTACCCCATCTCCCAGAACATCCACTCGTAGCGGCTCGTCGTCACGAAGTGCCGAACCATCGCGTCACGCTCCCGAGCCCCGAGGCGTGCGGCGGTCTGGTCGGTGGCGTCGATGACCGCACGCACCACGTCGCCGAACTCGTCGGAGGCGTACGTGCCGATCCAGCGCGCGTAGAGCGGATCGGGCGAGCCCGCGCGCTCGAGCTGGCGGCCAACCTCCCAGTAGATCCAGTAGCACGGGAGCACCGCCGCCATCGCCTCATGGTATGGGGCGCCGTAGGCGACGGCGAGGAGGTAGCTCGTGTACGCCAGACACGTCGGCGCCATGGGCGTCGCGGCGACGGCGTCGGGTGTCAAGCCGAACTCTTTGAAGAAGCTCTCGTGGAGCGCGCGCTCGACCTTCAGGGCGCCGGCCGCGTGCTCGTTGAACATGATGATCCAGGCGTCTTCGGGCGCGCGGGCCGCCGCGAGGGAGAGCGTCCGCGCGAACTCGCGCAGGTAGAGCGCGTCCTGCACCGCGTAGAAGCGGAAGCTCTCGCGCGGAAGCGAGCCGTCGGTGAGCCCGCGCACGAAGGGGTGGCCGAGAATGGCCGCGTAGACGGGTCCGATCGACCCCCAGAGCTCCTGCGAGAACGCCACGCCGTGGTCTCGGCTAGCGGCCCCGGAAGACGGGCTCCCGCTTCTCGACGAAAGCCTTCGCCGCCTCGCGGTGGTCCTCGGTCATCCCGCACCGGGTGTGGTGCCACGCCTCGAGGTCGAGCAGGTCCTTGAGCGTCCCGCTCTCCGCCGCGTTGAAGTTCCGTTTCATGTAGCCGTGGGCGATCCGCGGGCCCCGTGCGAGCCGGGCCGCGAGCGCCATGGTCTCCTCCTCGAGGTGCGCGTCGGGGACGACCCGGTTCACGATGCCGAGCTCCCGCGCCTGCGCGGCGTCCACGATCTCCGCGGTGAAGTAGAGCTCCCGTGCCTTCGCGGCGCCGACGAGCTGGGTGAGGAACCAGCTGCCGCCGAAGTCGCCGGAGTAGCCGACTCGCGCGAACGCCGTCGCGAAGCGCGCCGAGTCGCCCGCGATGCGGAGGTCGCACGCGAGCGCGAGCGACAGGCCCGCGCCGGCGGCCGCCCCCCGCACCATCGCGAGCGTCGGCTTCGGCATCTCGTGGAGCCACCGCGACACCTCCATCCGCGACCGGAGCCCCTGCGCCCGCTCCTCGAGCGTGGTCCCCCTGGACTCGCGCCCTTCCGCCATCGCCTTGACGTCGCCGCCGGCGCAGAAGCCACGGCCAGCGCCCGTGAGCACGACGACCCCCACCTCGGGGTCCTCGGCGAGCCGGGGCAGCGCCTCGAGCAGCGCGTCGAGCATCGGCGGTGACATGGCGTTGAGGCGGTCGGGCCGGTTCAGCGTGAGGACCGCGACTCCGTCCTTCTGGGCTTCGAGCAGCTCCTGGCTCATGGGATCCTCCGTCCGCGAATGTGCCGCGATGGTACCATCGCCGCGGAGTCGTCGCCCGGGCCGGCTGACGAGAAGGAGGATCGTCGATGGAAGCGGTGAAGGACTCGAGCCATCTGTACGAGGTGGAGCGGCGCGCGCGCCACGCCGAGCGGCCGGGATTCCGGATCTCGGAGCTCCAGATCGCTCCGACTCAGAACGTCCCCTGGCACTGCCACACCAACGTCCAGGACACCTTCTACGTCCTCGAGGGCCGGATCCGCCTGTTCCTGCGCGACCCGAAGGAGGAGGTGCTCCTCGGGCCGGGCGAGACGTACAGCGTGCGGCCGCGCCGACCGCACCTGGTCACCAACGCCGGCCGGGTCTCCGCGGTGTTTCTGGTCCTGCAGGGGGTGGGCGAGTACGACTTCGTGCCGCTGACCCCATGAGTCTCATGGAATCCCGCGACCTTTTACCGCGCCGGATCTATGCGCCGCCGCGCGGCAGGAAGTCTTTCGGGGCAACGAGGCTGTTGGCGTCGGTGAGATCGAGCACGGTCTCCTTGCCGGCGCCGACCACCGTCCGGGTTTCCCAGAGCTTGACGCCCGCGCTCCGACCGACGACACGGTAGGCGCCGGGCGGGAGGTCTGACATCCTGTAGGGCCGCCCGAGGCCGATATGCAACCGGACGCTGTGGCCCTTGGTGGACGCATCATCGCCGTTGAATCGCAGCTCGAGCTGGACGTTCTGGGCCTCGGGGCTCACGCCCGGCCAGACCGTCGTACCCTTGATCGATCCGACCCCGGCCGGCGCTGGCTGAGGTTCCGCTCCCGGCACGGACGACACCGTCATTTCCCGTCGGCCGTGGGACGCGCCCGCATCGGACACGCGCTCGACCGCCGCAAGCCATTCACGTGCTATGGCAATCTCGGGTGCTCGATGCTCGACGACCCAGCGGAACTGTTCGATAGTCTCGTCGCGCCGGTCGAGGTGGCTCAGCGCCGACCCGAGGGCGAATCGGAGCTTGAGATCGTCCGGGGTCACCCGGAGCGCTTCACGGTACTTCGCGACGGCCGTGGCGTAATCGCCTCGGCTCAAGGCCGCGTCTCCCTCCTGGCGGGACGACGTCTCGAGAGCGGGGGGCGTCTGCGCCGGCGCCCGGGGAGTTGGATGACCACCGCACCCGGACACCAGCTTCGCCGCGAGAAGAGTCACGAGCGTGCTCGTCACCGTGAACCGGAGCGTGAGGTCGTGCGGCGCCGCCCGGAGCGCTTCGCGGTACTTCGCGAGTGCCACGGCGTATTCGCCGCGGCTCCAGGCGGTGTCTCCCTCCTGGCGAGGAGACGGGGCCGCGGCGGGGAGCGTCCGGGGAGCGGCGCCGCTGCACCCGAACGCCAGCGCCGCCGCCAGAAGGGCGGCGGGTGCGCGCGTCGACGCCATCTACTGATCCGTCCAGCTCGACGTCGTTACGAGCCGACGGCCGAGGGAGTTCTGTACCAGATCCAGCGCCTCCTTGCTGTACAGGAGCTTGGCGTTGCCCGAGATGTCGCCTTCGAGGTTCGTGGATCCGTCGTTGTGCAGCTCGTTGACGATGGTGGCGCCGTACACGGCTTGCCCCCCGCCGCCGCGATACCGGAGGCCGACGTTGTTGCCGGTCGCGATGATGGGCCCGTTCCAGCGGAAGCTCCCGTTTATGTCGGCGTTGCCGTTCTCGATGATCAGGATGCCCGTACCGTTGCTGTTCCCCGCGATGTCGAGCGAGGTGTACACGGTGCTGAGATCGGGCAGGGTGCCTCTGATGTAGACGACCTTCGGCTTGGACGTCGTGCCCCAGCAGGTGGAGCTGTTCCAGTTGGTCGAGCAGGTCTGCCCCACGTTGTTGACGGCGTACGTGTTGCCTGGACTGGTGTCGACGGTGATGTCGGCATACTGCTTGAGCGCGTTGACATAGTCGGTCACCATCTGGGACGTCAGGGCGGGGTCCGCCTGGACGGCGTTGGCGCCGCTCGTCGTGCCGGGCGGGTTGCTCGAGCTGGTCTCGTCCCTGCCCCGGACGTCGTTCTGCTGGTTGTTGGCCAGCGCGTTCTCGACCTGGGTCTCGAGCGCCGGGAGACCGCCGTTGACCGAGATCCCGTACACCGCGTTGGCGGTGCCGGTCGGTGAGATGCTGTCGGCCATCTTCCAGTCCCGCCCGTCGATCGAGAAGCTCGAGCCGCTGAAGTTCACGTCGGCCTGGATACCGGGGAAAGCGAGCGCCGCGTTCAGCGTGGGGATCACCACCTTCGAGACCGCGATGGTGATCGTCCGCGTCGCGTTCCCGAGGGTGCCGGTCGCGGTGACGATGACCTTCTGGTTGGTGTCATTCGTCGCGTTGGCCGAGGCCTCGACCGCCACGCCGGTGATCTTGTTGTCGCCGGCCTTGCAGTCGTTGCGGATCCGGACGGTGAACGTTCCATACGCGCTCGAGAGCCCGGGAAGCGTCGAGTCCGCCGCGCCGAGGACGGCCCCCGTGGTGCAGGTGGCCCCCACCAGGTACGTGTTCCAGGAGGTGATATTCGTGGCGAGCGTATCGTAGGCGTACTCGATGCCCGCCTCGGCCACGTGCCGCGCACGGACCGTGGCGCTGTGATTCGTGGAGATCTGCGGCTCGAACGCGCTCACCGAGAGTAACGTCAGCACGAGCCCGGTGAGGGTCAACAGGACCATCAAGGCCAGGATGATCGCCACGCCCCGTTCGTCGGCGACGAGCTTCTGCCATCTGCGCATTGTTCTCCCTCCGCACGGCCCGGTCGTCATCATCGGTTCCTCACGCGAGCCGAGTCCGTCATCGTGACCAGGACTCGCCCTTGTGGTGTCGCTGCCGGCTGATTCTGGGGCTGCGTCGTGAGCGTGACGACGATCGTCCGGATACTGGCGGCCGTTGCCGTTGTCGCGCCGGTGCTGTCCTGATACGTGAACGTCAGGCCGTCGATCCCCGTGGCGAGGGTCACGGCGGACGCGTCGACTCCGACCTCCTGTCGGGTGAGCGTCCCGCTGGAGGACGCGTAGACGATCTGCTCGCCGCGGACATTCCCGTTGGCGTCCGTCACGGTGCCCGTCGTATTGATCGCGCCGTCGCCGTCCCAGTCATTCTGGAGGGTGAACCCGGTCCCAGTCTGCGAGGCGATCGCGGTGAATGGCGGGGTGCCGGCGCACGTTGGGCAGTACCCCGCGTTGCGGATCTCCTGATCCATCTGCGCGAGCGCCATGCGGGCGGTCTGCTGCGCCTCGACCTGGTTCGAGCCGACCAGATAGCTCTGCGCTCCGGTCTGGAGCATGATGAGCAGGCCGGCCATCACGAAGGCGATGACCAGGCACACGACCAGGAGCTCGGCCAGGGTAAACCCGCGCTCGGTCTTCAGATGGTCGAGTAGTTTCATCGGCGCGACTCAGGTCCGGGACGCGAGCATGGTGAGCAGCTCCACCCGCCGCTCCTGGTCGAGCTGGCCTTGTCCCGTGACGGGCTTATAGAACACCGACACCCGGACCAGCTTGCAGTTGGCCGTGCACGTCGCGCCGGGGTTGTCGGTTACGCTGGTGACGCGCCGGTAGAAACCCGCTGTCGCCGTGCCGGTGCAGGCAGCCTCTGTCGACGGGCAGTACTCCGTCGTCGTCCCCGCGCTCAGGGTGACGTTCGTCCAGTCGACGAGCGCCGTCGCCTTCAGCTGCTCGACCTTCCGTTCGGCCAGAAAGGTCGCCGTCGTCTCGCCCTTGCCGGTCTCCACGCCACTGGTCGCGTATTGGAAGCCCGTCGCGACGGCCATGAGCCCGATCGAGAGGACACACGTCGCCACGAGGACCTCGGCCAGCGTGAATCCCCGCTGAGATCTCATGTGACGCCTCACTGGACGGTCACTCGCCCGGACGTTGACACGACCACGGTCCGTATGGCGCCGTCGACCGGGTTGGTCACGGTGAACGAGCCGGGGGTGCTCGCGGCGCCGAGGCCGGTGAACACGACGTTTCCACCCGAGCTGACCTGGAGAGTGTTGGCGAGGCGGATCACGCCCGAACCGTCGGTCCCGGGACCCGTCCAGAGCGTCCCGCCGCAGCCGCCCGTCCTCATGACAACGCTGGTACCGCTGACCTGAACGCACACCGTCGTGTTCCGCGAAATCGCGACCTGCCTGCCAAGATTGACGGCGGCCGCCAACTCTCCCGCGCCGGCCCCGAGCGTCGACGACCTCCAGTAGCTCAGGAACGTCGGCGTGGCGAGCACGGCCAGGAGACCGATCATCGCGGCGACCATGCTGAGCTCTGCGAGCGAGAATCCCCGAGCGTTCAAGAAGGCCGCCGGACGACGCATCCCTGTCATGTCGAGTGTCTTCAGCAAAGCTTGTGCCGCGTGTGCGGGATGCTCAACGCCGCGATTTTTCGAGAGCGGGCCCAAAGGATCTCGCGGCGCTTGTCAGTCGTGGATTTCCGGATGCCGTTCCGTCACCTTGGAGCTATTCGAGGTTGCCGCGCGCGAGCGCGACGCGACCGCGGTTGCTATTTCTGGGCTCGCCGTTCCTCGAGGAGCGTCGAGAAGCGCGGATCCTTCCTGAGACCCGTGAGCGCCGGGTCCACGCTCACGTAGTCCATCGGAGCGAAGCCGAGATCGAGCGCCTTGGCGAGCCACGCGAGGGCCTGGTCGTTGTTGCCCTGTTGCGCGAAGATGCGGGCGGCGTCGTACGCGGCCCGCGGATCGTTGGGGCGGGCGTCGACGACTCTTATGGTCTGGCCGATCTGGTCCTGGCGCTCCTGAACGACAACCGTGTTCCGTCTCGCGGCGTCGAGGTGACTCTTGGCAACGGCGTTCCCGGGATCGCGCCGCAGAAGTTCCTCGAATTCGCGGATGGCGTCGTCGTAGCGGCCGAGCTTCGCGTAGAGGGCGCCGAGGTTGTTACGGACGACCGAATTACCCGGCTCGAGCTCGAGGACCTTGCGGTACTCGGCGATCGCCTCGTCCGACCGCTCTCGCCGCTCATAGGCGTAGGCCAGGTTCGAGTGGGCGACGACATACTCCGGAGCGATCTCGACCGCCTGCCGGAGCTCGGCAATAGCCTCCTCGAGCTTCCCCTCCTTCAGGAGGGCGGCGCCGCTGTTGTTTCGCTCCACCGCCGCGTCGGAGGGCCCGTCCTGGCCGCGGGCGACGCCGATCAGGAGCGCGCAGAGGGCCAGCGCGAGCAGCGGCGTCCTCAATGTATTTGCTCCATCCAGGAGCGGACCTGCTTCATGAACGACGGCGCAGGCACCGTGTTGTTCAGGAGCTGCTGGTTCGTCGTGCCCGTGATGGCCGACGACGATGCCTTTTGCCCCGGGCTCGTTGGCGGGGTGATCACGATGATCGGCATCGAGGCGATCCCCGCACCGATGGTCGCGGACCGGGCCGCCGAGCTGTCGGTCGACGTGAGGGCGGCGCCCGTGGCGAAATCGATGCCCGCGTAGCCCGTGAGAACCTGGACGGAGTAGAGCTTGGCCGTCCCGCCGCCGCTCTCGCACGCGACCGTGGTGATCGGCGTGAAGGTGGAGAAGAGGACGTTCATGTTGAAGACGTTGGCCGTAGCGAGCACCTTCTCGCTGCTGCCCAGCCTGAAGAACCACCCGCCCCCAGCCGTCGCGTTCGCGCTCGTCACGTCCGCGAGGCTGGACTCCGTCAGCTCGGAGCCGTTCGTCATATTGGTCGTGTCCCTGATCCCATAGAACCGGTTCGGCGCCGTCGTGTTGTTGGGGTGGTTCCGGTCGCCCGTACCGAAGAAGACCCAGAGCTTCAGGTCAGGGGCCAGGGCGAGCGCCGGCGTGCCGTAGATCGCCTGAGGCGGATAGTACTCCCCGGCCGGCGGGGGGGTGGTCGGGGTCGGAGGCGCGGCGAAGAGGCGCTTCCCCGCCCAGCTGCTCGTCGCTCCGACGTAGACCCGGTCGATGTAGCCGTCGCTGTTCAGGTCCACGGCGGTCGGGTTCGCGGGGATGCTGAAGTACATGTACTGCCGGTCGTCGCTCGTGCCGTCGTTGTAGTACTCCCAGAGCTTCGCGCCAGTCGCGAGGTCGATGACGAAGAACGCCTTGCCGAGGGCGTTGTTCTGCGGCGTGTCGTACCCGCCCCCGACGAACGCGACGAACTTGTCGGCTCCGCCGACCTTCACCTTACCGATGGTGGGCTCGGACCAGGTCTCCCCGATCTTCGTGTCGGTGAAGCTCCACAGGTACGTGGGGTTGGTGGTGTCCGTGATATCGAGGGCGTGGTAGGTCTTTCCGCCCCGTCTCAGCCCGAAGACGACGATCGTCTTCCAGGCGCCCGAGATCTTGACATCGGCGGCGACCGGGCTCGAGTCCACGAAGAACGAGTGCTCTCCCGACGTCGCGGTGAGACCCTGCAAGTCCTCGAGCAGGTCCGACGGGATGAAGCCCCAGAGCTCCGTGCCGTCGCTCTCTTTGAAGGCGTGGAGCATCCCGTCGTTGGCCCCCGC
>MNCR01000009.1 GCA_001914535.1 Candidatus Rokubacteria bacterium 13_2_20CM_69_15_1
CTTCCGCCGCGCCTGCGCCCGAGCCCACGTCGCCCAGCACACCGGCGCCCGCACCGGCGACGACCACGGCCCCGGCGCCGTCGGGCACTGCGCGGCCGGCGCCGGCGGAGTTTGCCGCGGTCGCCGACTTGAACGACATCCACTTCGACTTCGACAAGTACGACATCCGGTCGGCCGACGCCAAGATCCTCGACGCCAACGCCGCGTGGCTGAAGACGAACGCCAATCACCTCGTCCTCATCGAGGGTCACTGCGACCAGCGCGGCACCAACGAGTACAACCTCGCGCTCGGCGAGCGGCGCGCGAAGTCCACGATGAACTATCTCGTGTCCCAGGGCGTCCAGGCGAGCCGCATCACGATCATCAGCTACGGCGAGGAGCGACCGCTGTGCACCGAGGCCAACGAGACGTGCTGGGCCAAGAACCGGCGCGCCCACTTCCTGGTCAAGCCTCGCTGATGTGCCCCGACGTTTCCGTGAGGAGGAGGACCGCGGTCCTCCTCCTCGCGGTTCTTCTGATCGTCGGCGGCTGCGCCGGCGCCGCCGAGGTCACCGGCGTCGCGACGCAGCAGGACCTCTTCCAGCTCCGCACCGAGCTCGCCCAGGCCCAGCAGAACGCCCAGCGCGCGAAGGCCGAGGTCGACGCCCTCACCGCCCAGCTCGCGAACCGCGGTCGCGAGTACTCGGAAGGCGACCGCCACACCACCGCGGCGACGCAGCGGCTCGACGGGCTCGCTTCGACGCTCGCGACCTTGAGCGCGCGGGTCGACGAGCTCTCGGCGCAGGTCGAGGCGCTGGGCCGTCAGCTCCGCGTGCCCACCACGCCTGCCACGCCCGGGCGTCCGGCGCAGGTCCCGCCCGCGCCCACGCCGCCCAGCTCGACGCCACCGGCGGCGCCGCCCGCGGCGCTCGCCGCGCCCGGGCGCCCGACAACCGGGGCGCTCCAGCCTCAGGACATCTACCAGGCGGCGTACATCGACTTCAGCAGGGGGAGCTACTCACTCGGGGTCGCGGGCTTCCGCGAGTTCCTGCGGCGCTACCCCGACCACGACCTCGCGGGCAACGCGCAGTACTGGATCGGCGAGGGGTACCTGGCCCTCGCGCGGAGCTACGCGAACGCGACGCAGGCGGACAAAGAGGTCGAGGCGCTCAACCAGGCGGTCCAGGAGTTCAGGAAGGTCGTCGCGAACTACCCCCGCGCGGACAAGGTGGCCACCGCGCTCTACAAGGAAGCGCTCGCGCTGATCGAGCTCAAGCAGCCGCAGCAGGCCGCGGCGCGGCTGCAGTACCTTGTGGACAATTTCCCGCAGGCCGAAGAAACGCCGCTCGCCAAGGAACGGCTCGCCGCCCTGAAGAGGTAAGGCGCGCTACTCGTCGACGCCGAAGACCCACACGACCGTCATGTCGCGCTCGGGTGTGTGGTAGACCATGAGGCTCGCGCCGGGATAATCGGAGTTGGCCGAGCTGACGACCACCGGCGCCTCGAGCACTGGCGGGAAAGGGCTCGACTCCCAGAACAGCATCGACGCCAGGAGGGCCGCCACGAGCGCGCCGCCGAGCGCCCAGCGGGAGCGGAGCCACACGAGTCGGCGCGCTTGAACGGGGGCCCGGTGCTTCGCGTCCTCGATACCCCGGACGATTCCGGCCCAGAAGGCGGCCCAGTCGGGCTCCTCGACCCTGCCGGTCGGGCGCAGGGCCTGCCGCAGCAGGGCCCGCATCTTGCGCAGGCCTTCGGCCTCCCCCTGGCACACCGCGCAGGCGGCGAGGTGGCGCGCTGCCGACTCCGCCTTGGCGCCCTCCAGGGCGCCGTCGAGGTAGGCTCCGATCCGTTTCCGCGTGCGGTAACAGGTCAGCACGATCGTTGGACGACGGGGCCCCCCGCCCGTATTCTCATGCGGGCATGATACTCGAACAGCCCGCGACGCTGGCGGTGGCTCCCGACGTCGCCCTCGAGAGCCGGCTGGCGGTCCCCGCCGGGGCGCCCGCCGGTGTCGTCATCTGCCATCCCCATCCGCTCTACGGCGGGGACATGGACAACCCCGTCGTCGTCCGCGTCCAGGAGGTGTGCGCCGAGCTCGGGCTTGCCACTCTGCGCTTCAACTTCCGCGGCGTGGGCGGGTCGGGCGGGGCTCACGGCGGCGGTCTCGCCGAACAGGACGACGCCAGGGCCGCGCTCGACGCGCTCGCCAAGGCGACCGGCGCGAGACCGCTCGCGATCGCCGGCTACTCCTTCGGAGCATGGGTGGCGGCCCTCGTCGGGTGCCACGACGCGCGTGTCGGGGCGCTCGCGCTCATCGCGCCGCCGCTCGCGCTGTACGACTTCGACGCCGTCGGCGGCAAGCCCGTCCCCACGCTCGCGGTGGCCGGCAGCGCCGACCCGTATTGTCCCGCAAGCGATTTCCAGCGCTTCACGGCGCGGTTCGCGTGGGTGACGTCGGCCGTCATCGAGGGTGCCGACCACTTCTTCTTCGGCAAGCTCTACCCGCTCGGCGAAGCGGTGGGTGGGTGGGCGCGGGGGTGGATCGCGGGGGGCGGGGCGCGAGCGCGTCGGACGAACTAGCCGCGCGTCGGGTTAATCGCGTTCGAGCGCCGGCTTTGCCGGCGCAACGATTTCTGGGGGGAGGGTTCGGAAGGGGGGCGAAGCCCCCCTCCGAGGCTCTAGCCGCGCGGCAGCCGTGCCGGCGTGGCGTTCCCCGCCGAGAGGATGATGCGGATCCCCTCCTCGACCGTGAGGCCGGTGGCGAGCACGCCCCCGCGGTCCACGACCACCACGTCGCCGAGGTAGAGGTTATTGGTGGGGATGAAGACCGTCACCATTTCGCGCTTGCCTTCGGGTGTGTCGAGCAGGAGCTGGCTCGTGACGAACCCGAACGCGTATTCGCCGACGCGCGGGTGCTCGACGAGAACGACCGCCCGGAAGGCGCTCCGCCGCTCGGGTGAGAAGGAGTCGATCAGCATCTTCACGGATGGATAGAGACGCCGGTAGATCGGCACCCTCAGGAGGAGCTTGTCGCCCCAGGCGAGCACACGACGGCCGACGACGTTCCGCGCGATCGTGCCCATGAGTAAGATGATGGCGACCGCCGTCAGGAAGCCGAGCCCCGGCACGGCGCGGCCGAACATCTTGTCGAACATCGGGGCGAACACGTCGTCGATGCGGCTCCAGAAGATCCAGAGGAGCCATGCAGTGAGGAAGACGGGGACCGTGAAGAAGAAACCCGTGATGAAGCGGACCTTGAGCCAGGTCTTCACGCGGGATGCCATGATCGAGTCGAGGATAACATCACATCCTCCGCCTCGCGCGCTCGTCACGGGCGGCGCCCGGCGTGTGGGGCGGGTGATCGCGCTCGCTCTGGCGCACGCGGGGATGGACGTGGCGATCGGCTACCATCGTTCGGCGCGCGAGGCGCGCCGGACGGTCCGCGAGCTCGAGGCCGCGGGCGTGCGCGGTGTCGCGCTCCGCGCCGACCTCGCGGACCCGCGGCAGGCCCGACGGCTCGTGCGCGACGCCGCCCGGCGCCTCGGCGGACTCGACGTCCTCGTCAACAGCGCGGCCGTCTTCGAGCGCACGCCGTTCCTCGGCGCCACGCCGGCGCAGTACGACCTCCACCTCGACCTCAACCTGCGCGGCGCCTTCTTCTGCGCGCAGGCCGCGGCTCGTCTGTTGAGTCGTCACGGCGGGCACATCGTGAACATCGGCGACGTCGGCGCGACGAAGGCGTGGCCGGGTTATATTCCCTACACGCTTTCGAAGGCGGGAATCTCCGCGCTGACGCGCGGACTCGCGACGGCGCTCCAGCCGCTGGGCATCGCCGTCAACTGCGTGGCTCCCGGCGCCGTGCTCCGGCCGCCGGGCTTCCCGCGCGCGCGCTGGAAACGGGTCACGCGCGGCGGTGCGGGCGGCCCCGAGGACGTCGCGGCGGCTGTCCTCTTCTTCGCGACGTGCCCGCGCTACATCACGGGCCAGGTGCTCGGCGTGGACGGAGGCGAGTGACTACGGGGACTCGATCCTTCCACCGCCCATCGCGCGCAGGAAGTCGCCGAGCGCGGCGAAACGCATGAAGGGGTTCTGACGCTTCTCCTCGCCGATCGTGGAGGAGGGGCCGCCGTAGTTGTGACCGGGGAACAGGGTCGTGTCGTCGGGGAGCGCGCCGAGCCGCTGGGTGAGCGAGTAGTACATGTCCTTCGGGTCACTCCCCGGGAGATCGGTGCGCCCGCACGAGCCGATGAAGAGCGTGTCGCCCGAGATCAGCCGCCCGTCGACGAGGAAGCACTGGGAGCCGGGCGTGTGGCCGGGCGTGTGCAGGAAGGTGAGCGTGAGCCGGCCGATCGCGAGCGTGTCGTGGTTGTCCACCGGCACGACGTCGGAGCCGAAGCCCTTGAGAAACTCCCGCTCCGCCTTGTGAACGCGGACCTTCGCCTTCAACCGCGCGAGCAGCTCCTCGAGGCCCGGGATGCGGCCCGGCATCCCCCAGGATTCGAGGCTTCCCCCCACGTGGTCCTGGTGTGTGTGGGTCACGAGAGCACCGGTGATCGTCATGTCGTCGGCCTGGGCGGTCTCGACGATCGTGTCGATCTCCCAGGCCGGATCGACGACGACGCACTCGCGGGCCTCCCGATCGCCGATGAGATAGACGAAGTTCTGCATCGGCCCGAGCTCCATCTGCTTGAGGTAGATCTTGGTCACGTTTTCCATCGTATCCTACCGCCCCACCCTGCGCTAGAATTGGCGCCATCGAACCAACGTGCCACGCGTGGTGATGACGCTCCGCTCACTCCTCCTCTTGGCGTCGACCCTCGCCACCGCCGCCTGCGTCTCCTATCCCGTCGAGGGCGACTTCGCCGGACGTCCGCTGAACGGACACGAGAACCCGGCGTTCACGATCGTCCTGATCCACAACCACGGGTTCTCGCGGGCTCAGGCGGGGACGTACCGGCCGGTGACGCCGCCGATCCTGAGACTGGCGACCGAGCGCAATCCCGACGTCGTCGTGTTCTCCCAGGTCCGCAACCTCACCAACCCGACGGCGGCGGATCACGCCGCCTTCATCGAGTCCGCCGTCGCGTACTTCCACGCCGACCGGGGCGTGCCGATCGAGAACATCATCCTCGCGGGCCAGAGCTGCGGCGGCTGGGGCTCGCTCTATGCCGCGGCCTACCGGTATCCGACGATCGGCGGCGTCCTCGCGTTCGCGCCGACGTGTCACGGCAAGCTCCCGCATCCGCCCGCGGTGCGCGCGCGCCGGGCCTGGGAGCTCGCCCAGCTCGCCGACCGCCTCCGCGCACAGGGAACCATCTTCTTGTATGAAGGCGACTCTTACTACGACGTGGCCGAGTGGGACGGGTTCGCGGCGCGCGCCGCCGGCCGAGCGCCGTGGCTCCATATCGTCCGCGTGACCCGCCCGCGGATCCTCGAGCTGTGCGACTCGTGCGGCCGGGACAGCCACGGCGTGTATTGGGACGGGCGGTTCGCCGCGGCGTTCTTCGAGGACCACGTCCAGACGCTGATCGACGGCGTCCGCGCGCGGATCCGTGCGGGCCTGGGCGCCTCGGCCGACTAGTCGCCGCCGTGACGGTCGCAGGAGCGCGTCCGAGGAGGGCTCTTCGAGCGCCGGACTCCGCCGGCGCAATCGAATCTGGGGGGAGGGTTCGGAAGGGGGGCGAAGCCCCCCTCCGAGTGAAGCTAGCCCTTCAAGTCGTCGGGGATCTTCGGCAGCTCGCCGAGCGCCTTCGCGTCGACCGAGTAGATCGCGGGTAGGACCTTGAGCTTCACGTACGCGTGGTCCCCCTCGCGGCGGCCCACGAGGACGGTGGCGATCTCGGCGCCTCCCTCGCGCAGCAGCGTGATCTCGAGCGCGGGCGCGTCGAGCCCGTATCGGACGGTGTCCTGGCCGCCCGGCGTGGCGATCGCCTTCCATTTGAGCCCGCGGAGCGTGTAGAGAAGGTTCTCCACGGTCGCGCCCTTCGCGGCCCCCGTGCCGCCCTCGACCACCCTCCACTCGGCATCGCCGCGCCGCTCGACGACGACCGTCCGATCACCCGCCCGCACGCGCATCGTCTTCACGTCGCGCGGCTCGAGCGCCGGGAGCAGCGTCCGGTCGCGCAGCTCGGTGACCGAGCGCGTGAGCCCGTCGAGGGTGTCGGCGCCGACGAGCACGACGGGCCCTCGGCCGGCGACCGCCGCGTACGCCATCGCCTTGCCGCCGCGCCGGTCGGGCGACGGCGCGAGCAGGATCGTCGTCGGCGCGGCGGCGCCCTTCTCCGTGATCGTCACGCGCACGGCCGGCTTGGCGAGGTAGCGCGCGATGCCCGACGCGTCGTCGGCGAGAAACCCCTGAGCCTTGACCTCACGGAGCTTGAAGACCAGCGCGCCGGCCTCGACCTGATCGGCCGGCAGGTTCTCGGGCGCCACGATCCGCCAACTGTTGACCTCCTGCGTGAGGGCCACGCGGCCCTTCGGGCTCTCGAGATCCACGCGCGCGACCTTGTCGCGGTCGAACTCCACCAGCACCTTGTCCCGCAGCGCCGCCACGTTTTTCGGCACGATCGCCCACGTCTGCTCGGGCACGAGCAACACCGACCGCTCGCCGGGCCGCATCGCGTACACGCCCTGCTTCGCCTTGTCCACGCCGCCGATCAGGAGCGACCTGGTCACGCGGTCCTTGTCCTTCCCCGTGTGGATCGAGAGTCGGAGGGGGCGCGCGAGGCCGAAGGCGTCGAGCGACTGCGGCCCTTCGGCGACGAATTCCTTCGTCTTGGTCGACTGGAGCTTGTCGAGGAACTCCGTGACGGTCTCGGTGTCGGCGGGAAGCGCCATCGGCCGCGTGAGCTTCCACTTGCCGTCCACCCGCTCGACGGCGAGCGTCTCCTCGCGCGTGGCGATCTCGAACCCCGACACCTGTCGCGCCTCGAAGGCCAGCACGGTCCGGTCGCGGAAGTCGGCGAGCGGCCGTGTCACGTCCCGGAGGACCGTGTCCGACACGACGAACACGGCCGGCTTGCCCGCCTCGCGCGCGTAGACCCAGATGCCCGTCGGGTTCTTGGCGCCCAGCTGGAGCCCGAGCCGCCGGCCGTCCTTGAGCTGCAGCGTCACGTCGGCGGCGGGCTTGTCGAGTCCGTACTGGTCGAGCTGCGTCGGGGCGGCGTCGATCTCGCGATCGACCCGCGCCGTCGTCAGCGTCGTCAGCGTCTCGTCGACCTTACCCCGGTCGCCGCGCGTCGCCACGGGCTCGAGCATCTGCCAGCCGTCGGCCTCGCGCCTGAGCTTGACGACCTCGCGGACGCGCGTGAGCCAGAGCTCGCTGACCTCGCCGGCGTCCGTCGTCCAGAGGCGTCCCTTCTGCGCCTCGACCTGCGCGCGCGCGGGCCCGCCTTTGATCTCGTACACGTAGTAGAAGGCGCCGAGCGCCAGGAGGACGACGGCCAGGACCGCGGTCGTCTGCCAGCGCATCGCAGCGCTACTGGGCGGCGCGGCGGCGGGCGACGGCGACGATGCCGCCGGCGAGGACGAGCCCCGGCCACACGATGACCGGGAGCCAGAACACGAGCTGCGCCTGGTTCGCGTTGAGGAAGACGGGCGTCTGCCTCGCGTCCTTGGGGCGGATCGAGATCTGATCCTCCTCCTCGGCGAGCCAGCTCACCGTGTTCAGGAAGAAGTCGCGGTTGCCCTGGAGGTTCAGGAACTGGTTGGACGCCAGATTCGACGTGCCGTAGACGACGAGCCGCGCCTTGTCCTTCGTGGCGACGGCCGCGACGGTGAGCGGACCCTTGGGGTCGGCGGGGTCGGGCTTGGCCACGCCCCGCTGGAGCTCGTCACGGTTCGTCTCGCCCCAGCTCTGCTCGCTCGTTCGGGCGAGCGAGTCCCAGCTCACGCCCTTGGGCTGCGGTGTCACCTGCGCGATCGAGCGCGTGAGCGGGAACAGCGTGCTGACGCCACGCATGTCGCGCGTGATCGCGTGCGTCCCGTACTGCTGGACGATCGGCACCTCCGGCCCGATGCCGAAGAGCCGGCCGATCGGGTTGGCCTCGACGACGAGGTCGTTGTCGAGGGCGAACCCGTACTTCGCGAGGTACTTCCCGATGCTCGCGTTCTGGAACGGGTTGACCATGACCAGCACCTTGCCCCCGCGGCCGATGTAGGCGTCGAGCGCGTCGAGCTCGGGCTGGAGGAGGTCGTTGCGCGGCCCGGGAAGGATCACGACCGCCGCGTCGGGGGGGATCTTCCCCTCGCGCGTGAGCGCGAGCGGCTTCACCTCGTAGTTCGTCCGCTCCAGCGCTCCCTTCGCCTCGCTGAAGCCGGGCCGCTCGGAGTTCGTGAGCTCGTGCTCGCCGTGCCCCTGGACCACGTAGACGATCCGCTTGCCCTCGCGCGTGACCTTGACCAGCCCGTTCGTGAGCTTCTCCTCCTCGGTGTCGAGGACCTTCTCCGACTTGGTCTTGGTCTCGAGGACCACCGTGCCGTACGACTCGATCCCGTAGCGGCGCGCGAGGCCGGGCTCGCGATCGGGATCCACCGTGCGCCACGTGAAGCGCCCGCCCGCGTAGCGCGCATACTGCTTGAACAGGTCCTCCGACACGCGCTTGCCAGGCTGGTCGCTCCGGAAGAACCCGACCGCGTTCACGTCGGTCTTGAGGGCGCCGAGCACCTGGATGGTCTGGGGCGAGAGGCTGAAACGCTTGTTCTCGGTCAGGTCGTAGCGCCACGAGTGCTGGGCCGCGAGCGCCTGCACGAGGCCCGTGACGCCGAGGACGAGCAGGATCATGACCGCGGCGTTCAGCCCGTAGCGCGTCGTCCGGCGGCCGAGCAAGCTCCGATAGTTCTCGACCCGTGCCAGGAGCGACGCCAGCACGAGCAGCGCGCCGGCGATGAGCAGGAACCCGCGGTATTGCGCCCGACCGGGCCACGCGAAGGGGAGGACGACGCCCGCGGCGAGCGCCGCGAGGCCGAGGGAGCCTCCCCAGTCCAAGAGACGCTTGATCATCCCTTCCACCGGCGCGCTTCGAGCGAGCGCAGCGCCAGGAAGAGCGCGAGCACGATGAAGTTCGCGTAGTACACGACGTCCTTCGTGTCGAGCACGCCCTTGGCGAAGTTGTCGTTGTGCTCAAGGATCGAGAGGTGCTGGAGCAGCTTGCCCCATGCGCCGCCGACGTACTCCGCGCTCCACCCGATCGTCCAGAGGAGCAAGAGGACGCCGAACGTGGTGATCGAGGCGACGATCTGGTTCTCGGTCAGCGACGAGGCGAAGAGGCCCACGGCGATGAACGTGGCGCCCATCAGGAAGAGTCCGAGGTAGCCCGTGAGCACCGGCCCCCACTCGAGCCGGGCGAAGGCGACGACGATCCCCGGGTAGAGGAACGTGAGCGCGAGCATGAGCGCATAGAGCGCGAGCGCGGCGAGGTACTTCCCCGCCAGCACGGCGCCGTCGCGCACCGGGTACGTGAGCAGGAGCTCGATCGTGCCCGAGCGCCGCTCCTCGGCGATGAGCCGCATCGTCACCAGCGGCATCAGCAGAAGGAGGATGACGCTGATATTCGAGAACAACGGCCGCATGACGCTGTCGGTCACGTTCAGCTCGCGGGCCATCGCCGGGTTCATCATCGACTGCATGGACGCGAGCGTGAAGTACGCAAAGATGCTGGAGAAGAAGTAGCCTGCGATCAGCGCGAAGATCGCCGCGACCACGTACGCGATCGGCGACGTGAAGTAGAGCCGCATCTCCTTCTTGAAGATCGGCCAGATCCTCATGCGCTGGGCTCCTCGGCGACCTGCTCACCGGCCACGATCCGGATGAAGACCTCCTCGAGCGTCGTCCCCACCCGCTTGAGCTCGAGCAGACCCCACCGCTGCTGCGCGGCGAGCTCGAAGATCTCGCGCCGCACGTCGCGCCCCCGCGCCGACTCCACCAGGTACTTGCCGCCGCCGTCCGTGACCGCCAGGCCTTGGACGGCCACCACGCCCGCGATCGTGCGCATCCGCTCGAGCACCGCCGCCGGCGGCGCCGCGATCTCGACCTCCACGCGCGCCGTGGGAAAGAACTGGTCGACGAGCGTGTCGATCGGCCCCTGCGCGACGATCGATCCCTTGTTGATGATCACGACGCCGTCGCACACCACGGACACCTCGGGCAGGATGTGCGTCGAGAGGATCACGGTGTGACGGCCGGCGAGCGACCTGATGAGCGAGCGGATTTCGGTGATCTGCTTCGGGTCGAGACCGATGGTGGGCTCGTCGAGGATCAGCACCTCGGGGTCGCCGAGGATCGCCTGGGCGAGCCCGACGCGCTGGCGGTAGCCCTTCGACAGCCGGCCGATGAGCCGGTGCTGGACCTCGGTGATGAGGCAGCGCTCCATCACTTCCGCGACCTGCCGCCGCCGCTCGGTGCGCCCCAGGCCCTTGACCTCGGCGACGAAGTCCAGGTAGGGCGCCACGCGGAGGTCACTGTAGAGCGGGACGTTCTCCGGACAGTAGCCGATCCGCTTGCGGACCTCCAGCGACTCGCGGAACACGTCGCGCCCCGCGATCCGAGCCGTGCCGCTCGAGGCGGGCATGAAGCAGGCGAGGATGCGCATGGTCGTCGACTTCCCCGCACCATTCGGACCGAGGAAGCCCACGATCTCGCCCGGCGCGACGCTGAACGACACGTCGCGGATCGCGGTGATCGTGCCGTAGTTCTTCGTGAGGCTCTTGACTTCGATCATGCGAGACCGACCGACGGATTATACACCCGGCTTCGGCCCGGGTTGAACATCGGCCATGATATCTCGCAGCCACGGGGGCACCGCGATCATCTTGCTCGTCGCCGGCTCCAGGCAGGCGTGGAGCGTCGACCCCGTGGCGACCGTCTCGCCGTCCTCGCTCACGATCTCGTAGGCGAACCGAAAGCTCGCGCGCCTCTGCTCGCTCACCCAGCAGCGGATCTCGAGCAGGTCGTCGAGGCGCGCGGGGCGCGCGTAGCGCACGACCGCCTCGACCACGGGGAGGTGAACCTTCCGGTCCACGTCCGACATCGGGAGCCCCTGCTGGCGGAGGAACTCGACGCGGCCCACCTCGAAGTAGGTGAGGTAGTTGCCGTAGTAGACGACCTGCATGCAGTCCGTGTCCTTGTAGCGGACCCGGACCTTGGTGGAGGCGATCACGGGAGCGATGTCCGCAGGGCCGGCATCTAGAGATACTGACCGTAACGGATCTTCTCGACGACCCCGCGCACGCCCTTGTAGCCGTCGATCGCGTCGAGCAGGTTCTCGGTGGTCACGAGCGACGACGGTCCGCCCCCGGCGGCCGCGTGCACCTTCGCTTCCAGCGTCCGCCGTACGATCACCGAGATGTCGGCGCCGCTCATGCCGCCCATCACCGGAAGCACCTTGCCGTAGTCGATCGGCGCGAAGAGCTGCCGCCCGGCGTTCTTCTCCGTCCGCACGCGGACGAGCTCGAGGATCTCGCGCTGGGCGTCGGTGTCGGGGAGCGCGATCTCGATCAGGTGGTCGAGTCGTCCCGGGGCGACGAGCGCCGGGTCGAGCGCGTCGGTCCGGGTCGCCGTTGCGACGACCAGGATGCGCGTCGCGGAGTCCATCGCGTCGAGCTTCTCGCAGAGCGCGGCGACCAGGCGGGCGCTCGCCTCGCGCGCCTGCGGCGGCGGCAGGAGGTGCTCGAGCGACAGCGCCTCCGCTTCGTCGAGAAAGAGCACCGCCCTGCCCTCGCCCATGGCGATCTTCAGAATCTCCTGGAGCAGCTCGCCCGTGTTCGCGCCGAACTTGGAGGTGAGGTTCGTCAGCTTCAGGTGGAAGAAGACCGCGGCCGACGCCGTCGCGAGCGCCTTGGCGAGCTTCGTCTTGCCGGTGCCGGGCGGGCCGTACAGGAGCAGGCCCTTCGGCGGTGTGATGCCCCACTGCGAATAGCGATCGGGGTCGGTCAGCGCGACCGCGAACCCGCGGAGCTCGGCCTTCGCCTGCCGGACGCCGCCCACGTCGTCGAAGGTGACCGTGGGCCGGATGTCGGTTTCGAGCCGTCCGGTGAGGTCGCCAAACTTCTCGCCGAGCTTCGCGAAGACGTCTTCGAGACGCCGCTGGAGCGCCCACTCGTGATCGTTGCTCTTCTCGACGTCGGCCATGCTCAGATGGACGGTCCGCCGCGGGGCGGCCGGGCGGAGGCCTTGTCGAAGACCCGGTCCTCGACGAGCACCGGGGCCTTCGCCCGGATCGCGAGCGCGATCGCATCGGAGGGCCGCGCGTCGAGCTGCATCCCGGCGCCGTTGGCCGTCAGGTAGATCGTCGCGTAGTAGATGTCTTCCCGGAGGTCGGTGATGACGACGCGCGCGACCGTGACCTTGAGACGGCCGAAGAGCGTCAGGAACAGGTCGTGCGTCAGCGGACGCGGTGGCGTGGCGCCCTGGAGCGGGACCGCGATCCCGGTCGCCTCCGCCAGGCCGATCGCCATCACCAGCGAGCGCTTGTCCCGCTTGCCCTGCAGCAACACCGTGGGCTGTTGCGTCCACTGGTCCATCAGCACCGCGACGACGTCCACCTCCTGGGGACCCGTCACCTTCGGCGGGCCCGCGTCCGGGCGCTCGGGCGCGAGGAGCGCCCGCTCGGGTACCCCCAGCAGCATCAGACCCAAGAGCGCAATCAGTTCGACTCGGCCGCCCGTGGTCATGCTCGCCACCCCGTTTCCGCTGCGACTCTCGAGAGTATAACGTCGTCCGCGCGTGCTGCGCGAGACCGCCTCGCGCCTCGGCGCAATCGCCGTTCGAGCGCGGGCTCCGCCCGCGCAACCCTTTCTGGGGGTGGCTCGGAGGGGGCCCCAGAGGGCGGAGCCCGTCGGTCAGAGGCCCCCTTCGATGATCTAGACGCGGTCGAGCTTGAGACTCAGCGTGAACCCCGCGAAGAGCAGCGACGTAAGCAGCGTCCACATGAACGCGTAGCCGACGACGTGCGTGACGACGCCGAACACCAGGGCGCCGGCGGTCTGACCCGTGAGGAAGACGGAGCTGAAGATCCCGACGACGACGCCGTGGCGCCCCGCGGGGGCCTGGTCGGTGATGAGCGCGGCGAGCCCGGGGTAGAGGAACCCATGGGCGGCGCCCGACAGGAGGCCCGCCAGGAACAGCACGGGCACCACCGGCGTCTCGCTCGTCCGGGTCACGAGAAACCCTAAGGTGGCCAAGAGCGCCGTGGCGATCGCCTGCACGAGCATGGACGGGACGATGACGGCCCGGCGGCCGCGGGTGTCGATGAGCCACGCCCCGAAGACGCGCACACCGATCGCCGCCAGCGCGAACGCCGTGTAGAAGAGGGCGAGGGTCCGCACACCGAGGCTCTCCGCGAAGGTCGGCAGGAAGACGAAGATGGTCCCCGCGCCGAGTCCAAAGAAGCCCGTCACCGCCATGCCGAGACGGAAGACCTCACGGAGGACGCCGCGCTCCCAGAGGAACCCGTGGATCGGCCGCGTCGTCTCGCGCCGCTGCTCCCGGACGCGCAGCGCGATCCAGCCGGCGACGGCCGCCGCCGCGGCGGCCATCGTGAAGAGCACGCGGAACCCGAAGCGTCGGATCACCCACTCGGCGAGGAGTGGCGCGACCGCCGTCCCCGTGAGTCCCGCGACCCCGTAGAGTCCGAGCGCCCAGCCCCGCCGCGCGGGCGGCACCAGGTCGATCACGAACGAGTAGTTCGAGACGAAGAAGCACGAGAAGCCGAGGCCCTGGAGCACCCGGACGGCGGCGAGCAACGGAATCCGGTCCGCCATGGTGGCGAGGAGCGCGGCGAAGATGACGAGCGCGACGCCGGCGAGCATGAAGGGCTTCCGGCCGACGGCGTCGGTCCAGGGGCCGATCAGCGGCTGGCAGACGATGCCGACCGCGTTGTAGAGGCCCATGACGAGCCCGATCTCGATCTCCGTCCCGCCGAGCGCCGCGATGTAGAGCGGCAGCAGGATGAAGCCGTTCATGCTCAGGAAGAAGAAGAAGTTGGCGACCGTCGCCCGGAGGAGAGGATTGTCAGCTAGAATGGGCGACACACACTCGATTATCGCATGACGACGATCGACTCCGTGCTGCGGCGGGCGCTCGACGACCGGTCGGGCGACCTGATCCTGACGCTCGATCCCGCGTTCCAGGGCCTGCCCGACACCGCACACGGCGGCTCAGTCCTCGCGGCCTTCGACGCGCTCGCGGAACTCGGACTTCCGCGCGAGGTGCGGGGCGTCTACCGCAAGCGCGTTCCTCTCGGCGTCCCCCTCGCACTGAAGCGCGTGCACGTCGACGCCGCACTCGAGTGCCATCTGCTCGGGCCCGACGGCACCCTGCTCGTCGATGGTCGCGTCGCGCCCGTAGCGGATGGCGGCCACCACGCTCCGGGCCCCCTTCTCGGCCACGCTAGCAACCGACCCGCCGTCGGACGTTTCACGCGTGTGACGCCTGGCAACGCCCAGAAGCAACGGGTCTCGAAGGGGGCCCGGAGCGCGGTGGCCGCCCATCCGCTGCCGGTCTCGCGCGCGTGCTTCGCGTGCGGCGTCGACAACGAGCTCGGGCTGCGGGTGCAGCTCGAGTTCGACGACGCGGAGGTCCGGGGGACGTGGAAGCCGCACGAGGCGTTCAGGACGGCCGGCGGCACGCTGACGACGGCAGCGCTCACGACCCTCTGTGACGAGGCGGCGTTCTGGATCGGCGCGCTCGCGACGGGCGAGGCCGGTATGACGACCGATCTGGCCGTCACGCTCCACCGGGCGGTCCCCTTCGGCGAAGCCCTCACGGTCACGGGGGCCCGCGCCGCCGCGCGGCCGCAGGCCGACCCGCGGTACTGGGACACGGGGGTTGCCGCGCGGACCGCGGGTGGCGTCCTCGTCGCGTCGGCGCGCATCACGTTCGTCGCCGTGCGCGGCGCCGCGCGCGCGCTCGTCCGGGGGATGCTCGCCGTGAACGATCCGAGCGTCGTCGCCCGGGTCTTCCCCGCGTACGCGCGCTAGCCGGCGTGCGGACCTCCGCGTGACGATTCGCGCCGCTCGTTGGGTGATGCTGCTCGTCCCGGCGTCGCTCTACGTCTTCTCCTGGGTCCACCGCGTCGCCCCCGCGGTCGTGGCCGCCGACCTCATGCGCGCCTTTTCGATCACCGCCGCAGCGCTCGGCAACCTCGCGGCGATCTACCCGTACGTGTTCGCGGCCATGGCGCTCGTCGCCGGCAGCCTCGCCGACACGCTCGGCCCGCGCCGGACGATCGCGCTCGGCGGCGCCACGATGGGTCTCGGCGCCGCGCTGTTCGGACTCGCGCCGACGTTCGGCGTGGCCTTCGCGGCCCGCCTCCTCGTCGGGCTCGGGGCATCGGTCATGCTGATCGCGTGGCTCAGCCTGGCCGCCGCGTGGTTCCGACCCGACGAGTTCGCGACGATCTCGGGCTGGACACAGACCGCGGGTAACGTGGGGGCCCTCCTGGCCGCCTCCCCGCTCGCGCTCCTCGTGGACGCCGTCGGGTGGCGGCTCACGTTCGTCGCGATCGGCGGCGTCACGCTCGGGCTGGCCGCCATCGCCGCCGGCCTGATCCGCGACCGCCCCGAGGCGATGGGGTTGGCGCCGGTCAACCCGGCGCCCGCGGCGCGGCGAGCGCCGGCGCTCCGCGAGGTGGTGCGGGCCGTGCCCCAGGTCATCCGCAACCCGCGCACGTGGCCGCCGATCCTCACCGCGGGCGGGATGTACACGACCGTCATCACGTTCCTCGGGCTCTGGGGCGTGCCGTACCTGACGCAGGTGTACGGCCTCACCCGCGTCGACGCGGCCACCGTCGTCTCGATGCTCGCCGTCGGGACGGGTGTCGGGTCGCCGCTGGTCGGCTGGCTGTCCGATCGCTGGCTCGGCCGGCGCCGGCTGCCGATGGTCGTGTTCGCGGCGTTCTACGCGCTGTGCTGGGTTCCCCTGGCGCTGCCCGCCGACGGGCGCTTGCCCGTCGCGTGGCTCGTCCCATACCTCTTCGTCATGGGCCTCGCGTCGTCGGGGCTCGTGCTCGTGTGGAGCTGCGTCCGCGAGGTCAACGACCCCGCACGCGTCGGGATCGCGATCGGTTTCTGCAATGTGCCAATCTTCTTCGGCGTCGCGGTGCTCCAGTGGCTCACGGGCGCGATCCTCGACGCGAGGTGGACGGGGCTCGTGTCCCAGGGCGCGCGCTACTACGAGCCCGCGGCCTACCAGGCCGCCTTCGTCGTCTGCCTCGTTCTCGCCGCGAGCGCGCTCGTGGCCTCCCTGTACGTGACGGAGACCCGCTGCCGCAACATCTGGACGCCGGCCGAGCGCTGAGACGCCCGCGCCGCTACGCGTGCAGGTGCTTCGCGAAGAACGCGAGGCAGCGCTTCCAGCCGTCCTCGGCGGCCTCCTTCTTGTAGACCTGCGGCCGGTCGTCCGAGAAGAACGCGTGCGGGGCGCCCGGGTAGAGCACGAACTCGACGTTCGGGTTCGTCTTCTTGAGCTCGGCCTCGAAGCGCTTGACGTCGTCCGCGGGGATCCCGGCGTCGGCCTCGCCGTACAGGCCGAGTACCGGCGCCTTGATGCGCGGGATCAGGCTGAACGCGTCGACACCCGGCGCGTCGGGGTAGGTGCGCTTGACGTGGCCGTACCACGGCACCGCGGCGGCGACGGACGGGTACTCGGCGCTCCAGTGGAGCGTGAGCGCTCCGCCGCCACAGAAGCCCGTCACACCGAGCCGGTCGGCGCGCGCCCACGCCTGCTGCTTGGCGTAGTCGGCGGCGGCCCTGATGTCGCCGAGGTATTGCGCGCGGGTCACTTTGCCGGCGATCGCTCCCATCTCCTGGAAGTTCTTCCCCTGCATCCCGCCCTCGCGGTGGTAGAGCTCGGCCGAGATCGCGTAGTAGCCGGCGTGGCCGAAGCGCCGGACCACGTCCTTGTGGTGCTCGCTGTTGCCGGTGAACCCGGAGATCACGACGACGATCGGATAGCGGCCCTGGGCTTCCGGACGGGCGTCGTACGCCGGGATCATGGTCCCGCCCACGCGGAGCTGGATCTCGCGCGCCGCGCCGAACTTCAGGACTTCCCTGCGACTGAGCGGATTCGCCATGCGGGCCTCCTGGGCTGTTCGATCATCGGGTTCGAGACAGGGAGCCGGGTCGGCTCCGCCGTCCAATCAACGATTCACATTTGACCCGGGTTCCCGGGTCCTCGCGGCTCGAGCCCGCGCTACGAGCGCGTCGGAGAAACCGCCATTCGAGCGCCGGCTTTGCCGGCGCAACGATTTCTGGGGGGGAGGTTTCGGAAGGGGGGCGAAGCCCCCCTCCGAGGTTCTAGTCTCTGAGCGCGAACACCCACAGCACGCCGCCCTGAGGCACGTCGGTCTTCGTGCCCCGGAACGTGTCCAGTCTCCCCTGCATCCGCTGCGCGTCGACACCCCAGCCCGACTGGACGGCGATGTACTGGACGCCGTCGATCTCGTACGCGCTGGGCACGCCGGTGATGCCCGAGTTGGTTTTGTACTCCCACAACAGCGATCCGGTCGTGGCGTCGAACGCGCGGAAGTTCCGGTCGTTCGTGCCGCCGAGAAAGACGAGCCCGCCTCCCGTGGTCAGCACGGGGCCCCAGTTCTGCCAGGTGAACTTGTGGGTCCAGACGCGCCGTCCTCTGTTCATGTCCCAGGCCTGCAGCTCACCGATGTGCGTGGCGCCCTGCCGCATGCTCATGCTGACCTTGGGTCGGTCGACGCCGAGGTAGAGCTTGCCAACCTCGTACGGCTGACGGATCCCCTCGAGCGTGCTGCAGAGGTTCTCGTTGGCGGGGATATACAGGTAACCCGTGTTCGGGTTGTAGGCGGCGGGCGGCCAGTCCTTGCCTCCCCAGAGGCCCGGGCAGAACGTGACCGCGCGTCCCACCTGTGGCTTCCGTTCGGGATCGTAGCTGGGCCGCCCGGTCTTCGGATCGATGCCCTTGAAAACTTCCTGCGTGACGAACGGCTGGGCGTCGACGAAGCCGATCCCGTCCGCGCGGCGCTCGAGCAGCCACAGGTAGCCGTTCCGCCCCGGATGAACGAGGCTCTTGATCGTCCGCCCATCGCGGCGGACGTCGATCAGGAGCGGCGTCGACACTTCGTCCCAGTCCCAGGAATCGTTCCAGTGGTACTGGTGGTGCCCTCGGATCTTGCCGGTGTCCGCATCGAGCGCGAGCACGGAGCTCGAGTACAGGTTGTCCCCCGGATGAACGTCGCCCGGCCACGGCGCTGCGTTGCCCGTTCCCCAGTACGTGAGGTTCAGCTGAGGATCGTAGTGTCCCGTGATCCAGACGGAGGCCCCGCCGGTCTTCCAGGTGTCTCCGCTCCAGGTGTCATGGCCCGGCTCGCCGGGCCCGGGAATGGTGTACGTCCTCCACACCTCCTGCCCGGTGCGCGCGTCGAAGGCCGCGACGAAGGCTCGGACGCCCAGTTCGCCGCCGGACGTTCCCACCATGACTTTGCCCTTGGCGATCAGCGGGGCGAGAGTGAGGTAGTAGCCCTTCGTCCAGTCGTCGACCGTCTTGTCCCAGACGACCTTCCCCGTTTTGGCGTCCAGGGCGACCAGGTGCGCGTCGACCGTCCCGATGTAGACCTTGTCTTCGTAGAGACCGACGCCGCGGTTCGTCGGGTGGAGCTGGAGAAGCTCCTCGGGCAGCGGCCTCTTGTACCTCCAGAGGATGTCCCCGTTCCGGGCGTTCAGGGCGATGACCTGCTGCTGAGGCGTCGTGATGAACATGACCCCGTCGTTGACGATGGGCGGCGACTGGTGCCCCTCGGTCACACCCGTGGACAGACTCCACACCGGCGCCAGGCGCTTGACGTTGGCCGGAGTGATTCGGCCTAGCGGGCTGTACCCCCAGCCTCCATAGTTGCCCCGGTACATCAGCCAATTGTGAGGCTCCGGACTGAGAAGGCGGCTGTCGGTCACCGCGGTATAGCTCGCGGGGCCTTGAGCGCTCAGCACGACGGGCAAGAGCGTGACGAGTAGCCACGCACCGAGAATCGCGCGCCGTCCGCCCGGTTTCATCGCCATCCTCCTCTGTCCCCTGTCGAGCCGCCCGGACACCGTGAGGCGAAGCGCCTAACCACCTTGTTGGAAGCCGACCCGACCCACAAACCCGCCGGCCGCCTCGAGGACTCCGTCGACGATCCCGAGGGGCAGCGCCGGGAGCGAACGCGGCGCCGGGCCATCCAGGACGCGGGCTCCATCCCTGACATCGAAAATGGAGAAGTGACACGGACACTTGAGCGTTCTCGTATCCGCTTGCCAGTCCCAAACGTCGCATCCCGTGTGAGTGCAGACCGCCGAGTAGGCGACGACTCCTTCCGCGGCGCGCGCGCGCGTCTCCTCGGCGAGCTCGGCAGGGTCGAGCCGAATCAACAGGACCTGGTTGAGACGCGAGTCGCTCCGCACGACACCGGTCTTCGGATCCACCGGGTACGCGGTGACCGGCGGGCCACCCCGGGGCACGCTCGAGGGCGTCATCGTCGCGTCGTCCCGGCTTCCCGCCGGGAGCACGAAGCGATCACCCCGCTGCGGCCGGGCTCGCCGTGGATCGAGGTCTTGCCCCCGCGCGGACTCGATGAATGGCAGTCCGAGCCCCAGCCCGAGTGCGACCTTCAGTACGGCACGCAGTACGGCACGGCGCGCCGGCACGTCGACCGTCGAGGGGTCCGCTTCGGGATCCATGCCCGCCCGCGATCCTACGGCATTTCGACGTTCCC
>MNCR01000016.1 GCA_001914535.1 Candidatus Rokubacteria bacterium 13_2_20CM_69_15_1
GATCAGGACCGGTTCGGGCATCTTGACCCGCCAGGTGATGCCGAGGGCGACGAGGGCGATCAGCGAGGTCGGCAGGTCCGAGATCGCCCGTCGCGCCAGCACGACGCAGGCACCCGCAATCGCGCCCGATGCCGCCGCCGTGACGCCACCAACGAACGCCTTCACCTGATTGTTCTCGCTGATCCGGTCAAACCACCGGAACGGCACGACGACGAAGAGGTAGACGGGCAGGAAGACGCCCACCGCGGCGGCGACGGCACCGGGGAAGCTCGCGACGAGGTATCCGATGAACGCCACCGTGATCACGACGGGACCTGGCGTCAGCATGGCGACCGCGACCGCGTCGAGGAACTGCTTGTCGTCAAGCCAGTGGTACTCCTGGACGACGCCGCCGTAGAGGAACGGGACGATCGCGAGCCCACTGCCGAACACGAACGCGCCGGCCTTGGTGAAGAACCAGAAGATCTGAGCGAGCAGGTCCGGCGTCACGACGGCGAGGCACGCCGTACCCGCACGCCGGAGAAACGCCGGGGGCACCTGGACGATCAGCACGACGACGCCGGAGAGGACGAAGAGCGTGGCGATCTCCGACTCCGTCCACGCGGTGACGACCGCCATGACCGCGAAGATTCCCCACTGGAGCCGGTCCGCCCTGAGCGTCAGCCGGGCGAGCTTGTAGGCCGCATGGGTGATGATCCCGATGACCGCGGCGCCCACACCGTAGAACGCGGACTGCATCCACGTCAGCCCGCCGAAGCGCACGTAGAGCCAGCCGAGTGCCACCGTCATGAGGAACGACGGCAGAATGAACGCGAGCGCAACCAGCGTGGCGCCGCGCACGCGCGAATGGGCGTAGCCCAGGCAGATCGCGAGCTGGGCGGCGAGCGGGCCCGGGGCGAGCTGCGACAGCGCCAGGGATTTGAGGTACTCGTCGCGCGTGAACCATCCACGCCGCTCGACCAGGTCGCGCTGCATGTAGCCGACGAGCGCGACGGGCCCGCCGAAGCCGAGGCTGCCGAGATAGAGGAAGTAGGCCACCAGGTCACGAACCGGGACTCGCTGGGACGGCCGCGGCTGGTCCATGACGGCGCAGAGTGTAACATTTGACAGTTGATGTATCAACCGTTACTCTCAGACCCGTGCACTGGCTGACGCTGCTCCTGAGCCTGCCTCCGACGCCGACCCGGCACCGGGTCGGTGTCTGGCGGAAGCTCCAGCGGATGGGCGCCGTGCGCCTGCGGGGGTCCGCCTGGATCCTCCCGGAGACCGCGGAGACCAAAGAGCTGTTCGAGTGGCTCGTGCAGGAGGTGCAGTCCGTCCGGGGCGAGGCCACGCTGCTCCGGGTGGACCGGGTCGAGACCATGCGGGAGGAGGACGTGACGGCGCTCTTCCACAAGGCGCGGGCCGCGGAGTACGCGGAGGTGGTGCAGGGGTCTCGCGAGATCCTGGCCCAACTCGATCGGGCCAAGTCGGCCCATCGCGCGTCCTTCGCCCAGGTGCGAGCCAAGCTCGAAGGCCTGAAGCGGGAACTGGATCGTATCGAGACGATCGACTATCTCGACTCGCCGGCCGGCCGACGGGCGCGTGATCTCTGGGAGCGTACCGCCAAGCGGCTGACGGCCGCGGAGGCCCGGCCGAACACCAGGACGGGACGGCACCGGGGTTCCGCCCTGCCGGCGCCGGGAAGCACGTGGGTGACCCGGCCACGACCCCACATCGACCGGATCGCGTCCGCCTGGCTCATCAAGCGGTTCTTCGACGCACAGGCGAAGTTCGCGTTCGCGGACGCGGCCGATGCACCCAAGAAGGGAGTGCCCTTCGACATCCTCGGCGCGGAGTTCGGCCACCACGGGGAGGACTGCACGTTCGAGACGCTCGTGAAACGCTTCGGCGTCAAGGACCGCCGACTCAGGGTGATCGCCGAGATCGTCCACG
Organism: Candidatus Rokubacteria bacterium 13_2_20CM_69_15_1; assembly: GCA_001914535.1. Lineage (GTDB taxonomy): Bacteria > Methylomirabilota > Methylomirabilia > Rokubacteriales > CSP1-6 > 20CM-2-70-11. Next base: position 1,936 of record MNCR01000016.1, read on the forward strand.
AGGCGGACCTCCACGACCGGAAGTTCGCGCGCACCGAGGCGAGGGGCGTGGACCTCGCGATCAAGGGCCTCGCCGAGAGCACCCGCGACGATCACGAGCTTCTCGAACGCGGGATGGCGATCTTCGACGGCCTCTACACGGTGCTGAAGCAGAAGACGTAGCGATTTCATCACACCGAGACCCGGGAGGAGAACGATGCGAAGGACGACGATGGCGTTGGCGTTTCTGGTGGCGTGGTTCGTGGCGATGCCGGCGGGATGGGCGCAGCAGTACACCGACAAGGAGCACGCTGAGCTCGCGAAGGCGCTGAAGGCCGCGAAGGTGTCGCTGCAGAGCGGCCTCCAGGCCAGTGCGCGAGAGGGCAAGCCGATCTCGGCGAAGTACGAGGTCGACCAGGACCACTTGCAGCTCTCGGTCTACACGATGAAGGGCGACATGTTCTCGGAGGTCATCGTCGATCACACGACCGGCAAGGTGGCCAAGGTCGACCCGCTCACGAGCGCCGAAGACCTCGCCGCGGCGAAGGCGCAGGCGGAGGCGATGGCGAAGGCCAAGCGGTCCCTCGCCGCCGCCGCCGCCGAGGCGCTGAAGGCGAACAAGGGCTACCGCGCGGTCAGCGTCGTGCCCGCACTGAAGGAGGGTCATCCCGTCGCCGAGGTGACGCTCGTCAAGGGCGCCGAGTGGAAGACGGAATCCGAGACGCTCGATTGAGGAGGCCGGGATGCGGAGCGCGACGATGTCACGACGACGCATCGTTCAAGCGGCGATGGCGCTGCTCGCCGCGGTCGGCGTGACGCCGCGGGCGCGCGCCGGAGCCGCGCCGCCGGAGATCAGGCTACCGGAGCGCGTTCCCGTGGAGCGCGTCGACTTCGAGACGAAAGGGATCGAGGGCTGGACCCCGGTGGACGGCCAGTGGGCGGTCGAAGACATGCCGGGAGCGCCGAGCGGCACGCGCGCGCTGGTCCAGCGGGCCACCGGGAACGCGTTCAACGTGATCGTGGCGCCGTTCGGCCCGTACTCCGACGTGGACGTGTCGATGCGCTTCAAGCCGATCTCGGGCCGCGAGGATGCCTCGGGCGGCATCGTGTTCCGCTTCTGGGAGGGCACGTACTACGTCGTGCGCGCCAACGCGCTCGAGAACAACTTTCGCCTGTACTACTACGACCGAGGCCGCCACGAGCTCGCGACCGCCGCCGTGAAAGCGCCGGCGCTCGGCCAGTGGCACACGGTCCGCGTCGTGGCGATCGGCGATCACATGCAGGCGTGGCTCGACGGCAAGCTCTACCTCGACCACCATGACGCTCGGTTCAAGTCTGGGCGCGTGGGATTGTGGACGAAGGCGGATTCCATCACGGCGTTCGACGACCTCACCATTCGCGGGGTCGGCGTCAAGGTGTCGTGAGAGGAGCACGCGCATGCGCTCAATGACTGTTCGTCGTTACGGATTCGCGGCGGCGCTGGTGCTGATGACCCCGCTCGGGCTCGACGCCCAGCCCGAGGCCGAGTGGGCGGCCGTCGAGCAGGCGATCGGGTTCAAGGGCGCCGTGCAGCCGGGCGGCGTGTTCCGCGTGGGCATGCCGCGAAGCGACCTCAACGTCACGGTCCAGGGCGTCCGGGTGAGCCCGGGCTTCGCCCTGGGTTCATATGCCGCGTTCCGCAAGACCGGCCAGCGCGCGATGGTGATGGGTGACCTGGTCCTGCTCGACGAGGAAGTCCCAGCGGTGATGTCCGGGCTCCTTGAGCGAGGACTCAGCGTGACGGCCCTCCACAATCACCTGAACGAGATGTCGCCGCACGTCATGTACCTGCACTACAGCGGCCAGGGCGATCCGCTGCAATTGGCGCAGGCCCTCCGCGGGGCCCTCGGCGCGAGCGGTACACCCTTCGGCGCGAAACCAGCAGGCGGCGCCGAAGGCCCCGCGATCGACCAGAAGCAGGTCGAGGCCGTGCTCGGACGGACCGGCCGGGTCGCCAACGGGATTCTCCAGGTGGTCGTCGGCCGGGCTGAGCGTATCACCGAGCACGGCACGGAGCTGCCCCCGGCGATGGGCGTTGCCACGGCACTCAACTTTCAGCCCACCGGCGACGGCAAAGCGGCGATCACGGGTGACTTCGTGCTGATCGCGCCGGAGGTGAACACGGTCGCTCGCGCGCTGCGCGCGCACCGCATCCAGGTGACGGCCATCCACAACCATGCGCTCTCAGACGCGCCACGGCTGGTCTATATGCACTTCTGGGCAAACGATGATGCCGTGACATTGGCACGCGGGCTACGAGCGGCGCTTGACGCGACCAATAGCACGAAAGCCAAATAGAGGAGACGAGGATGAAATGGGTGACGCGAGAGAAAGCTCGAGTGGATCGCATCGCCTGCCCGTGGTTGATCAGCCGATTCATCGATCGTGACCCGACGTTCTTGTTCGTGCCGGACGCGGAGGTCATGCGGGTCGCCGAGCGTGATCGCGCGACACCGTACGACGTGCCTGGCGTGGAGCTGGGCCATCACGGCGACCGGTGCTCGTTCGACGCGTTTCTCGAGAAATACCGCCTCGCGGATCCCGCCCTCCAGGCCCTCGCCCTCATCGTCCGCGGGGCCGACACCGACCAGCGCAACCTCACACCGGAGTCGCCCGGGCTCTATGCCCTCGCGTCCGGGTTCCGGGAGATCAGCACAGACGATCACGCCAACATGGCTCGACAATTCGCGGCGTACGACGCGCTCCACGCCTACTGCCGTCTGAAACTCACCGAAACCCGGCGGGGATAGGCCGGCGGATGCTCCGCCGGGCGGCGCCGGGCGCTCGACGGTGCACCGAGATGGTAAGCTGCTCCTCGATCGGCGGGACACGCGATCCCCGATCAAAGGAGAGACCGTCATGCCCATCCAGACCCGCTACCTCTTCAGCGCCGCGATGGACGTCGAGCCCGCCACGGAATCGCTCTTCAACGAGGTCTACGACGGAGAGCACGTGCCGCTCCTCCTGAAGGTGCCGGGCGTGCTCGCCGTGGCGCGCTTCAAGCGGCAGGAGCTCACGATGGTGCTCGGCGGCGAGCGCAAGACGATCGTGGTGGACCACGAGCCCGCGTACAACGCGCTCTACGAGATCGACAGCCCCGACGTGCTGACGAGCACCGCGTGGGCGAAGGCGGTGGACCAGGGGCGCTGGCCGGGCCAGGTGCGCCCGCACACGCGGAACCGCCGTCACGTCCTCTACCAGCGCATCTCGTGAGACCGTGGAGCCCGGCCCCGATGGCGTCGTCCTGACCCACGGCGCGAGCTCGAACGCCCGCGCGCCGCTGCTCCTGAGACTCGCCGAGGCGTTCGTCGCGACGGGGCTGACCGTGTTCCGCTACGACCTGCCCTTCCGTCAGGCGCGCCCGACCGGTCCCCCCTCACCGGGCGGCGCGGCGCGCGACCGTGAGGGGCTGCGGGGCGCCGTTCAGTCCATGCGCGCGTCGGTTTCCGGACGCGTGTTCCTCGGCGGCCACTCGTACGGCGGCCGCCAGGCGTCGATCCTCGCGGCGGACCACCCCGGCCTTGCCGACACGCTCCTCCTGCTCTCCTATCCCCTCCACCCGCCCGGCCGGGCCGGGGAGCTTCGCACCGCGCACTTCGGCGGCCTCCGGACACCAGCGCTGTTCGTCCACGGCTCGGCGGACCCGTTTGGTTCGCTCGACGAGCTCGAATCGGCGCGACGGCTCATTCCCGCGCGGACGGACCTGATGGCGGTGGACGGCGCCGGCCACGATCTCCTGCGCGGACGGGGCCGGGCCGGACCCGAGCTCCCCGAGCGAATCGCGGCCGCGTTCCTGGAGTTCGCGAGAAAAAATGCGCGGTGACCCGCCCGTGCGGCGGTCGAGGGCGAGGGCCCTCGACCGCCCCACCGGTGGCGCCGCTCAGGCGGTCGCCCGGTGGATGTACCCGTAGCGGGCGTTGCTCCGCGTGCCGCCCATCGCGACGTACTCGGCCTTGATGGCCGCGATCTTGTCGCGCGTGATCGTGCCCTGAGCGGAACGCGTGTCGAGCTTGTACAGGCGCGTGGAGTTGCCGCCGAAGATCGCGGTCTTGACGAGCCCGTCGGCGGGGCCGAGCGGAGCGAAGCTGTGCTTCCTCTGCATGTCTGCGGGGATCTCCAGGCGGCGCAGCGCCTCGATCTGCCACTGGGGCGACCCGTACCACACCGAATCGCTGCCCCAGACGATATGGTCGGCGCCCATCCCACGAACCAGCGTGCCGATGAACGCCGCGGCGAAGCGCGGGTTCGCTACCGCCGAGTTGGCGAAGGCGGTCCCGAGCTCACCATAGACGTTCGTGACGCCGAACTTGGCCGGGATCTCGGCGAGGTCGGTCGCCCACTTGATGCGGCCGGTCTGGTCGAACTCCGCCAGCGCCGCGTCGGGCGTCTCGAGGAACGACCGCAGCGCCGCGTGGTAGATGACGAAATTGACCTGCGGCCAGTCCTTCGCCGCCTGCCCGACGTCCCAGACCGTGTTGTACTCCCACACGCCGGGCCACGACTTCTCGTAGTCGAGCGGCAGCAGCCCCTTGTGGATGCACACGGTGGTGATGCCGGACTTGACGATCTTCTCGTAGAACGGGTACATGAGCTTCTGGTCGTCGAGCCGCCAGTAGGACCCCATCTTCGACGGGAAGAGCGGGTCGCCGATCGTGTAGCCCTTCCAGCTGTCGGGCTTGAGCGTGCTGATCGCGCGATCGACCTCGTTCATCCAACCCTGGCGCTTCGGCGTGAAGACGGCGTGCCCGAGGAGGCGGCGTGAGTCGGCGATCTTGTTGATCGACTCGCGCGCCATCGCGATCTGGTCGTTCGAGAGCAAGTCCCACGTCTGGTCGTCGAACGGCGCGCCCGAGAGCAGGGCGACCTTCGTGTCGCTGTCGACGAAGATCTCCTTCAGGTAGTTCTCGAGCTTGAAGCGCGCGAGGGTCTTCTCTCCCCAGAGGGCGGGATTCCAGTGCTGCTTGGCGTACTGGGCGAGGCCCAGCAACCCCTCCTGCTTGAAGTCGTCGCGGACGAAGTGGGTCTGGTCGTCGAAAATGAACTGCCCGGCCAGCATGCTGGCCCGTTGAGCCGCGACCTCGGGGTTGGCCGCCTCGGCCCGGTTGACGTCGAAGATCGGCCCGAACACTTCGTTCATCGCCAGGAACGCCGCCGCCATGCCCGCGCTGCTCGCCAGAAACTGGCGGCGGTTCATGCCGTTCCGGGCGCCGAGATCGTCGGCCAGCTCCTTGATGCGGGCCTCCACCCGCGCTTGCTCGCGCGTCTGGGGCAGCGGGTTGAACTCGCCGTTCGACACGATCTGGGTGGGGACCGGGGACCTGAATGACGCCACCTCCGCGGGCGCCGTTCGGCTGAGCTCCTCGTCGCTGAGATAGTGGGGCATGGCCGACCTCCTTCCGAGCGGCTCGGGGGCCGCTCATCTCCAGTGGCCCCAGAGCCTAGGCCGAATGGCCGCCGTGTCAAGAGGCAAAGATTCGCGGTACAGTCTGGGCCGTCAGGAAGGTCGGCCGCCAGCCGCCGGGGAGGGACGACATGACGATTCTTCGCGCCGGCACGCTCATCGATGGCACCGGGGCTCCACCCGTGCGAGACGCCGCCGTGGTCATCCACAACGGGAGGATCGAGGCGGTGACGACGGCCGGCCCGAGCACGGGCGGGTCACCGGACGCGGAGGTGATCGACGCCTCGCGCTTCACCGTCCTGCCCGGCCTCATCGACTGCCACGACCACCTTGCGTTCCACGGCTACGAGCTCGTGCGGCGCTGGGGCCTCGACGAGCCGCAGAGCAGCCGTCATCTCCGGACGGCCCGCGTGGCGAGTCAGGTCCTGGCGTCAGGCTACACGGCGGTGCGGGACGCGGGCGGGCTCGACGCCGGCTTCCGGCTCGCGATCCACGAGGGGCTGATCACCGGACCGCGCCTGGTCCTGTCGCTCGGGATCATCTCGCCGATCGGTGGGATCGGCGACCGCGTCAGCCCGTCCGGTCACGGATCGCCGTTCGTCCACGATCCGAGCCTCCCGCCGAGCGTCGCCGACGGCATCGAGGGCGTGAGGACAACGGTGCGGACGATGGTCCGCGCAGGCGCGGACGTGATCAAGTGCGCCACGACGGGAGGCGCCAGCTCACGAGCCGGTCACGGACCGAAGGACTCGGCGTTCAGCCTGGACGAGATGCGGGCGCTGGTGGACGAGGCGCACGCTCTCGGGCGGCGGGTCATGTGTCACGCGGTCGGCGGTCCCGGCTTGCGCGTGGCGATCACGGCGGGAGTCGACTCCATCGAGCACGGCTGTTATCTCGACGAGGATCCCGACCTGATCCCGATGATGGCGGAGCGGTCCATCTTCTTCGTCCCGACGCTGACCGTCTACGAATACCACCGCGAGTCGACCACCCCGCACGTCCGCGAGCGCGCGCGGGCGTTACGCGAGCATCACATCGACAGCGTGCGTCGCGCCCTGGCCGCAGGCGTCAAGGTCGTGGCGGGGACCGACGCCGGGGGGCACGGTCATCCACACAACGCCCTCGAGCTCGAACACCTGGTCGCGGCCGGCATGACCCCGATGCAGGCCCTTCAAGCCGCCACGAGCCTGGCGGCGGAGTGCCTCGGGCTCGGGCAGGAGATCGGGACGATCGAGAAGGGCAAGTGGGCGGACCTCGTCGTCGTCGAGGGCGATCCACTGCGGGATATCCGAGTGCTGCAAGACGCGCGGCGGATCCGGCGCGTGATCAAGGCCGGCGTGAGCGTCACCCGGCACCATGACTGAGCCCGGCGCGCACGCGGGTCCGCGCGTCGCGCTCGGCACGATCCTGTTCGTCGGTGGGGTCAGCGCATCCATTTTCGGCTGGTGACCGTTGTACCGGTGCCGACTCGGGAAACGATCTCAACCTCATCCATGAGCCGAGAGACGCCCGACAAGCCCAAGCCCAGTCCGCCGGATGTCGAGTAGCCTGCCTGCATGGCCCGGGAGACATCCGGAATCCCTGGCCCGCCGTCCACCGCGATCACCTCCATGCCGTGCTTCAGCTCATTCTCGACCAGCCTGAAAATGATCTCGCCCTGCGTGGCAAAGCGAAGGATGTTCCGGGCGAGCTCCGAGACGGCAGCGGCGATGAGGGTCGGCTCGGAGAAGCGGAACCCGGACTCCTCCGCGATGAGGCGACCTCGGTGGCGGGCACTGATGATGTCACCCTGGGAGGCGATCGTCACGCGCACTTCCTGAACGATGCGCAGCATCCCGATCGCCTCGCTCCTCTCCCGCCGCTGCCACACCTCGTCCCACCCCGACGCCCGTACCTCTTCGAAGGTAGAGTCCCGGGCGCGCGACGCCATCGGGTCAATTCCGGAGTCAGGGGGGCGAAAACGCCTAGCAGAGATTGGCGTCGAGTCCGTGCCTTCGCCGATAGACCGCAGGGGTATGCCCGTCGCGGCGCCGCCTGGAATTACCTCCGCGAGAGAGGGGGATTTACCCGATGGCCGGTCCCGCCTCGTCAGGTTCGACTGCGTGCATGTGGCGCGAGGGCACGCGGAGGCGAAACAGGAGGTATGCGGGAATGGCGAAGCTGCTCCACTTGCTCCTTCACGGGCGGAGAGGTCGATATCCGGAGGTCGTCCTCGACGTTCTCGCCGTGCCCAGTTACTTCTGTACCAGATGCGGGCGGAGGTATTACGCATGAGACCAGGGGGCCACCTCGCGACGACGGTCGCGCTCGGCGCGGCGGGCTATGCCGTCACCGGTTCGGCCGAGCTGGCGGCCGGGTGTTTCGCCGGCGGGTTCCTCATTGACCTCGATCACTACCTCGACTACCTGACGGTCGAGGGGCAGTGGCGCCGGCCGAGCCCGTCCGAGTTCCTGCGCTACTACTTCGGCCATCGCTACCGGCGCCTCGTCCTTCCCCTCCACTCGATGGAGCTGATGAGCGCGCTGGCGGCGCTCGCGGTCGCGTGGCCGCGGGCCGCGCTCATCGGCTACCTCCTCGGGGGGCTTCTCCACCTGGCGCTGGACGTCTTGGTCAATGGGCAAGAGCTCCTCCGGCAGCCCCTTCTCTTCTACAGCCTGGCCTACCGGGCCCGACTCGGGTTCGCCCGCGACCGTCTCATCGCGCCCGTGGACGTCCCATTCCGGCCCGGCGACGATCTGGCGCGCGAGTTTCTGACCTGGCGACCTACGGAGCGGCGGCTGGATGCGCGCGCGGCCACCGGACACCTTCAACGGAAGTCGGCATGAGCCTTTGCGCCATTTGCTGTGTCGAGCTTGTCGGGGATGCGGGACTCTGCGCGCATCACCTCTGCCTATACGATGACGCGTGGGCGGTCGCGAATCGCACCATGTGCGATTTCCTCCACCGCAAGAAGGTGCCCGAGGTCACACCGAGCGACCAGGACGAGGCGGCGTGAGGGGCCTGAAGGAGCGTAGACATGGAGTCTAGAGAGCGTCTCGAGTCGGAACTGAACCGCGTGCTCGAGCGGATTCATCGGACGGGGTCCGGAACGGGATCGGGGCCAACGGCGGCGGTTTCTCGGGAGGATCCGGTCGTCGATGACGAGCTGGACGCGGGGCTCCTGACGACGGAAAACGAGATAAGCTTTGCCAGCCGAAGCCTGCTGATCGAGCGGGCCCACCGGCTGGCCAAGGCGTTGGAGCGCCTCGACCGTGGCGGCTACGGCACGTGTCAGGAGTGCGGGGGCGCCATCGGCCCTGGACGCCTTCGCGTCATGCCCGAGGCGACGACGTGCGTCCGGTGCCAGGAGAGCCTCGAGCGCACGGTCGCCAGGGGCTTGAGGACAGAAGGGGTAGACTATGACGGACCTGTTCACAGGGCTCGACAAAAAGCGTAGCCCGGGTCGCGAGAGCCCGCCAAGGCTCCTCCAGGTGCACGACCTCCAGGAGCGCATGGTCCTCGCCGACAAGCTGCAGGAGGCCAACCGGCAGCTCGTGCAGGCGTTCAACCAGAACGAGAAGCTCGTGAACGCCCTCTACGAAGCCCGCGAGCAGATCACCGCGCTCAAGGAAGAGGTCGACAAGCTCTGCGCCCCGCCCTCCCCCTACGGCGTGTACCTCGCCCCCAACGAGGACGGCACCGTCAACATTCTCTCCCAGGGCCGCAAGGTCAAGGTCAACCTCCACCCCTCGCTCAAGCCCGAGGCCCTCAAGCCCGGCCAGGAGCTCATCCTCAACGAGGGCCTCAACGTCATCGAGGCCGCCGGCTACGAGATCCAGGGCGAGGTCGTCGTCCTCAAGGAGCAGCTCGACCCCGAGCGCGCCGTCGTCACCCTCCGCGCCGACGAGGAAAAGGTCGGCATCATCGCCGATCCCCTCCGCGCCCAGCGCCTCAAGACCGGCGACCACCTCCTCATGGACGCGAAATCAGGATATCTACTCGAGAGACTCCCCAAGGGCGACGTCGAGGACCTCACCCTGGAAGAAGTGCCACAAATCGGCTACGACGATATCGGCGGCCTCACCGACCAGATCGAGGCCATCAAAGACGCCGTCGAGCTCCCCTACCTCTACGCCGACTACTATAAGGAGCACAAGCTCACGCCTCCCAAGGGCGTCCTCCTCTACGGCCCCCCCGGCTGCGGCAAAACCATGATCGCCAAGGCCGTCGCCAACAACCTCGCCGAGAAGATCTCCGAAAAGCGCGGCGAGAAAATCAAGGGCTACTTCCTCAACATCAAGGGCCCCGAGCTCCTCAACAAGTACGTCGGCGAAACCGAGCGCAAGATCCGCGAAATCTTCCAGAAGGCCAAGGAAAAGGCCAACGAGGACGTCCCCGTCGTCGTCTTCTTCGACGAAATGGACGCCCTCTTCCGCACCCGCGGCACCGGCATCTCCTCCGACGTCGAGACCACCATCGTCCCCCAGCTCCTTGCCGAAATCGACGGCGTCGAGGGCCTCAAAAACGTCATCGTCATCGGCGCCTCCAACCGCCAGGACCTCATCGATCCGGCCATCCTGCGCCCCGGGCGCCTGGATGTGAAAATCAAGATCGAGCGGCCCGACCGCGGGGCGGCCACCGATATCTTCCGCAAATACCTCACCGCCGACGTCCCCATCGCCGAGGCCGAGCGGCGCCCCGACGGCCCCACGACCCTCGAGATCATCGAGACCATGATCACCGCCGCCGTCGAGGCCATGTACACCCTGTCCGAGGAAAACCGCTTCCTCGAGGTCACCTACGCCAACGGCGACAAGGAGGTCCTCTACTTCAAGGACTTCGCCTCCGGCGCGATGATCGAGTCCGTCGTCCGCCGCGCCAAAAAGCTCGCCCTCAAGCGCCTCATCGGCGGCGGCCCCAAGGGCATCGCCACCGACGACCTCAAGACGGCCGTCCGTGAGGAGTTCAAGGAGAACGAGGACCTGCCCAACACCACCAACCCCGACGACTGGGCGAAGATCGCCGGCAAAAAGGGTGAGCGGATCGTCAACACCGGACAGTACCTCTAGAGAGGGGGGCTCGAGCCCCCCTCGTCCTTCCCCTGGCCCTCGGCCAGGGGTTTCTGTTCTCAGGGAGCGAGGAACGCATGGCCATCCCGAAAGTCATGGGCATCGAGACCGAATACGGGATCACCGTCAAGAACCAGCCTGACTTCAACCCGATCCTGTCCTCACTCCTGCTCATCAACTCGTACGAGACGTACCGGTCCTCGCGCGTGCGCTGGGACTACGAGGCCGAAAGCCCGCTGCGCGACGCGCGCGGGTTCGAGTACATGGAGGAGAAGGAAGGCACGTCGAAAGAAGAGTCGCGCCTCATCAACCTCATCCTGTCCAACGGCGCGCGCTTCTACGTCGACCACGCCCACCCCGAGTACTCGAGCCCCGAGACGACCAATCCGCGAGACTTGGTGATTTGGGACAGAGCGGGCGAGCGAATCCTGAACTTGTCGCGGCAGAGAGCGGAAGCGGTCTCCCCGCCGGAGCAACGGATCCTGATCTACAAGAACAACACCGATAACAAGGGCAACTCGTACGGCACCCACGAGAACTACCTCATGGACCGGAAGGTGCCGTTCGCACGGATCGTCCAACACATGATGCCGTTCTTCGTCACGCGCCAGATCTTCACCGGGGCGGGCAAGGTGGGGGCGGAGAACAACGCCGACCCGTGCGACTACCAGATATCGCAGCGCGCCGACTTCCTCGAGACCGAGGTGGGCCTGGAGACGATGCACTCGCGTCCGATCGTCAACACGCGCGACGAGCCCCACGCCGATCCCGAGAAATACCGGCGCCTGCACGTCATCGTGGGCGACGCCAACATGAGCGAGGTCGCCAACTATCTGAAGGTGGGCACGATGGCGATCGTCCTCAGCATGGTCGAGGACGATTTCATCGACCGCGACTTCTCGCTCGACAGCCCCGTCCTCGCGTTCCGCAAGGTCTCCCGCGACCTGTCGTGTCGCGAGCCCATCCGGCTCAAGGACGGGCGGACCATCACCGCCGTCGACGTCCAGCGGGAGTTCCTCGAGCTCGCCCGGCGCTACTATCACGACCGAGAGAAAGAGGGCTGGGTGGGCGACGTTCTCGTGCGTTGGGAGCACACGCTCGACCGCCTCGCCGAGGACCCGCGACAGCTCGGGCGCGAGCTGGACTGGGTGATCAAGCGCCAGCTCATCGAGAACTACATGGCGAAGCACGAGCTCGCGTGGGACGACTCGCGCGTGCAGATGATCGACCTCCAGTATCACGACATCCGTCCGGGCAAGGGCCTCTACGGGAAGCTGGAGGAGGCGGAGGCCGTCGAGCGGGTCGTCACCGACGACGAGATTTCCAAGGCGATCTACGATCCGCCCAAGGACACCCGCGCGTACTTCCGCGGCATGTGCCTGCAGCGCTACGCCGACGAGATCGTGTCGGCGAGCTGGGACTCGGTGATCTTCGACCTCAAGGAGGGGCCCCTGAAGAAGATCTTCATGCTCGAGCCGCTCCGTGGCACCGAGGCGCACGTGCGCCAGCTCCTCACCGAGTCGCCGACCGCGGCCGACCTGCTCCGCAACATCTCGCGGTCGAGCGGCGGGATGTGACGGGGATGATCGACCAGGGCGGCCGGTGGCACGGCATCTTCCACGACTATTCGAACCCGAGCTTCATGGACCTGCTCCGCCGTGAAGCACCGCACCTGATGCCGACCGCATCGCCCTCTCCGACGGAGACGCCGCGGGAGCCGCCGCACGGGACGACGGTGCTCTCCGTGCGTTACCGCGACGGCGTCATCATGGCGGGCGACCGGCAGGCGACCGCCGGCTTCCAGGTCGCCAGCCGGCGCATCGAGAAGATCTTCAAGGCCGACGAGCTCAGCGGCGTCGGCATCGCCGGCGCGGCCGGGCCCGCGACGGAGATGGCCAAGCTCTTCCAGACCGAGCTCGAGCACTACGAGAAGGTCGAAGGCGAGAACCTCTCGCTCGACGGTAAGGCCAACCGGCTCAGTCAGATGATCCGCATGAACCTGCCCGCCGCGATGCAAGGGCTCGTGGTCGTGCCGATCTTCGCGGGGTACGACGAGAAGGCGGGTGTCGGACGGCTCTTCAAGTACGACATCACCGGCGGCCGCTACGAGGAGACCAACTACGACGCGCAAGGCTCGGGCGCCAACTTCGCCCGCGACTCGCTGAAGAAGCTCTGGAAGCGGGACATGGCGCGCGAGGAGGTGCTCCGGGTCGCGCTCGAGGCGCTCTTCGACGCCGCGGACGAGGACGTGGGGACGGGCGGGGCCGATCTCGTGCGCGGCATCTTCCCCACCGTGAAGACGATCACCCGCTCCGGCTTCGCCGAGGTGGCCGAGGACGAGGTGCGCCGCGTGTGGGAGGTGGTCCACGCCGACCGCGCCCGCAACGCGACGGGGTCCTGACGCCATGCCGCTGCCCTACTACGTCAGCCCCGAGCAGATGATGAAGGACAAGGCGGAGTACGCCCGCAAGGGCATCGCGCGCGGGCGCTCGATCGTCACCCTCGAGTACGCCGACGGCATCCTGCTCGTCGCCGAGAATCCCTCGACCCTGCTCCACAAGATCTCGGAGATCTACGACCGGATCGCCTTCGCGGGCGTCGGCAAGTACAACGAGTTCGAGAACCTCCGGATCGCCGGCATCCGCCACGCGGACGTCAAGGGGTACTCGTACAGCCGCGGTGACGTGACCGCCAAGGCGCTCGCCAACGCCTATTCGCAGGCGCTCGGGAACATCTTCACCCAGGACATCAAGCCGTTCGAGGTCGAGGTGCTCGTGGCCGAGGTGGCCGAGAACGGCTCGAGGAACGAGATCTATCACATCCTCTACGACGGCACGATCGAGGACGAGCACAACTACGCCGCGATGGGCGGCCAAGCCGACGAGATCCGTCGGTTCCTCAAGGACCACTACCACGAGGGGCAGGCGCTTGGCGAGGCACTCGGGCTCGGTGTGCGCGCGCTGACCGTGACGCAGAATAAGACGCTCAGCGAGCGCGACCTCGAGGTCGCCGTCCTCGACCGGACGAAGGTCCGGCGCAAGTTTCGACGCATTCCCACGGAGGCTCTCGGGCAACTCCTGGGCGCGGCGCGATGAGCCGTGCTACGCTGAAGGCAGGAATGGAGGCCCCCCTCCGATGAAGCGGCGGATCTTCGGCCTCGAGAACGAATACGGCCTCACCTGCACCCTGAACGGTCAGCGGCGCCTCAGTCCCGACAACGTCGCGCGATACCTCTTCGAGAAGGTCATCCCCGGCGCCCGTAACGCCAACGTTTTCCTCGAGAACGGCGCGCGTCTCTACCTCGACACCGGGTTCCACCCCGAGTACGCGACGCCCGAGTGCGACGACGTCGCCGAGCTCGTCATCCACGACAAGGCGGGCGAGCGCATCGTCGAGGACCTCCTGCACCAGGCGGAGAAGCGCCTGAGGGAAGACGGAATCTCGGGGAACATCTTGCTCTTCAAAAACAACACGGATTCAGCCGGGAACTCGTACGGTTGCCACGAGAATTACCTCGTGAGCCGCGATGTTTCTTTCCAGCGTCTGGCCGAGGCGCTCATCCCCTTCTTCGTCACCCGGCAGATCTTCGCGGGCGCCGGCAAGGTGCTCCAGACCCCGCGCGGGTTCCATTACTGCCTCTCGCAGCGCGCGCAGCACATCTGCCAGGAGATCTCCGGCGCGACCACCTCCTCGCGCTCGATCATCAACACGCGCGACGAGCCCCACGCCGACGCGGAGCGCTACCGGCGCCTTCACGTCATCGTGGGCGACTCGAACATGTCCGAGGTCGCCACGTACCTCAAGATCGGCACGACGGCGCTCGTCCTGGACATGATCGAGGACGGCTTCTTCGACCGCGATTACTCGCTGCAGTCGCCGGTCCAGGCCATCCGCGACATCTCGCACGACCCGACGCTGAAGGAGGCCATCAAGCTCAAGGACGGGCGCGCGATCACCGCGCTCCAGATGCAGCTCGAGTACCTCGAGTACGCGACGCGATACGTGGGCTCGATCAGCCCCGACCCCGCGACCAAGGACGTCCTGGCGCGCTGGACCGACGTGCTCGGGAAGCTCGAGACGGACCCCATGCAGCTCAGCCGCGAGCTCGACTGGGTCATCAAGCGCCAGCTCATCGAGAACTACATGAACCGCCACCGGCTCACGTGGCGCGATCCCAAGGTCTCGCTCCTCGACCTGCAGTACCACGACATCCGGCCCGACAAGGGGGTCTACTACCGCCTGGTCGTCAACGATCACGTGGACCGGATCACCGACGACGAGACCATCGAGCAGGCCAAGCACGTGCCGCCCCAGACCACGCGCGCGCGGCTCCGCGGCGAGTTCATCCGGCAGGCCAACCTCAAGGGCAA
>MNCR01000127.1 GCA_001914535.1 Candidatus Rokubacteria bacterium 13_2_20CM_69_15_1
AAATTCCACGGTGGTTCCGTGCCGCGTGAGCGTTGATCTCGGGCACCACCAGCGGCACGCTCGGATCCAGGCGGAACGCGTTGGACTTGTCGATGACGACCCCGCCCGCCCGGACGATCATGGGTGCCAGCTCCTTCGCCTGGGCCGAGCCCGCGGAGCAGAAGGCGATCTCCACGCCCTTGAAGGCTCCGGGCCCGATCTTCTGGACGCGGATCGCCTCGCCGCGGAACGGCACGGTCTTGCCGACCGAGCGCTCCGACGCGAACGCGCGCAGCTCCCGCACCGGGAACTTGCGCTCCTCCAGGATCTTGAGCGTCGCGCCTCCGGCCGCGCCGGTGGCGCCGACCACCGCGACTGTCCGGCCAGATGCCATCAGTACTGCGCCTCCACGTCCCTCACGATCAGGTCCCCCATCTCCCGCGTGCCGACGGTCGCCCCCTTGCCGGACGACGCGATGTCGGCCGTGCGGTGGCCCTGCTCGAGCACCCGCAGCACGGCGCGCTCGACCCGATCGGCGTCTTTCTCCAGGCTCAGCGAGTACCGGAGCAGCATCGCCGCGGAGAGGATCGCGGCGATCGGGTTCGCGATCCCCTTGCCGGCGATGTCCGGGGCCGTCCCGTGCACCGGCTCGTACAACCCCACCGACCCGCCGAGCGACGCCGACGGGAGCATCCCCATCGAGCCCGCCAGGATCGCCGCCTCGTCCGACAAAATATCACCGAAGGTGTTCTCGGTCACGATCGTGTCGAACTGCGTCGGCCGGTGGACGAGCGCCATCGCGCAGTTGTCGACGAGCACGTGCTCGAGCGCGACGTCGGGGTAGGCCTTCGCGACGCGCGTGACCACCTCTCGCCAGAGCTGGGACACCGCGAGCACGTTCGCCTTGTCCACCGACGCCAGGCGCTTCTTGCGCCGGCGCGCCACCTCGAAGCCGGTGCGGGCGATCCGCTCGATCTCGCGCGACGTGTAGACCATCGTGTTGATCGCCCGCGCGCCGCCGTCCGCGAACCGCTCGACGCCGCGCGGCTCGCCGAAGTAGAGGCCGCCCGTGAGCTCGCGGATCACCATGAGGTCGGTGCCCTCGACCACCGAGCGCTTGAGGGGCGAGGCGTCCACGAGCATCGGGAAGCACGTGACCGGACGCAGGTTGGCGTAGAGGTCCAGCTCTTTTCGGAGGGCGAGGAGCCCACGCTCGGGGCGCTGCTCGTGCGCGACGTCGTCCCACTTGGGGCCGCCGACCGCGCCGAACAGGATCGCGTGGGACTGCCGGCACAGCTCGAGCGCGCCCGGCGCCAGCGGGCGCCCGGTCGCGTCGAGTGCCGCGCCGCCGACGAGCGCCTCCTCGAACTCGAACGCGACGCCCGCGCCCTTGGCGACCGCCTCGAGAACGCGCACGGCCTCCCGCGTCACCTCCTGCCCGATGCCGTCGCCGGGCAGGACCGCGATCCGGTACGTGGCCATCAGGCCGGCGCCGGGGGCGTCAGGGGCCGATTTCCTTTAGGCGCTGCCCGGAGGGGTGCACCACCCGATTGAGCGCCGAGAGGTACGCACGCGCGCTCGCCTCGATGACGTCCGTCGAGGCGCCCTTGCCCCAGACGACCGTCCCGTCGAAGTCGACCTTCATCGCCACCTCGCCGATCGCGTCCTTGCCCGACGTCGCGGAGCGGAGCGAATAATCCTGGAGCCGGCCCTTCATTCCCGTGACCGCGTCGATCGCGTTCAGCACGGCGTCGACCGGCCCGTCGCCCACGCCCGAGTCCTGGAACACCTGCCCGTCCTTCTTGAGCTTCACGGTCGCCGACGGCACCACGCCCGTCCCGCTGATCACGTGGAGGTACTCGATCTCGTAGCCGGCCGCGCCCTGCGTCGCCTCGTCCGCGACGATCGCCATCAGGTCCTCGTCGTAGACCTCCTTCTTGCGGTCGGCGAGGTCCTTGAAGGCCTTGAACGCCCGGTCGAGGTCGGGCCCGGCGAGGTCCAGGCCGAGGTCCTTGAGCCGTGCCGCGAGGGCGTGTCGTCCGGAGTGCTTGCCCAGCACGAGCTTGTTGGACGGCCGCCCGATGTCCTCGGGGCGCATGATCTCGTAGGTGAGCTTCTCCTTCAGCACGCCGTCCTGGTGGATCCCCGCCTCGTGGGCGAACGCGTTCTCGCCCACGATCGCCTTGTTCGGCTGGACGTGGATGCCCGTAATGTGCGAGAGCAGCCGCGAGGTCTTGAAGATCTCCTCCGTCCGGACTCGGGTGTCGGCCGCGAAGAAGTCCTTGCGGGTGCGCAGCGCCATCACGATCTCCTCGAGCGACGCGTTGCCCGCGCGCTCACCGATTCCGTTGATGGTGCACTCGACCTGCCGCGCGCCGCTCATGATCGCGGTTAGCGAGTTGGCGACCGCCTGACCGAGATCGTTGTGGCAGTGGACCGACAGCACGGCCTTCTCGACCCCCCTCACCGTGTCCCGGATCCGCGCGATCCGCTCGCCCCACTCCCGCGGGATCGCGTAGCCGACCGTGTCGGGGATGTTAATCGTCGTCGCACCCGCCTCGATCACCGCCGACAGCACGTCGCACATATAGTCGAAGTCCGAGCGCGACGCGTCTTCGGGTGAGAATTCGACGTCCGCGCAGTAACCGTGCGCGTGCCGCACGGCCTCGACCGCCGCCCGCAGCACCTCGGCCCGGGACTTCCGGAGCTTGTACTTCAGGTGGATGTCGGAGGTCGCGACGAACGTGTGGATCCGCGGCTTCCGCGCGTACTTCACCGCCTCCCAGCAGCGGTCGATGTCGGCCAGGCCCACGCGCGAGAGCCCGCAGATCGTCGGCGCGTTGTCGAGCGTGCCCACCTGCTTGGCGACCTCGCGCGTCGCCTCGAAGTCTTCGTCGGAGGAGATCGGGAACCCCGCCTCGATGACGTCCACCTGGAGGCGGGCCAGCTGCCGCGCCATCTCGAGCTTCTCCAGCGTGTTCATCGAAAACCCGGGCGACTGCTCGCCGTCTCGCAACGTGGTGTCGAAGATGATGACGCGATCCATATGATCCCCCTGGCTCACGGGTGCTCCCTCACGGCCTGGTCCGCCGGCAGCAGCGCCGGCGTCCGGCCCACGATCAGTCGCCTGATCGGTCCCGACGCCGCGTATCCCGAGAAGAGGACGAAGAGGAAGAGCTCGTGGCGCGTGGCCACGATCATCACGCTCAGCACCATGACCAGCAGCGTCCAGAGCGGCCGCCGCCGGGCGAAATCGAACTCCTTGAAGCTCCAGTACCGGAACGTCGAGACCATCAGCAGCGCGACGACGTACGTCGCGATCGCGATCGTGACGAAGACCCAGCGGCTCGCCTCGGCTCCCTGGAGCAGCATGACGGCCGAGGCGACAACGCCGGCCGCGGCCGGCGTCGGCAGCCCGACGAAGAACCGCCGGTCCACCGTCCCCGTATGGATGTTGAAGCGCGCGAGCCGGAGCGCCCCGCAGATCACGAACAGGAACGCGCCGAACCAGGCCGGGCGGGCGAGCTCGGAGAGCGCGAACGAGTAGATCAGGAACGCCGGCGCCACGCAGAACGACACCACGTCGGCGAGCGAGTCGAACTCGAGACCGAACTGCGTCGTATCGCCAGCGCGGCCTCGGTGTACCGGCTTTCGACGGTGAGGAGCAGCGCCCCGAATCCGCAGAAGAGATTCCCCGTCGTGAGCAGGCTCGGGAGCAAGAAGATCCCCTCGCGCCGCCGCTCTCGCAACTCGTGCCAGCGACGGCGCCGCGGTCCCTTCCCGTGCCGTCGGATCATTGGATCGAGAGCCGCGGGGCCGGCACCGTCGCTGGGTGGCCCGAGACGAGGTGCGCCCCGGCTCCGTTCCGCATGTCGCTTCTCATTCCACCCCAAGGCCGCGAGGCCGGCACCGTCGGTGGGTGGCCCGAGACGAGGTGCGTTCCGGCTGCGCTCCGCCTGTCGCTTCTCATTCCACTCGCCATCATGCCAATACTCCGAGGACGGTGACGCCGCCCGTCACGCGGTCTCCGACCCGCACGCGCACGTCACTCCCGCGCGGCATCACGCAGTCGGTGCGGGAGCCGAAGCGGATCATGCCGAACCGCTCGCCGGCGGCGAGCTTGTCTCCCGGGCCCACCCGGCAGACGATCCGCCGGGCGAGTACCCCCGCGATCTGGACGACGGTGACGCGGGCGGTCTCGCCCTGCAGGTGAAGCGAGCAGCGCTCGTTCGCCCCCTCGGCCGCGGCTCGATAGGCCGCGATGAAGCGGCCCCGCGAGTACACCGTCCCGACGACGAGCCCCGCGATCGGCGAGCGGTTGACGTGGACGTCGAGGGGCGAGAGGAAGATCGCGACCCGCACGGCCGGCCCCACGAACGGGTCGTCGAGCTCGTCCACGGAGAGGACGCGCCCGTCGGCGGGCGACAGCACTCCGCCCGGCACCGACGGCACGTCCCGGTCGGGATCCCGAAAGAAGCCGAGGGACGCGAGCGCCGCCGCGGCAAACGGGAGCGCGAGGGCGCGGCGACCACCGAGCAGGAGCCCCACGGCGAGGAACGCGGGGACCGTGATGAACGGCCAGCCCTCGCGCGCAACGGAGACCTTCACGCGTCAGCCCATCCGCGGCGGCTTGATCCACGACATCATGGCACGCAGCCGCTTCCCGACGTCTTCGATCGGATGCTCGGCGTCACGCCGGCGCATCGCGAGGAACCCCGCACGGTTGGCCTGATTCTCCAGCACCCACTCGCGGGCGAACGCACCGGACTGGATCTCGGCGAGGATCTTCTTCATCTCGGCCTTGGTCTCGGCACTCACGATGCGCGGCCCGCGGGTGTAGTCGCCGTACTCTGCGGTGTCGGAGACCGAGTAGCGCATGTACGCGAGACCGCCCTGGTAGAAGAGGTCGACGATCAGCTTCATCTCGTGCATGCACTCGAAGTAGGCGACCTCCGGCTGGTAGCCGGCCTCCACGAGTGTCTCGAACGCCGCCTTGATGAGGTGCGAGATCCCGCCGCAGAGGGTCGTCTGCTCACCGAACAGGTCGGTCTCCGTCTCCTCCTTGAACGTCGTTTCGATGACGCCCGCGCGCGTGCAGCCGACGCCCTTGCCGTACGCGAGGGCCATATCCCGTGCCCGGCCGGAGACGTCCTGGTAGACGGCGAGCAGCGCGGGGACGCCGGGCCCCTGGGTGAAGAGGTCGCGCATCACGTGGCCGGGCGCCTTGGGTGCGATCATCGTCACGTCGACGTC
>MNCR01000109.1 GCA_001914535.1 Candidatus Rokubacteria bacterium 13_2_20CM_69_15_1
GAGCTTGGCGGTGTAGGGCGAGTTGCAGGTCTCGTCGGCGCGGACCGGGCCGGCGTCGATCGTGCACGCCAGGGCGATCCATGCGGCCGCCAGAATGCCCGAACGCATCACGCGCTGAGAAATCATCGGAGTCTCCTTCTCCTGGATGGCGGCGTGTCGCCCGCAGCCCCTCGCGCGTACAGGCTGCCCTGTGGCTGACTGCGCGGACCCTACCATAACGCGCGTGGTCCTGGCAACGCGGGCCAGTTGACAGGCCGGTCGGTTCGCCGATAATCACCCCACACTCAGGTCGCCTCGGCTTCCCGTCAGGACGGTTCCCAGATTCGCGACGCCGGGAGGGGATCACGATGAGCCGATCACGGTTCGACGGAAGGCCGGTGTACGCCAGTGTCCTGACGCTCCTGCTGAGCGTGGTGTGGCTCACGCCCACGTCGTCCCGCGCCGCGCCCGAAGGGCGGATCACCTGGGGCGTCCACATCTCGCTGGCGCCGACCTGGTTCGACCCCGCGGAGACGCCGGGGATCATCACGCCGTTCATGATCATGTACGCGCTGCACGACGCCATGGTGAAGCCGATGCCCGGCGTCCCCCTGGCCCCGAGCCTCGCCGAGTCGTGGACGGTTTCCAAGGACGGCCTCACCTACGAGTTCGTCCTTCGCAAAGGCGCGAAGTTCCACAATGGCGATCCCGTCACTGCCGAGGACGTCAAGTTCTCGCTCGAGCGCTACCGGGGCGCTTCCGGGAAGAGCCTGAAGGAGAACGTCGCGGCGGTCGACACGCCGGATCCCGGGCGGGTCCGCATCCGCCTCAAGCAGCCGTGGCCCGACTTCATGACCTTTTACTCGACCGCCACCGGCGCCGGCTGGATCGTGCCCAAGAAGTACGTGGAGAAGGTGGGCGACGAGGGCTACAAGAAGATGCCGGTGGGCGCCGGCCCCTATCGTTTCGTCTCCTTTACTCCGGGCGTCGAGCTCGTGCTGGAGGCCTTCGACCACTACTGGCGCAAGACGCCGAGCGTCAAGCATCTCGTGTTCAAGGTCATCCCCGACGAGTCCACGCGCCTGGCCGCGCTCAAGCGCGGCGAGGTCGACGTGGTGTACTCGATCCGCGGGGAGCTCGCCGAGGAGCTCCAGCGGACGCCGGGGCTCACGCTGAAGCCGGCGGTGATCCAGGCCCCGCAATGGGTCAACGTGCTCGACCAGTGGGATCCGAAGTCGCCGTGGCACGACCGCCGCGTGCGGCTGGCCGCCAACTACGCGATCGACCGGCGGGCGATCAACGCGGCCATCACCCTCGGGCACTCCGCGCTGACGTATAGCATCATCCCGAACACGTTCGAGTTCTTCTGGCGGCCGCCGGCCTACTCGTACGATCCCGCGCGGGCCAAGCAGCTCCTCGCCGAGGCCGGGTACGCGAACGGCTTCGACGCCGGCGAGTACTACTGCGACATCTCGTACGCGAACGTGCAGGAGGCGATCCTCAACTACCTCCAGAACGTTGGGATTCGCGCCAAGCTGCGCCCGGTCGAGCGCGCGGCGTTCTTCAAGGAGTGGTCGGAGAAGAAGTACAAGAACCTCACCTACGGGGCCAGCGGGGCGTTCGGCAATACCGCCACGCGGCTCGAGGCGTTCGTGGTGGCCGGCGGGGCGTACGTCTACGGCAGCTACCCGGACATCGACGGGCTCTTCCGGGAGCAGGGGGCGGAGCTCGACCGGAAGAAGCGCGAGGCCCTCCTGCACCGGATCCAGCAGCTCGTCCACGAGCGCGTCATGTTCATCCCGATCTGGCAGCTCGCATTCCTGAACGGCGTCGGACCGCGGGTCGAGGAGTCCGGGCTCGGCCTCATCGCCGGCCACGCGTACTCTGCGCCGTACGAGGACCTGACGCTCAGAGCCCGGTGAGCGCGCTCGAGATACGCGCACTTCGTGGACGAGTCGGGGTAAAATTCTGAGAAGCCGCCGTGCTCCCGGCGCCCGCGGGCCGGGCCGGCGTCGTGCGCGATGAAATTCACCATTCGTCTCGTCAGTGCGATCTGGCTCTCGGTGCTGACCGTCCTCGGAGGGTTCGCGTTCCTGCAAATCCAAGAGGAGCGCGAGCGGCTCCTCGACGATCTCAAGCGCCGCGCGGTCCTCGTGGGCGAGGGGCTCAAGGAGGCGATCGAGCCCCAGGTCGCACGGGGCTCGACGGTCGGCCTCGAGCGCGTTCTCAAGAGGTTTGGCCGGCCGACGCGCGGGATCGCGGTCTACGACAGGTTCGCCGGCCTGCTGGTCGCGACTCCCGACATCGCGCCCTTCCTCCAGCCGTCGCTCCCCGAGGTGACCGACGCGGTCGCGAGCAACGCCGTGAGCCAGGGCTTTCGCGTCGTGGGGGCCCGGCGTGCCTACGTGTACGCGACGCCCCTCACCCGGGACGACCGGCCGGTGGGCGCGCTGGCGGTGATCCTCGACGCCGCGCACCTGGAAGCCGCGGAGTGGGACCTCCTGTGGAGAAACGCGCTGCGGTTCCTCGCCCTGGCGCTCGTGGTCTCGGGCATCGCGCTGGTCGTCGTGCGGAGCAGCGTCACACAACCGATGGCGAAGATGTCGGAGTGGACGAAGGCGCTCCGCGCCGGCCGCTACGTCCCGCCACCCGACGTGCCCGACGCAAACGTCTTCGGCCCGCTCGCGCGCGAGGTGGCCGGGCTTGCGCGGAGCATGCAGCGGGCCCGGGCGGCGGCGGAGCAGGAGGCCGCGCTCCGCCTGTCGGGCGAGTCCGTCTGGACGGAGGAACGCCTCAAGCAGTTCGTCAACCTCCGCCTCGGTGGCCGGCAGCTCGTCGTCGTGTCCAACCGCGAGCCGGTGAGCCACGTCCGGAAGGGCGGGCGGGTTCAGGCCCTGACGCCCGCCAGCGGGCTCGTGACCGCGATGGACCCGATGATGCGCGCGTGCGGCGGCGTGTGGGTCGCCCACGGGAGCGGGGACGCCGACCGGGAGACCGCCGACGCGCGCGGGCGGCTCGGCGTGCCCGAGGACGATCCGCGCTATACGCTGCGCCGGGTGTGGCTGACGGAGGCGGAGGAGCGCGGCTACTACTACGGATTCGCGAACGAGGGGCTCTGGCCGCTCTGCCACATCGTGCACACGCGGCCCGTGTTCCGGCCCGACGACTGGGCCCACTACCTCGAGGCGAACCGAAAGTTCGCCGAGACGGTGCTCGAGGAGATCCGCGACGCCGAAGAGCCGCTCGTCCTGATCCAGGACTACCACTTCGCTCCGCTGCCCGCGCTCATCAAGGCGGAGCGGCCCGACGCCCGCGTGGCGATCTTCTGGCACATCCCGTGGCCGAACTTCGAAGCCTTCGCGATCTGCCCCTGGCAGCAGGAGCTGCTCGCCGGCATGCTGGGCGCGGACATCGTCGGGTTCCATACCCAGTACTACTGCAACAACTTCCTCGAGACGGTCGACCGCACGCTCGAGACGCGGATCGACTGGGAGCGCTTCGCGGTCACCCGCGGCGAGCGGACGACCTCCGTCAAGCCCTTCCCGATCAGCGTCGCGCCCGCGTTCCTCGACGACCCGCCCCAGCGCACGCGCGAGGAGCTCCGGCGCGACCTCGGGATCTCGGCCGAGTTCTTCGGCGTCGGCGTCGAGCGCGTGGACTACACGAAGGGGCTTCCGGAGCGCTTCCGCGCGCTCCGGTGGTTCTTCGAGCGCTATCCGGAGTACCGCGAGCGGCTCGTGTTCGTCCAGCTCGGCGCGCCCAGCCGCTCCACGATCAAGCGCTACGCGGAGCTCGCGCTCGAGGTCGAGGCGACCGTGCGCGAGGTGAACCACGCGGTCGGGACCAAGAGCTGGCGGCCGATCGTGTACCTCTCCGGTCACCACGAGCACCGGGAGATCTGGCCCTACTACCGCCACGCGGATTTCTGCATGGTCACCTCGCTCCACGACGGCATGAACCTCGTCGCCAAGGAGTTCGTCTCGGTTCGCGACGACGACGACGGCGTGCTCATCCTGAGCCGGTTCGCCGGCGCGTCCCACGAGCTGCGGGACGCGCTCATCATCAACCCGTACGACCTCGACGGGACCGCCGAAGCGATCCGCACGGCGCTGGAGATGCCGAAGGACGAGCGGCGCGCGCGGATGACGCGGATGCGTCACGTGGTGAGCGAGCACAATATCTATCGCTGGGCCGGGCTCCTCATGAGCGAACTCTCCAGAATCCCGGTCGAGGCGCCGGGAGTCAAGGCGTCCTGACCGTGCCGGCCCGTCTCCTCGCGCGTCTCGAGCGCGAGCTCGCACGCGGCGTCGGGCTGGTGGCCATCCTCGACTACGACGGGACGCTGACCCCGATCGTCCCGTCGCCGCGCGCCGCCGCGCTCGCCCCGTCGGTGCGGGCGACGCTCGGCGCGCTGGCCGTGAGTGCGCGGACGCGCCTGGCGATCCTCTCGGGCCGGGCGCTGGCCGACGTGAGGGCCAGGGTGGGCGTGGACGGTGTCATCTACGGCGGCTGTCACGGGCTCGAGATCGAGGGCGGCGGCCTCTCCTTCCACCATCCGCGCGTCCGCGCCGGCCGCCTCGTCGCGGCCCGGCGGCGGCTCACCGCGGGCGCGGCGTCCATCCCCGGCGCGCACGTGGAGTTCAAAGGCTTGGCCGTCAGCCTCCATTACCGCCGTGTGGCGCTCGGGCGGCGCGACGAGGTGCGCTCGCTCGCCGCGCGCGTCGCGCGCGGATCGCCCGATCTCCGGATCATCCCCGGCCTCAAGGTCTTCGACTTCGTGCCGAGGGTCGGCTGGAACAAGGGCCGAGCCGTGCGCTGGATCGCCCGCCGTGTCGCGAAGAGTCTCGGACCCGCGCGGCCCCTGATCCTCTACGCGGGCGACGACGTCACGGACGAGGCCGCGTTCGCCGCGCTCCGGGGGCGGGGCGTGACCGTGCGGGTCGGCGGCGGACCGAGCGTCGCGGACTATCACGTGCCGGGGGTCCGGGAGATCCACGCCGTGCTCCGCCGGATGGCGCTGGCCGTCGGCTGACAGGCCGCGGGGTACGAGCTCCCCACGATGCGCACGACCACACGCCCGTTCGTGTTCCTCGGCTGCGTCGAGCTGCGACAGACGCTCGACGTGCACGCGCTCGACGAGCGAGAGCTGATGCACCGGCTGGAGGAGGTGCCGGCCGACTCGGTCTTCTTCCACACCTTCGGCTACTTCCTTCGCCACCGGCCGTTCACCACGGCGTACGGCAACGACTTCGCCCGATGGGCCGCGCTCGAGATCGGCGACCGCGCGCTCGCCGAGCGCCTGGCCGTCGTCGATCCGTTCGCGTTTGCGACGGTCGAGGCGTTGCGCGAGCACCTCGTGACGATCCTCCAGGACCACCTGCGGGCGCGCAGCGGCGACCTCCGCCTCGAGTTCGACCGGGCGTTCCACTTCCAGCGCTCCCACCTCGTCGAGGTCGAGCTCGGCCTCGCGGCGACGACCCTCGCGGAATTCCGCGTGGGGCTCGCGTCCGCCGACGAGAGCGCGATCTATCTGCACACGGTCGAGGCGCGGGCCCGGAGCGGCCGCCGCGCCGGCGACTTCGCCCAGTGGCTCCGGGAGGCGCTCGAGCTAACGGCGCTCGCCGAACGGTTCGAGCGCATCGACCCCTACCTGACGACGCTGGAGCGGGTCCGCGGGCGGCTCTTGAGCCTCGTCGACCGGGCGCTCGAAGAGGAGCGCGCGTGAGCCGGATCGACGACTACCGCCAGGTGGCGCCGCCCGGCGCGGTGGACATCATTCTCAAATTGGCCGACCGCGTGCGCGGCCGACGGTTCCTCAACGTCACCGGCGGGCGGGTGGGTGGCGGCGCGGCGGAGATCCTGCGCGCGGCCGTCCCGATCCTGAGCGAGCTGGGGGTCGACACGAGCTGGGAGATCACGGGGGGCGATCCGTCCTACTACGCGACGGCGCGCGCGCTCCAGGCGGCGCTCGAGGGCGCGGAGCGTGTGCTCAGCGAGGAGGGGCTCGCGCGGTGGGTCGAGATGAACCGGGTGAATGCCAAGAAGCTCGCGCTCGACGCCGACCTCGTCCTGGTCCACGACGTCCAGCCCGCGAGCCTGGTGACCCACCGGACCGACGGCCGGTGGGTCTGGCGCTGTCACTTCGACTGCTCGGCCGCGCGCCCCGCCGCCTGGTCGTTCTTCCGCCAGCTCGCCGATCAGTACGACGCGGCGGTCTTGTCGCTGCCGGGGTTCGAGGGCCGGCTCGGGATCCCGATGTACGTTCTGCAGCCGTCCATCGACCCGCTGTCCGAGAAGAACCGCGCGCTGTCGACGCGCGAGCTCACGGACATCCTGACCTCGCTCCGCGTGGCGCGAGACAAGCCGCTGCTGGTGCAGGTCGGGCCCTTCACACCCCGATACGACCCGATGGGCGTCGTGAACGCCTACCGCCTCGTCAAGAGGCACCACGACGTGCGGCTCGTTCTGGCGGGCACGGCCGACGAGGAATCGGAGCGCGTCGCGATCCGCGACGACCTGCTCCAGGCCGCCCGCGAGGACCCCGACATCGTCGTGCTCGAGCTGCCGGCGGAGGCGCATCGTCAGATCAACGCGCTCCAGCGCGCGGCGACGATCGTCTTGCAGAAATCGGTCCGCGCGGGGTTCGAGCTCGGCCCCGCCGAGGCGATGTGGAAAGGCAAGCCCGTGATCGGCGGCTACGCGGGCGGCCTCGCGCAGCAGATCAT
The DNA here is from genome assembly GCA_001914535.1 of Candidatus Rokubacteria bacterium 13_2_20CM_69_15_1. Taxonomy (GTDB): domain Bacteria; phylum Methylomirabilota; class Methylomirabilia; order Rokubacteriales; family CSP1-6; genus 20CM-2-70-11. The sequence goes on from MNCR01000109.1 coordinate 6,705, forward strand.
CCCCAACGTGACGGGCTACACGGGCTACACGGTCGAGGGCGCGGCGTTCCGGATCCGCCATCTCCTCAACAACCCGGAGCTGATCCCCCGGATGGGCGCCGCCGGCCGGGAGCACGTGCGGCGGTCGTTCCTCATCACGCGCCACCTCACGGACTTCCTGGCGCTCATGATCCACCTCGCGCGATGACGCCCCGCGCACCTGTCGCAGGCCACCCACGGTCGGAGGCGGGCTCGCGGACCCCGCTACAATGACGGACGGCACCCAGGACCTCGCCCTGCCGCCCGACGTCGAGCGCGAGCTCGATGGCGTCGCACCGTGCGAGATCGCGGTCGGCGTGCTCACGTACAACAACGCGACGACCGTCTCCGCGGTCGCGGCGGTGGTGCGCGCCGGCCTCGAGCGCCACTTCGCCTCCGCCTCCACCGTGCTCATCAACGCCGACGCCGGCTCGGGGGACGGGACGCCGGATCTGCTCGTGGCGGCGGGGCTCCCTCTCGTCCGGGTCCGTCACGCGACGCCGTTCGCCCAGCGCCTCGCCGTGCCCTTCCACGGCGTGCCCGGGCGCGGGGCCGCGCTCCGTCTGACCTTCGCCGTCGCCCGGCGCCTCGGCGCGCGCGGGCTCGTCCTGCTCGAGGCCGACGTGACCTCCGCGGCCGACGAGTGGCTGGAGCGTTTGCTCCGTCCCGTCCTCGAGCAAAAGGCCGACCTCGTGGTCCCGGTCTACGCGCGCCACCGGTACGACGGCACGATCACGAACCTCGTGCTGGCGCCGCTGGTCCGTGCGCTCTTTGGACGGCGGCTCCACCAGCCGCTGGCGGGCGCCGGGGCGTTTTCCGCTCGGCTGCTCGATCGGCTGCTCGCCGATCCGGGGTGGCCGGCGTCCGGACACCACCAGACGGACCTCTGGATCGAGGGGACCGCCAGCGCCGACGCGTTCGCCGTCTGGGAAGCGTGGCTCGGACCACGGCGGGCGGAGTCGCGGACCCGCACGTCGGACCTGCCGACGATGGTGGCCCAGGCGGTGGGCGGCCTCTTCGGTGTGATGAGCCGGTACGATGACCTGTGGCTCGAGGTCCGCGGCAGCGAGCCGGTCCCGGTCGCGGGCGTTCCGGTGACGCCGTCGGGGGAGCCCGCGGCGCTCGACGTCGACCGCATGGTGGGTGGGTTCCGGCGGGGGCTGCGGGATCTCAGCGCGCTCTGGGAGCACATCCTGGCGCCCGAGACGCTCGGCGACGTCCTGAGCCTCGACACGGCCAGCCCGGCGCGCTTCGGCTTTCCGGACGAGCTGTGGGCGCGTGTGGTCTACGACTTCGCGCTCGGCCACCACTACAACGTCGTGTACCGCGACCACCTGCTGCGCTCGTTCGTCCCGCTCTACCTGGGCCGCACCGCCGCGTTCGTCGTGGCGACGCGAGACCGTGACGTCGGCGCCGTCGAGTCCCACCTCGACGCCGTCGGCGCGGCCTTCGAGCTCCACAAGGGCTACCTCGTGGAGCGATGGCGATAACGCCATGAGCCGGAAGCCCGGGGCGCGCGACTGGTACAAGGACGCGGTCTTTTACGAGATCCACATCAAGGCGTTCATGGACGGCAACGGCGACGGCGTCGGCGACTTCGTGGGACTCACCGAGCGGCTCGACTACCTGGTGGAGCTCGGCGTCGACTGCCTCTGGATCCTGCCCATGTACGCCTCGCCGCTTCGCGACGACGGCTACGACATCGCCGACTTCTACGCGGTGCATCCCGCGTACGGGACGCTCGCCGACTTCCAGAAGTTCCTCGACGCCGCCCACGCGCGCGATCTCCGGGTGATCACCGACCTGGTCGTGAACCACACCTCGGATGCGCACCCGTGGTTCCAGGCCTCGCGGTCCGATCCCGCGTCGCCCTACGCGGACTACTATGTGTGGAGCGCCACCGACCGGCGTTACGCGGACGCGCGCGTCATCTTCGTGGACGCGGAGAAATCGAACTGGACGTGGGAGCCGGGACGCCGGGCCTACTACTGGCACCGGTTCTTCAGCCACCAGCCCGACCTCAACTACGACAACCCCGCGGTCAGCCGGGCCATGCTCGACGTCATGCGCTTCTGGCTCGACCGGGGGCTGGACGGCTTCCGCTGCGACGCGGTGCCGTACCTCGTGGAGCGTGAGGGCACGAGCTGCGAGAACCTGCCCGAGACGCACGCCCTCCTGAAGGAATTTCGCGCGGTCATCGACCGCGAGTACGGCGGTGACCGGATGCTGCTCGCCGAGGCGAACCAGTGGCCGGAGGACGTGCGACCCTACTTCGGTGACGGCGACGAGTTCCACATGGCGTTCCATTTCCCGCTGATGCCGCGCCTCTACATGGCTCTCCGCCTCGAGGAGCGGCGGCCGATCGTGGACATCTACACCCACACGCCGCCGATCCCGCCCGCCTGCCAGTGGGGCCTGTTCCTGCGCAATCACGACGAGCTGACGCTCGAGATGGTGACGAACGAGGAGCGCGCGTTCATGTACTACGCGTACGCCCAGGACCCCGAGATGAAGCTCAACCTCGGGATCCGGCGGCGGCTGGCGCCGCTCCTCGACAACGACCTGCGACGGATCGAGCTGCTGAACTGTCTCCTGCTCACGCTGCCGGGCAGCCCGATCATCTACTACGGCGACGAGATCGGGATGGGCGACAACGTCTACCTGGGTGACCGCAACGGCGTGCGCACGCCGATGCAGTGGTCGAGCGACCGGAATGCGGGCTTCTCGACGGCGGAGGAGGGGAAGCTCTATCTCCCCGTGATCACCGATCCCGTGTACGGCTACCAGGCGGTGAACGTCGCCGCGCAGGCGCGGCAGCCCGCCTCACTCCTGGCCACGATGAAGCGACTGATCGCGGCGCGCCGCACGTCGCCCGGCTTCGGGCGCGGGGCGGTCGCGTTCCTGCGCCCGCGCAACCAGAAGATCCTCGCGTATCTGCGGCGGTACGGGCGCGAGACGGTGCTCATCGTCGCGAACCTGTCGAGCGCGCCGCAGCCGGCGGAGCTGGACCTCGCCGAGTTCGCCGGGATCCGGCCGGTCGAGATCCTCGGCGGCACGGTCTTCCCGCCGATCCAGGCGGCGCCCTACTTCGTGAGCCTCGGGCCGCACGGGTTCTACTGGTTCCGCCTCGAGCGGCCGGGCGACGCGGACGAGCCGTATGGGATCGAGTCGACGGCGATCTAGCATGCCGTCTCACACGGCCGTCGCCGCCGCGCTGGACGGATTCGCCGCGAAGGTGCTCGCGGAGGTCCTCCCGCGGCAGCGGTGGTTCGGCGGTCAAGGGCGTCGGATCGACTCCGTGTCCGTCCTCGACACGGCCGTCTTCGCTGCGGGAACGGCCGGCGCGTGGCTCGTTCTCCTGGACGTCGCGTTCGAAGAGGCGCCGAGCGAGACTTTCTTCGTCCCGCTCACCGTCCGGTCCGACGGAGCGCCGACGGGCGAAGTCTTCGGGCGGCTCGATCTCGGCGGCGCGTCGGCGCGCGTCGCGGACGCCTTCGATGATCCGGACTTCTGCTCCGAGCTCCTCGTGGCGTTCGACGCGGGCCTCACGCTTCGCGCCCGCCACGGGACGGTCCGGTTCGTCCGCACGCCGGCGTTCCCGCGGCTCGACGCCGGGGAGGTCCCTCCGCCCCGACGCCTCCGGGGCGAGCAGTCCAACACGTCGGTCGTCTTCGGAGACGTGCTGGTCTTGAAGAGCTATCGCAACCCCGTGCGCGGGATCAACCCTGAGCGCGAGATGACGGGCTTTCTGACCGCTCGGTGGCGTTTTGCAGCGGTCCCCCAGCTCGCGGGAGCGGCCGAGTACGCCGGCGCCGACGGCACGGTCATGACGCTCGCCGTGCTGCAGACATTCATTCGTGGCTGCGGTGACGGGTGGACCTGGGTGCTCGGAGAGCTCGAGAGTCTCCGGGACCGTGTCATCACGCGGGCGCGACGTGAGCCGGTCGACGCCTCGCGGCTCGGCGCCATCGTCCGGGACGAAGCATCAAGCCTGCTCGGCGCCCTCGGTCGCCTCGGCCGGCTCACGGGCGGCCTGCACGACGCGCTCGCCGCGGACCCCGCCGACCCCGCCTTCGCTCCGCAGCCGATCTCGGTCGAGGACACCGCCGCGTGGACAGCGCGGATCGACGCCGATCTCGGACGGACGTGCGACCTCCTGCGCGCGCGGCTCGCGGCTTTGCCGGAGGCGGCGCAGCGGAGCGCGGGCGCGGTGCTCGCCGGCGAGGCCGCCCTCCGGGCGTGCCTCGGCGGCCTCGAGGCCCTGGCCGTGGATCGCTGCAGCAAGATCCGCGTTCACGGCGACTACCATCTGGGCCAGACGATCCGCACCGACGGCGGCTTCGTGGTCCTCGACTTCGAGGGTGAGCCGGCCCGGCCGCCGGCCGAGCGGCGGGCCAAGCAGTCGCCCCTCAGGGACGTCGCAGGGATGCTGCGCTCCTTCGACTACGCGGCCTCGACCGCGTTCGGATCGTCGGAGGAGCTCGCCGGGGTGGGCGACGCGTGGCGCGACCTCGCGGCGGCCGCGTTCCTCGACCAGTACGTCGACGTCGCGTCGCGCGCGCGCGTGCGCCTTGTCCCGGCCTCGCAGCTCGCGCTCGATCGCGTCCTGCGCGTGTTCGAGCTGGACAAGGCTTTGTACGAGGTCCGGTACGAGATCGACCATCGCCCGGCCTGGGTCGGTGTGCCCTTGCGAGGGCTGCACCGGCTCTCGGTGCAGGGGCCCGCACGGTGAGCTCGATCGTGTCGGAGACCGGCCGCGGAGGAGACATGGTGCGGGAGGTCCTCGTCCCCAGAGAAGGGCGCGACAACCGCCGAAACCAGGAGGGATCATGACGAACCAACGGGTCCGCGCACTCGCCGTCTCGATGCTGATGCCCGCGATGATCGTCGCGGGGTGTACGAAGCCCACCGTGACGGCTGACGTCTTCGGTCCGCCGCCGGCCGCCACGCCCGAACCATCGAGCTCCCCTGGAGCGCCGACCGCCGAGCGGCCGGTCGCCTCGCTCGGCGATATCGTGACCCGGCCGGGCACGGCGCCGCTGGGCCCACCGGCGCCGTCTGACGCGCCAGCGCCGCGCACGCCGCTCGTGTCTGGCCGGCCGGCGCCCGTCGAGTTCGCGGCGAGACCGGAGCTCGCGGACATCCACTTCGACTTCGACCGCTACGACATCCGCCCGGGCGACACGACGATCCTCGACGCCAGCGCAGCCTGGCTTCGGGCGAACGCGGGAACGCTCGTCCTCATCGAGGGCCACTGCGACGAGCGGGGCACGGACGCCTACAATCTGGCCCTCGGCGACCGTCGCGCGAAGGCCG
>MNCR01000067.1 GCA_001914535.1 Candidatus Rokubacteria bacterium 13_2_20CM_69_15_1
GGAACAGGGCGATCCACGGCGCTTTCTCCGCATACGACGGCGCGGAGCCCGAGAGCATCAGCCCCCACGAGGGCGTGGGCTCCGCGGTCCCCAGCCCCAGATAGCTCAGGGCCGCCTCCGCCAGGATGGCGCCGCCCAGCTGCGCGGTGAGCATGATGATGTAGGGGGCGACGACGTTGGGAACGATGTGGTGCAGGACGACCCGGCGCCGCGTGGCGCCCAGCGCCTGCACGGCCTCGACGTACACGTTTTCCTTCACCGACAGCGCGGTGGCCCGCACCACTCGCGCCGCGCGCGGGATGATGGGGATGGAGATGGCGATCACCACGTTCTGGACGGCGGGACCCAGGATCGAGGCAATGGCGAGGGCCAGGATCAGCTGCGGGAACGCGAGCAGGATGTCCATCAGGCGCTCGAGCAGGAGATCCACTTTCCCACCGCAGTACGCGCTGACGACGCCCAGCAGTCCGCCCAGCGTGCATCCCGCCAGCGACGCGGTGAAGCCGACGAACAGTGCGATCCGCGCCCCGTACATGACGCGGCTCAGGACGTCGCGCCCGAACTCGTCGGTGCCGAACCAGTGCTCCGCGCTCGGCCGCGCGAACTGCAGCCCGTAATCGCCGACGTACGGGTCGTACGGCGCCAGCGCGGCCGCGAAGACGGCCACGCCCAGCATCCCCAGGATGATCAGCGCCCCGGCTCCACCGAGCGGCTTCGTCCGGATGAACTTCACCACCTCTTCGCCGGCGGTGAGCCGCGGCGCCAGCACGGCGGCGGCCTGGGCGTGAGTCAGCGCGGTGGTCGCCATGTCAGCGGTAGCGGATGCGTGGATCGAACCACGCGTAGGTGAGGTCCACGAGGAGGTTCACGATCACGAAGCCGAGCGCGATGAGGAACACGAGGGCCTGCACGACGGGGTAGTCGCGGTGGGCGACGGCGTCCACCACGAACCGCCCCACGCCGTTCAGGGTGAACACCGTCTCGGTCACCACGAGGCCGCCGATGAGGAAGGCGAACTCCGTCCCGATCAGCGTGATCACGGGGAGCATCGCGTTCTTGAGCGCGTGACGGATGACGATGGCCCGCTCGCGCAGCCCTTTCGCCCAGGCGGTGCGAATGTAGTCCTCGCGGAGCACCTCGAGCACGCTGGACCGCGTCATGCGGGTGGTGACGGCGGCGTAGCGATAGCCCACGGTGACGATGGGCCAGACCATCTGCTGGAAGTTCGCCCAGGGATCGACCCAGGGCGGCGTGAACTCGAGCGGGGGGCCCCAGCCGAAGAAGATCACCAGGAACAGGATGACCAGGATCCCGACCCAGAACGACGGGATGGCCAGGCCCCCGATGCTGATCACACGGACGAGGTAATCCACCCAGGTGTCCTGGCGCACGGCGGCGAGCATGCCGAAGGGGATCGCGATCAGCACCGAGACGATCGTGGCCGCCAGCGCCAGCTCGAGACTCAGGGGCAGGCGGATCAGCAGCTCCTCGACGACCGGACGTCCCGACCAGAGCGAGGTGCCGAAGTCGAAGCGGAGCACGCCCCAGAGCCACGTCCCGAACTGGGTCAGCAGCGGCTGATCGATGCCGAGCCGGTGCTTCAGGGCGGCGATCTGCGAGGCATCGATCCGGCCCGCCTGATCGCCGCCGAGAATCAGGAGGGTCACGTCCCCGGGGATGACGCGCATGATCACGAACACGAGCGACGCGACCCCGAGCAGCGTGGGGACGATCAGCAGGAGCCGCGTGACGACGTAGGTGCGCATGCGGCCGTCACCCCGTCCGGCTCAGTCCCCCGCCAGCCAGACGTCCTGGAGCTTCTGGTTCGTGTAGTGGCTGGGGGGCGCCACGTAGTTCTTCACCTTCGCCCAGTGCACGACGTTCCGCATCCACCAGAGCCCCGGCATGTAGTAGGCATTCTCGAGCACGACCTTCTGGATCTCGCGGATGAGCTTGTCGCGCTCGGCGTGATCGAGCGCCCTCGCCTGTCGCGCGAACAGGTCGTCGAGCCCGGGATCGGAGTAACGGCCCCAGTTCTGCGTGCTGCCGGTGACGTAGCGGCCGAGGAACTGATCGGGGTCGTCCATGTACTCCACGGTCGGGGCGACGATCAGCTCGAAGTTGCCCGTGTTCTGTCCGTCGTTGAACCAGGCGGCCGTCTCGAGCGGCCGGTTCTCCACCTCGACGCCGATCTTGCGCCACTCCTGGATCGCGAAGACGGCGAAGTCCTGGTAGGGCAGCTTCACGTTGCGATTCTTCAGAACGGCCTTGAAGCCGTTCGGATATCCGGCCTCGGCCAGAAGCCGCCTGGCCTCCGCCCGGCTCTTCTCGGCGTCCTTCCAGAAGCCCGGGAGCTTCTGGAGCTCGGCGTCCGGCAGCGCCCACTCCGAGCCCGGACGCATCAGGCCACCGACGAGCTTGAGGCCCGTGATCCCGTACAGCACCTTGCCCGCGGTGTAGCGATCGAGGCCGAGCGTGAGGGCCTTGCGGACACGGACGTCGGTGAACGGCTTCGCGGTGCTGTTGATCGCGATCCCGAACTGGCCGGTCATGGGCGTCGTCTGGACCATGATCTTGTCGCCGAGCTGCTTCTTGATCGCCTCCACCTCGGCGTTGGGCAGGTCGCGGAACTCGATGTGGGCCCGCCCCGAGCGGATGGCCGCCGCGCGGACCGACGTCTCCGGGCTGATGAAGAATTTGTAGCCGTCGAGGTAGGGACGGTCCCTGACGACATAGTCCGGGTTCCGCACCCCTTCGAACGTGGCGCCGCGCGTGTAGGCCTTCAGCTTGAACGGCCCCGAGCCCATCACGTTCGTCTTGAAGTAGTTCGGGTCACGGTCGAGATATCGCTTCGGATAGATCACGTTCCACGGCGAGGCGAGATTGTTCAGCAAGGAGGCCGAGGGGAACTTGAGCTTGAACACCACGCGACTCGGGTCGGGGGCCTCGATCCGCTCGACCGCCGTGTACGCGTTCTTCCGTATGCTGAGCACCCCTTCGGGTGGGAACACGATCTTGTCGTACGTGGCCTTGACGTCGGCGGCCGTCAACGGCGAGCCGTCGTGGAACCGAACCTCCTGACGGATTTTGAACGCATAGGTGAGCCCGTCGGGCGAGATCGTCCACTCGGTGGCCACGTCGCCGATGATCCTCGGATAGCTGTACGGATCGATCTGGAGGAGGGTGCTATAGAGCGGAGCCACCAGCTGGATGTTGGCGAAGGTGCTCTCCTGGTGAGGATCGAGGCTCGGCGGGTCGGCGCCGATGACCGCCAGCAGGACGCCCCCTCGGCGCGGCGCCTCCGCCGCCTGGAGCGCGCGGTTCGCCTCGACCACCGAGAAGATCAGGACGGCGAGCGCTACGACGACGAAGAGCGTCTGGTGACGTCGGACTCCCGCTGCCATCTGACACCTCCCGCGGACCTGGGGCGCTGGGGCAGACAGAGGATGTTCCGCCGGCCCCGGAAGAGCCGGACGCGGCGGACCCTATCAGGGGCGGGGCGCACATGTCAACAGGTGACTGGGCGCGCCGATTCGCGGGCGGCGCAGTTCCCGAAAACGCTCGGCGGCTATCGACCCTCGTCGGAGGTGGGATCGATCACTGCGGTGAGTGAGGGGGCGGCTCGACGCCGCCCCCTTTTGTCAGGTGGAGCTTTTCAGGCGGAGCTATTTTTCCTTCACGAGGAAGTGCGCGCGGCGATTCTGACTCCAACATCCTTCACTCATCTGGTCGCAGACAGGCCTCGCCTCGCCGTAGCTGATGACCGAGATCCGGCTCGCCCGGACGCCCTGCGAGACGAGATAGTTCATCGACGCCTTCGCGCGCCGGTCGCCGAGCGCGAGGTTGTACTCGCTCGTGCCGCGCTGGTCGGCGTGCCCCTCGATGAGCACCCGCCAGCTGGGGTTGGACTTCAGCGATTCCGCATTCGCCTCGAGGACCCGGGCGTCCTCCGGGCGGATATCATACCGATCGAACTCGAAGTGAATGTCCCTGAGCACCGCGGTCACCGCGAATTCCCTCGGGTCGGGTCGCGCGGGGCTACCGGGTGCCTGCCCCATAGCGGCGGTACGACCGCCGTCTTCGGTACGACTGCCGTCCGCGGCACGACCGCCGTCCAGGGACCCGCCGGCGCCCGGCGCCGAGCTGTCGGACGTCGTCGTCATCATCTTGGCGCAGCCGGCAAGGACCATCAGCGACGCCAGAGTCAACAGGAACCCGATCTGCAGGCAGCGTTGCACCATAGCTCCTCCCTTTCGCTCGCGCTGGGCGTAGGCTAACGACTCCCACACGTGACATGCGCGGTCCGGTTTACTGCACATTCGGTGCCGCATCAAAACGAGCCAGATGCGGTGTCAGATCGGCTGATTACTGGACGGGATGGTGTACCCGACTCCCGACCGGCACTGTCAGTCCCCTGTCTCACGCTGCCAAAAAGTCAGCGGCGTCAGGCCATGACGGCACGGCGGTCCGCGCGCACCAGGAGGGGGCCTCGCGTCATTGGAGGGCGGCGGCGCGCCTTGCTTGTCGCATCACGCCGCCGGCGGTGATCACCCCGGTCGGCGTTACGGGGAGCCCGGCAGCCCGCAGCGCCCGCGCGACCCAGGTGTTGCAGGTGTTGAACAGGTGATACGTGCCACGCGCGGCGTAGAACCAGCTCGCTCCGTACAGGCCACGCGTGAGGCGAACAGGCCGGCCGTCACGGTCGCGCCGGTACTCCCCGTCGAGAAAGCGCGTCATCGCGTCGAAACCGCGGCGCGAGAGACGGAGCTCGACGATCTCGGCCTCGGGGAAATAGGCCGCGATCGGCGCGCTGAAGCCGACGACATGAAGCACGCTCCCGGAGGCCAGGAACGCCGCCTTGATCGCCAGCCAAGGGGTGGCCGGCGCCGCCATGTAGAAGTCACGGTCGCCCCAGGCGATCTCGATGAACGTCGCCGTCGGAAGATCATTCACCGCGGGCCAGAGCGCGTCTTCCGCGTCGGCCCGGAGGACCACGATCGCCGTGTGCCAGCCGTGGTCGAGCACCCAGATGGTGAGCGCGGGCTCGTCGCCGCGGGGCGGCGAGCGATCCGTGGCCGGTGCGAGACAACCCCCGGCCACGACCATCGCCGCAAGAAGCGCGGCAGCGCGAGTCAGCGCGCGCTCAGGATCCCGCGCGAGCCGCCTCCCGATCGCGCGTCCGCCGACGGTTATTCGATTCCACGATGCCAGCCCGGCGGCGGTGGCTCTTGTTGCGCAGCGCGGGTCCACCCGCGCCCACGCAAGCAGGCCCGGTATTGCTCGGCGATGATGATCCCGTACTGCGGGCTGGCCTCTTTCGCGCAGGCGGCGCTGTCGCGGTTGAAGTCTTCCAGCGAAGCCCCGGGCTTGTTCCAGAACTGGCGTCCGCAACCGCCCAGCGCGGCGAGCAACGCGACCGTGACCAGCGCACGGCGCGCCGCGCTCGACGGGAGACCGCTCATCGCGAGACCAGCGTGATTCGCACGTCGACGTCCCGCGGGGCGAGCGCAAGCTTGGCGGTCACCTGCTCCACGACCTGCGTCACCACCCGACGAAACACGTTGTTCATGAGCCGATCGACGTTGGTCGAGTGACGGACGCCCATGCCCTCGTCTTGACGATCGGTCAGGCTCACGTTGCTGTCGAGCGCGACGTCCCCGCCCTGCACGCGGACCAGAGTGATCTCCAGAGTGACCGATCGCCGACTCGTGACCGTCCACACCCCGGTCTCATTCACGATTTCGAAGACGAGCACGCGGCCGCCGAGGACGTACGCCGTACCGGCCTGGCGGCCCGCCTCGACCGTGTCCGCGACGTTGTCCTTGGTGAGGATTTTCGGAATCGCCTTGGCCTCGACACCCGCCCGTGTGAACTCCTCCACGAAGAGGGTCTGGACGAGGTCTGACACGGGCACGTACTTTCGACCGTCGTACGTGAGCCCGAAGCGAAAGGCGCCCTGCTGCATGACGTAGCCCAGACTCTCGGGGTTCGTCGGGTCGATCCACGAGCGGCGATCCTCGAGCTTGGCTACGCCCAGGGCGATGCCCCGCCACTGATCGGCCTGCTGGAGGCGATACAGGGCGGGTGAGTAGTTCATGTCCAGCGACATCGTGCCCCCGCAGCCCGAGACCGCGGACCCTGCGAGCAGCACGGCGAGCCGCAGCGTCCACGAACGTCCGGCTCTCATCGCGGCCTCCTCGAGCCCGGATTGACCCCCGAGCGATTTTAGATGATCTCCGTCCCGGGGTCACGCACGACGCCGAGCGCTCAGCGACAATTTCGGCACGCCTGACTGGCATATTCCGGAAACAAGGATGGCGATGGCGTCGGCCTCGTGATGAAAAGATTTTCACGCGGGTTTCCCCGACGCCCCGCTCCAGGATTCACCGTGTTGTTCATTCCCCTCACATCCATGAGGCTCTTCTCCATGAGCGCGTTCGTGGAGTCACGACAGCGGTCACGGTACCTCAGTCTCTTACAGATCGTCGGGGCTCTCGGCGTCGTGACCGTCCACGTCGGCGTCCCGTACTGCCGCCCATTCTGGTTTTTTCTCGAGGTCTTTTTCGTGATGGCGGGGCTCAACATGGCGAAGGCCCTCGACGGCGACCAACCACTTTATGCGTACGCGGTCTCACGAATGCGCCGCCTTGGGCCGGAGATCTCGGCCATGTGGATCGCCACCGTGGTCTTCGTGATTTCAGGAGAAGGCAGCCCGGGAATGCTCTGGTTCATCGTGACGGGCCCCGTCTTTATGCAAAATCTGGTGGTCGCGTTTTTTCGCTACACCGCGCCGAATGACTGGGTGTTCGGGCCGCTCTGGTTCGTCGGCGCGCTTCTGCAACTCCAGCTCTTGCTGTTTGTCATGAGAAACGTGCTGGTACGGGCGAAGCCGGAGGTCCTCGTCGTCGCGTGCGTAGCCATCGGGACGCTCTTTCGTCTGCTTATTGTCTGCCGTTGACCCATCTCGAGCCCGTTGTCCTGGGCCTGTTGATCGGGCGAGGGGCCTTGCCTCGGATGGGGCGACTCTTGCCATTCTTCTGCGTGGCAGCGCTCGGTCTGGGCGCAGTCAACGTGGCGCTCTCGGGGGGCGAGCTGAGTCGCCGCAGCCTGGGCTACCCCCTCATGCTGCAGTTGAATTACGCGTATGTATGGGGCTACTCGATCCTCGCGCTGACAGCGGCTTCACTCTGCTCGCGGAACGGACGGCTCGCGCTTGCCGTCGACGCGCTGCCATTGCCGGGCTGGGCAGACAGCATCGTGTTCAAGCTCGCCTCACTGACCTACGGCGCCTACGTCTTTCACGGCCTGCTCCTGGCCACCGGCACGAACGCCACGCTCCTGGCATGGCCTCACGCACCGGAATCGCGGCTGCTGCTCTTTGCAGTCACGGCCGCTCAATCATTCCTAATCGCATGGGGGTTCGATCTGTTGGTGCGGGGTTTCAAAGAACACCGTTGGCTGACGGTGCCGGGCAACGTCCGGACCGCCTGACGCAGAACTCAACGAAACGGCGGCGAGGCGCCGCCGTTTCGCTGCGTGAAACGCTCAGCCCACCAGAGCTCAGTCGTCGCCTTCCGACTCCGATTTCGGCGGCCCGAACACCGCGACGCAACCGTTACGGCAGATCGAGGTGGCGACGCTGTTCGCCGGCAGGGGCACAAACACGTGGTTGTTACTCGGGTTGACCGCGACCGAGTGCGCGGTTCCCCGCGGGGCGGGCGAAGTCGACGGGGTATTGAACGTCGGCACACGTTGGATCAGGGTCTGGCTCTCCGCGTCGATGACGCCGAGCACGGGGCCGAGCGGGTCGGCGCGGGCAGCGAGGTAATAGCGTTGGTCGCCCGGGTTGAACCAGACTTCGTCGGATCCCGAAATTCCCGCAACGTTCTTGACGATTGCGCCCGTGCGGGCGTCCATGATGACTGATATCGGCATCGGCGGCTTCGGATCCATCGGGTCCCACGCGTTCCCGACAGTATCGAAGACGACACTACACCCAAGGAGCAGATCTCCGCGTGGACCCACCGTGAGTCCTGCGGGCTGGCAGAA
>MNCR01000103.1 GCA_001914535.1 Candidatus Rokubacteria bacterium 13_2_20CM_69_15_1
TCGATCGCCGGTGGACATGTTCAAGTAGTGCGTCGTTGATCAGGGTCTGGTAATTACCGCCCCCGGCCTTGTCTACCAGGTTTCGAAAGTACTCCAGCACAGTGTTGTCTAACCGAATCGAGATCTTCGTTTTGCCCGGCTCCGGCTTGACGACCGGGCCACGCTTCGCGCGCGAGAAATCTATGTTGCGATACCTCTCAGCTACGACCTTCTTCATAAGGCTCCCCTTGACGCTCGTTCGCCTTCCACGCGGAGATCACGCGGATGATGTCCGGCTCCACGTATGCGTATACGACAACCAGCAGCTGCGCCAGATCGCTCAGGCGCAGCGTCACAAACCGCTGCTCCTCGACAGCATCGGGATCCTCTTGAGTAAGGGCGAAGGCGTCTTCCAGGACTGTGACCGCCTCCGCCTTCCGCGGATCCCACTCGAACCGCACCACGGCATTGTATAGACGTTTGTCCTCCTGGGCAAGCGAACCCGGCTTGTGGGTCTAACGAGCCGGTTGAGCGGCGCGTGAGCCCTTCCGAGGGAGGTTCACGGTTCCTCTCGAGCGTGAAGTTAGGCCGCACCGAACCTCTACAATTCTTCGTATGCCGTGAACCTGAGATCGTCGGGCCGGTGCTCCAGAAATGGAGCAAGAAGTTCTTCTTCCCAGATCTTCCAGGTGTCCGGATACTCCTGTGGGGGCCGCGGATCCTCGGCGGTGCCCCAGAGGCGCTCCCAGGCCGCACGACTCTCGTAGATCCATAGTGCGGCATAGGCGCCACGGCGAACGCCCTTGGCCCCTTTGACAAAGTAATGTGCCACGAGTCCAGGGAGCTGCAGCAGGCCGCGTGCTTCTGCGTCACGGAGAATGCGCTCAAACTCCCCGATGTTGATGCCTGGCTTGAGGTCATATTCGTGAATGCTGATGATGTGACCCATGCGCGAGTCTCTCCTATCACACTTACGGTAGGGTTGCGACAACTGCTCCGCCCTTCAGCCTAACGTTCGATGGAAGGGTGAGGCGTCATTTTGGCGAATGGCCACACCAGCCGCTACGGCTCCAGCACACGTTCACGCCCGTCTTCGTTCCTCAATTTCAACGAACTGGCGGTCCCTTTGGCCTGAAGCACTAGGTAGGTGTCCTTCGTGCCGGTTGGACCAGCAATGCTCAGACCCGACGCGGGCTCTGAAGAGCCGATCTTCACAGATGGACGCCCACGCTCAGTGCTGAGTCGCAGCAATACGGTTTCAGCGTGCTCCTCACCATTCGCTGATCTACCCGCCGGGAGCACCTCGATGCTTGCTCGAACGCGACCCTGCCCGTCGACGATCTGGAGTGCGCGACCTCGCAGAACAGGGGGACCACCGTCCGCGAACGCTGGACGCAAATGCTGCGCAACCGTAAAGAGAAGGAGCGCGAGATTGACTGCTGTGAGGGCAACAAGGATTCGCGGAGTCTTCATGCGCTGACCTCCGATAGAACCATGCGATTGTGTGTCTGCGAAGACTCGTATGACGCCTACGCCCTGCTTGAGCGGCGCGCTCCCGAGGTATCTGGAATGGCACTTTATTCATCCCGCGTCCGCTCCAAGCGGTTGTTCGGCGGCACCGCGCGAAAACTTTGCATGACGAAGTGCTTGCCACCCTCCGCTTGCACCGCCCGCACGTCGATTTGTCGGAATCCATGCTCCTCCGCCAGCGCCCCCAGTCGATCAGGCGGGACCAAGCGCATGATCGAGGAAAGCGCGCTCAAGCTTTTGAACGGAGAAGGCGTAATCTCCGGCGTAACGGCGCTCGCCGATTGCAGTACCGTGATAAGCGTCCCACCAAGGCGCACCATCGAACGCATTCGCGGTAAGGCAGCGACCGTATCCAAGTATTCGAGCACTAGGCTGTCCAGACGCGGGTTGGTGTTGACACGTTCGCCGTCCCAGAGTTGCGCATGGGATGACCGCGCGGCCGCCACGGCACCGTGAAAGACGGTCGCCGGGGTGCGGCCACGGAGTCGATAGCCTTGATGCGGTCGATCGAAGTTGTAGAACTGCAGGAAGCCGTGGAGACTGCGATCCAGCGCCGTCCGACTCGTGAAGTAGTGCCGCCGAAAGACCACCCGCCAGTGTTCGGTGAGGATGGTCTGCTGCAGCCGCTCGACGAAGCCGTTGGTCCAGGCATGGCGCGGCTTGATCCGGGTGTGGCGAATGCCGAGCGCGGTACAGGCCTCATCGAAGCTGGCCTTGAACTCGCCGCCGCCGTCGGTCAACACGCGCTGGAGCGACCAGCCAGCCCGGCGGACGGCCGGCAGCAGGACCTGCCGCAAGAAGTGGGTGACTGCGGTGTGCGCGAGCGCGGGCAAGATGCGGGCGACACCATACGAGCTCGCCGCATCGCAGGCCGTGATCTGCCAGACCTTGCCGACGCCCTTGAGCTTGCCGATGTAAAAGGTGTCCAGGCAGACCAGCTCGCCCGGGCGCTCGGCGACGACGTGCCGCGTCTGGCCGTGGCGCAGGCGCCAGAGGGCCTGCCGCGTGCGCTCGGTGAGCAGGCCGGCCCGCGCGGCACTGTGATGCTCGAGCACCAGCAAGCGCTGACGCCGCGTCGCCAAGCCATGCCGCCGCAGCAGGCGCTGCACAGTGCTCGGCGCCACGCGCAGTCGCCAGAGGCGCTGCGCATAGGCGGCCAAGCGGGCACAGCCCCACGTGGCTTCCGCGATCGCGACGGCCAGCAGGCGTCGCTCGACGTGCGGGGGCAGCTGGGGCACCGGTCCCGGTCGGGCCTGCAGCCGGCGCGGATGCACGCCATCGACCCCGTAGCGTTCCAGCCGGCGCCGCCAGCGGTAAAACACGGTGCGCGAGATCCCTACCTCGCGGCACGCCGCACTGACGCCGACCACCTGCGCCCGTTGAATGACGTGCAGCCGCATTCCTTGTATGCTCTCGTCCAGGGTCATCGGTCGATCCTCCCAAAGTGGTCCCTTGCAGGGGGTTGTCACTCTGGGAACGATAGGCCAGATGGCCCTCTTCTTTTCGGCTTAGAAGTGTCAACACTAACGCGACCCAGGACAGCCTAGACGCCGCTGAGGGCGAGGGTCCGGACCTCGCCCGTCGCCAGGCTCGCCGCCCGGAGCGCGTGGTTGTTCGTGTCGGCGATGAAGAGGCGGCCGGCGGCGACGCTGAGCCCGCTCGGCTCGCTGAAGCGCGCGACCCCCGCGGCGCCGTCGGCGTGGCCGGGCTCGCCCGAGCCGAGGTACGCGCGGCACTCGCCGACGCGCGGGTCGAGCCGCTTGATCTTGTGGTTGTAGGTGTCGGCGACGAAGAGGACACCCGCGTGCCAGACGACGCCGAGCGGGTGCTGGAGGCGCACGTTCGCCGGCCCGGTGCCGTCGCGGTCGCCGAACTCGAAGAGCCCCTCGCCGACGATCGTTCGGATCGTCCCGCCCGGCCCGGGCTCGATCACGCGGATCGCGCTCGCCTCGCTGTCGGCGACGTAGAGGAGCCGGCCGTCGGTCGTGAGGCCGCTCGGCTGGTTCATCGCCGCCGCCTCGCGCGGCCCGTCCTCCAGGGCCTCGCGGCCGGTGCCGGTGTGGGGCGCGATCACGCCGCTCTCGGGTGAGAACGCCCAGAGCTGGTGCGTGCCGGCCATGGCGACGTAGAGGACGCCGCCCAGGAGCGTCAGGTCCCAGGGTGAGGAGAGCGGCGTCGCGCGGGCGGGGCCGCCGACGCGCGGACCCATGAGCTGCGATCCCGTGCCGGCGAGCGTCGCGACGCGGCTCCGGGCCAGGTCCACGGCGCGGAGCGCGTGGTTCTCGGTGTCGGCGACGTAGAGCGTGTCGCCGTCGAGCGCGAGCCCCTGCGGCGCGTGGAACGCGGCGTCGGCGAAGCTCCCGTCGCCGAGGCCCGCGTCGCCGCGGCCGATCACCGCCTCGACCTTGCCGTCGAGATCGGCGCGGAGGATGCGGTGGTGTCCCGTGTCGCTGATGAAGAGCCGGCCGCCCGCCTCGTCGGCCAGGACCTTGCCGGGGAACCTGAGCGGCGTCGGCGCCGCGAGCCGTTCCGGCTCGAGCGCGAGCGGCCGCCGGTCGAGCACCCCGGCCGCGTCGAACTCCTCGACCATCTGGCTGATGAGGCCGTCGAACGGCTCGAGGGCGAACTCGCCCTCGTGCCGGCCGATGACCTTGCCTTCGGGGTCGATGAACATGAGCGTCGGCCAGGCGCGCACCGCATACGACTGCCAGACGCGGAAGTCGCGGTCGTTCACCACCGGATGGCTGAGGTCGAGGCGGAGGACGGCGGCGCGGAGCGCCTCGGTCTCCCGCTCGCTCGAGAACTTCGGTGAATGCACGCCCACGACGACCAGCTCCCGGCTCCACTTGCGCTCGAGCTTCCGCAACTGCGGAAGGACGTGCAGGCAGTTGATTCAGCAGAAGGTCCAGAAGTCGAGCAGGACGAGCTTGCCCCGCAGGTCGCGGAGCGCGAGGGGGCGCCGTGTGTTGAGCCACTCGGCGTCGAGCGGGAAGTCGGGCGCGTTGACCTTGCCGGCGAACCGCTGCGCCATCGGGCCCCGCTTCGGCTG
Organism: Candidatus Rokubacteria bacterium 13_2_20CM_69_15_1; assembly: GCA_001914535.1. Lineage (GTDB taxonomy): Bacteria > Methylomirabilota > Methylomirabilia > Rokubacteriales > CSP1-6 > 20CM-2-70-11. Next base: position 4,559 of record MNCR01000103.1, read on the forward strand.
GCTACGCCGGCGTGTGGGTGAGCGGCAGGACAGCGTAGCGCGCCCGCTCGACCCCGATCACGAGGACGACGCGCTCGGCGGGGTTCTGGCGGAACGGAAAGGGCCGGCGCGTGTACTTGTGCGCGACGCGGTCCGTTGTCTTGAAGTCGGCGTCCGGCCTCCGCTCGACGACGCGGCCGCGGAGCTGCGCTTCCGTGTAGGGGTTGTCCATCGCGATGATGGACAGCCCGACGCGCGGGTCGCGCTTCGTGTTCTTGGCCTTCCGCGAGCCCTCGCCCGTGCAGACGAGGATCCGGTCGCCCTCGAGATCCACCCACACCGGCGCGACCTGCGGCGCGCCGTCGTCCATCAGCGTGGCGAGGTGGGCGAAGTTCGCGCCGCGCACGAGCGCCTTGATCTCGTCGGAGAGCTTCGTGGCCATGGGGACCTCCCGTCGTGGATTGCTAGAACGTGACCGGCAGGGCGGTGAGCCCGCGCAGCGTCGACGAGGCCCGCCATGCCGGCGTCCCGGTGACCGCCATGCCGGGCATCCGACGGAGGAGCGTGCCCAGCGCGATCTGTCCCTCGACCCGCGCCAGTGGCGCGCCGAGACAGAAGTGGATGCCGAAGCCAAACGCGACGTGGCGATTGTCGCGCCGGGCAATGTCGAGGCGATCGGGCTCCGGGAAGTGCGCCGGATCCCGATTGGCCGCGCCGATCGCGGCGACGACCATCGACCCTTTGGCGATCGCGCGGCCGTCGACCTCCACGTCCGTGTTGGTGATGCGCGCCGTCCGCTGCACCGGACTGTCGTACCGCAGCAACTCCTCCACCGCGCTGTGAATCAGCGCCGGATCCTCTCGCAGCCGGCCGAGCTGGTCCGGATGGCGCAGGAGGGCGAGCGTCCCATTGCCGATGAGGTTGACGGTCGTCTCATGCCCCGCGATGAAGAGCAGGATGCAGGTGGCGAGCAGCTCCCCTTCGCTCAGCTTGTCGCCTGCTTCTTCGGCGGCGATCAGCAAGCTCAACAGATCGTCCTGTGGATGGCGGCGGCGCTCGGGGAGAAGACGGCGGAAGTAGTCGGCCAGTTCGCGGCGTGCGGCCCTCCCACGCGTCACGATCTCGGCGTCCGATGGCATCCCGATCGCGTCCAGACTCCGGGCCACGTCGGACGACCACTGGCGAATGGCGCCCTGATCCCCCGCCGGCACACCCAGCATCTCGCAGATCACCGTGACCGGGAGCGGGTACGCGAGATCGGCAATGACGTCCATCCCGTGCGAGTCCTGGACCCGATCCAGGAGCCGGTCGACGATCTCCCGGATATGCGCCCGCATGGACTCGATCACGCGGGGCGTGAAGGCCTTGCTCACGAGCGCCCGCAAGCGGGTGTGATCGGGTGGGTCGCGGAAGAGCATCGAGCGGGAAAGACGGCCCGATTCCCGGTCGTCACCGTAGACGGCGGCGAGCAAGTGCTCGAACCCATCGCGCCCGAAGCGCGGATCGCGAAGGACCATGACGACGTCGTCGTACCGCGTGAGCACCCAGAAGCCCATGGATGTCTGGTGTACCGGCTCGACGGAACGCAGCCGGTGATAGAACGGATACGGGTCCGCGTGGAACTCGGGCCGGAACGGGTTGAACAGTTCTTCGCTAGCCGCCATGCGACGTCATCCCCGCTCGTTCCCCCGCGTCAACAGTTTGTGTACTTCGGGCTGATCAGCGGCTTCTCGGTCCCGTCCGCGTCCCACATCTTGCGCCGGAGGCCGGCGAGGTCGCGCCCGTAGACGTGGATCTCGACGGTGTCGCGGTCGGTCGGGTTGTGCATCGCGTGCACCTCGTCGCCCGGGACGAGGCACGAGACGGCCCCCGGCGTGTGGCGCACGACCGTCTTCACCGCGAGCCTCGCCTTGCCGCCGGGGAGGCCTTCCGCGACGTGGTAGCGCGTTTCGTCGATCTCGTTGTCGACGACGCCGATCACGCCCCACGTCTCGTGGTTGTGCGCGCCCGCGGTCTCGCCCGGTCCCCAGATGACCGACGTCACGTTGAAGCGGGGTGCGCGGTGGAGCATGTAGCGGCCCCGCCGCTGGCCCGGCGGGCGCCGGCGGAACTCGGCGGGCACGGCGACGGGGTTCTTCACGAGCCGCGCCAGGAGCGGCGCGACGCGCTCGGTGATGACGTGCGGCGAGGGCTCGTCGCGCGTGAGGCGGTCGAGGTCGGCGATGAAGCCCTCGAGCGTGTAGGTCGCCATCGTCATGAGTCCTCCTATCGCTCGACCGGGGTGTCGGGCCGCCCGCCCCATTCGCTCCACGAGCCGTCGTAGACCGCCACCTGCTTCCGCCCGAGCAGATGAAGGCCGAGCGCCAGCACCGAGGCGGTGACGCCCGAGCCGCAGGTCGTGACCACGGGCCGGTCCAGATCGACGCCCGCCGCCTCGAACGCGCGGCGCAACGCGTCGAGCCCGAGGAGCGTCCCGTCCTTCGCGTAGAGCCGGTCGTACGGCAGGTTGAGGCTGCCCGGAATGTGGCCGGCGCGGAGGCCCGGGCGTGGCTCGGGCTCGGTGCCGACGAAGCGGCCGTGCGAGCGCGCGTCGACCACCTGCTCGCGGCCGTGCCTGAGGTTGGCGCGCATCTGGGCGAGGTCGCGCACGCGGCTCGGGTGGAGGCGAGCCGTGTAGCGGCGGAACCGGGGGGCGGGCAGGCCCGACTCGACGGGCCGTCGCTCGGCGCGCCACCTCGGGAGGCCCCCGTCGAGGACGGCGACCTGCGCGTGGCCGAAGGCGCGGAACGTCCACCAGACGCGCGCGGCGCTGACGACCCCGCGCGTGTCGTAGACGACGACACGGTCGGCGTTCCCGCATCCGAGCGCGCCGACGCCCTCCGCGAACGCCCGCGCGCTCGGCAGCATGTGTGGCAGGAGCGTGCTCGTGTCGGCGATCGCGTCGATGTCGAAGAACACGGCGCCGGGGATATGCGCCTCGACAAACTCCTCGAAGGCGTCGCGCTTGAGCTCCGGCAAGTGCCACGAGCCGTCCACCACGCGCAGGTCGCGGCGGCCGAGGTTCGCGGCGAGCCAGTCGGTCGTGACGCGCGCCCCCATCGTCACAGGAGCCGGCTCCGGCTGCGTCCCTCCGCGTCGAGGTCGGCTTCCCACCGCAAGTAGCGCTCCATCGCGTCGCGTCCCCGCTCGTAGGGCTTCCGCACGACGTCGTCGGGCTCGTCGGCGAGGCGCGTCCCCCCGTCTTCGACGGCGAGCCCCGCCTGGGTCCACGCCCGCGTGCCCCCGTCGAGGACGCGTGCGGCGGCGTACCCCAGGCCCGTGAGAGTGGCCGCGGCGAGGGTCGAGGCGAAGCCGTCGGCGCACGTGACGACGACCGGGGCTCGCCGGTCCGGCGCGACCGTCCCGACCGTCCACTCGAGCCGGCTGCGACAGAGCCAGTAGGCACCCGGCACGTGGCCGCGGGCGTACGCGTCGCTCGCGTCGACGCTGAGGATCGGTCCCGTGCCGAGGTCGCCCGGCTCGACGCGCGCGACGCGCTCGCGGGCGGCTTCCCAGCCGAACGGGACCCCAGCCGGGTGACCCGTCTCGACCGCGCCGCCCGCGTCGATCCATGCGGGCAGACCCCCGGCGAGCACGGCGACGTCGGGGAATCCCATGCGGGAGAGCCACGAGGCCGTCATCACGGAGCGCGCGACACCGTCGCAGACGAGGACGATCGACGCGGCGCGGACCGCGACGTACTCGTCGGTCGCCTGCACCACCTGGCCCCCGGGCGCCCAGACCGCGCCGGCGACGTGGCCCGCGGCGTACTCGTCGGCCGTCCGCACGTCGAGGACGTGGAGGTTATCGCGTCGGCGCCTCGCCTGCAGGGCCGTGAGCTTGTCGGGGGACACGAAGCGGATCCCGTCCTCGCGCGCGACGCGCGTCGCCGTGCGCGTGGCGGCGGCGCGGCTCCGCGCCGTCGGCGCGGGCGCCCAGCGCGCCGCGCCGCGCTCGAGCGTGAGCCCGGCGAGCTCCCAGCCCATCGTCCCGTTCTCGAGGGCCAGCACGGGATTGGGGAGCTCCATGCGCCGGAGCGACTCCGCGCCGATGTAGGAGCGCGTGCGCCCGCCGCAGTGGACGACGATCGTCGTCTCGGGGTGCCTGACCAGCTCGCCGATGCGGAAGACCAGCTCGCCGCCCGGGACGCTCCAGGCCCCGGGGAGACAGCCACGCGCGTACTCCTCGGGTGTTCGGGCGTCCACGATGAGGAGGTCGTCACCGCGCGTGATCCGCTCGTGGAGCTCGTGGGGCGCGAGCTGCGGTGTCTTCCACTCGTGGAGCGCGCGCTCGCCGAAGACCTTGCTCGGCACGTTGATCCCCTGCACGAGCGGACGCCCGTCGGCGCGCCACACGGCGAGCCCGCCGGCGAGGATCTCCAGGTCGGTGTAGCCCATCTCGCCGAGCGTCGGGAGCGCCCGCTCGGCGAGACGCCCGTCCTCGTCGCAGAGGACGAGAGGCGTCGAGCGTGCGGGGACGAGCGCCGGCAGCCGGAACTCCAGGAGGCGGCGCGGGAGCGACGTGGCGCGGTAGATGTGGCCTCGCTCGTACGTCGCCTTCTCGCGCAGATCGAGAAGGGCGTGGGGCGCGTTCGACTGCATCCGGCGCACGAGCTCGTCGGCGACGATCATGCTGGACGCTCATCTTGCCTTCGCGGCCGAGGCCGCGCAAGCTGGAAACACGCGATGACCTTCCCCGACGCGCTGCGCGCGCTCAACCACCGCGACTTCCGCGTGTTCTGGGGCGGCCAGCTCGTCTCGCTGATCGGCACGTGGATGCAGTCCGTGGCCCAGTCCTGGCTCGTGCTCGAGCTGAGCGGCTCGCCGTTCAAGCTCGGACTGATCGGGACGTTCCAGTTCGCGCCTGTCTTGGTGTTCTCGGTGATCGGGGGCGCGATCGCCGACCGGCTGCCCAAGCGGCGATTGATCATTGTGACCCAGACGGCGCTCGGCCTGCAGGCGTTCGCGCTCGCGGCGCTCGTCTGGAGTGGGCACGTGCGCTACTGGCACGTCGGGCTCCTGGCGCTGCTCCTGGGTTGCGCCAACGTCGTCGACATGCCGACGCGCCAGTCGTTCGTGGCCGAGATGGTCGGCAGGCGAGACCTCGGCAACGCCGTCGCGCTCAACTCCGCGGCCTTCAACGGCGCGCGCATCGTCGGGCCCGCGGTCGCCGGGCTCCTGATCGCGCGCTTCGGCGTGGCGCCCGCGTTCTTGCTCAACGGCCTGTCGTTCCTGGTCGTGATCGCGGCGCTCCTCGTGGTCCGCGCCGAGGGCGCGCCGCGCCCGCGTGGCGCGACGACGGTGGCCGCGGAGGCGCTGCAGGGCGTCGGGTACGCGCTCAAGACGCCCCGGATCGCGTTGATCTTGAGCCTCGTCCTGGTCGTGAGCCTCTGCGTCTTCAACTTCACCGTCTACGTGCCGCTCTTTGCGCGCGACGTGCTCCACCAGGGCGCGGCGGGATTCGGGCTCCTCATGGCGGCGCTCGGCGTCGGCGCGGTCGCCGGCGCCCTGGCGCTGGCGACGCTCGGCGGCCATGAGCCGGCCCTCTCGGCGATCTTCACGGCGGGGTTCTTCGCCAGCGCGGCGCTCGGCGCGCTGGCGGCGGTGTCCGACTTCCGCACCGCGGTGGTGGTGCTCTTTCAGGTCGGCTTCTTTTCGATCATCTTCATGGCGGGCTGCAACACGACGCTCCAGCTCGATACGCCCGACGAGCTGCGTGGGCGCGTGATGAGCCTCTACACGCTGGCGTTCGGCGGCGTCTTCCCGCTCGGCGCCTTCCTCGTCGGCGCGATCGCCGAGACGGCCGGCGTCCGCGCGGCGTGCCTCGCGGGCGGTGGCGCCGGCTTCGTGGGCGTGGCGGCGCTCCTCGTCTGGTGGCGACGCCGAGGGCGGTGAGGGCGCTCAGATCGTCCTCACTCGCGGACGATTCGGGCTCCCAGCCCCCGGAGGCGATCGTCGACGCGCTCGTAGCCACGGTCCACCTGTCGGACGTTGTGAATGACGGAGCGGCCCTGCGCGCAGAGCGCGGCGGCGATCAGGGCCATGCCGGCTCGGATGTCCGGAGACACGATGGTCGCGCCGTGGAGTCGGCTCGGGCCGATCACGACTGCCCGGTGGGGATCGCAGAGCACGATGCGGGCGCCCATGGCGATCAGGCTATCGACGAAGAACAGACGGCTCTCGAAGAGCTTCTCGTGAATGAGCACCGTCCCTTCCGACTGTGTCGCGAGCACGAGGGCCAGGGGGGTGAGATCGGCCGGGAACCCCGGCCACGGCGCATCGTCGACCTTGGGGATCGCGCCCTCGATATCGGAGACGATGACGCGCTTCTGCGCCGCGGGCACGCGGAGCGTCGTGCCCTCGAGGAGAGTCTCCACCCCGAGTCGGGCGAACACGATCCGGATCATGCGCAGGTGATCGGGGACCACGTCCTGGAGACGGAGCTCGCCGCCCGTCATCGCCGCGACGGCGACGAGGGAGCCGATCTCGATGTGATCCGGCGCGACCCGGTGCCGGGCCGGCTGGAGCCGGGCCACGCCGTCGATGTCCAGGACGTTGCCCCCGATCCCGGCGATCCTCGCCCCCATCGCATTCAGCGCGTGGCACAACCCCTGGACGTGCGGCTCCGAGGCCGCGTTGAGGATTTGCGTGCGTCCCTCGGCCACCGCGGCGGCCATCACGGCGGTCTCGGTCGCCGTGACGCTGGCTTCGTCGAGGAACACCTCGGCGCCGCGGAAGCGCCCGTCGAGCTTGAGATGGTAATACGTGTCTTCGAGGGCGATGCGGGCGCCGAGCTGACGGAGCGCGAGGAGGTGGGTGTCGAGCCTCCGGCGGCCGATCTTGTCGCCTCCCGGCCGCGGCAGCACGGCCAGACCCGACCGCGCGAGGAGGGGCGCGGCGAGGAGGAACGAGCCGCGAATTTCCGAGGCCAGCGCGACGTCGGGACGCGAGTCGCGGAGCCTCGAGGCGTCGACCGCGACGGCGTGATCGCCGGCCCAGTCGATCTGGACCCCGAGCCCGCGGAGGAGCTCGATCAGCGTCTCGACGTCCCGGATTCGGGGAACGTTCTCGATCGTCACGCTCCCCGACCCGAGGAGCGAGGCCGCGAGGAGCGGCAGGGCCTCGTTCTTGTTGCCGCTCGGCGTCACCGTCCCGCCGACCGGGTGCCCCCCGTCGATCACGAAGCGATCGCCCGCGGCCGCCGCGCGTGCCATCGACCTAGACGTACGAGGGGCCGTCGATCACCGGATGCTTCCGGAGGAAGTCCTCGTCCACCTCGACGCCGAGGCCCGGTTTCTCGAGGGGACCGACGCAGCCGTTCGCGTCGAGCGTATAGGGCGTGCTCGTGAGCCGATCGCGGAACAGGTTCCCCGTCGACACGTCCGCTTCGAAGTAGCCCCCGTTGTCGATGGCGGCCAGGAAGTGGACCGACGCCGCCATGCTGAGACCGGTCATCGAGGTGTGGGGGTGGATCGGGAGCTTCCACGCGGAGGCCAGGGCGGCGATCCGAAGGGCCTCGGTGATGCCCCCGGTCTTCGCGAGGTCGGGCTGGAGGATCGTGATGGCGCGATCCTCGATGACGCGCGTGAACTCGAAACGCGTGTAGTGGTTCTCGCCCGCCGCGAGCGGTACCTTCGCGAACGTGACGGCGAGGGCGTAGCTCCGGTGGTCGTGGGCGGGGAACGGCTCCTCGAGCCAGCCGACGCCGTGCGCCTCGAGCCCGGGCATCGCGCGCCGCGCGTCGGCGACCGTGTAGCCCGTGTTGGCGTCGGTGAGGATCACGAGGCGGTCGCCGAACGCGCGCCGCACGGCGGCGACGCGCTCGAGGTCGCGCTCGGGCGTGTCGCCCACACGGAGCTTCAGCGCGCGGTAGCCCTGGGCGACCAGCGCGCGCGCCTCGTCCACGAGCTTCGCCGGCTCGGCGTAACCCAGCGACACACCGCCCGCGTACGCGGGGATCGGGCGTGCGGCGCCGCCGAGCAGACGATAGAGCGGCCAGCCCGCCGCCTTGGCGCGGATGTCCCAGAGCGCCATGTCGATGCCCGAGAGGGCGATCGACGCGCCGGCGCCCATGCCGTGGCTCGCGAGCTGGCGCGTGTAGACGCGCTGCCACACGCCGACCACGTCCGCCGCCTCCATGCCGAGGACGAGCTGGCGCAGGGTGGTGTTGATGAGGTGGGCGACCGCGCCGGGGGCGCGCCCGTGGTGGGCCTCGCCCCAGCCGACGAGGCCGTCGTCGGTCGTGACCTTGACGACGACGGCGTCACGCTTGACGGCGCGCCCGATGCCGAGCGTGACGCTCGCCTCGGGCGGCAGCGGAAAGGACGTCGGCGACGCGCGGAGCTCGACGATTTTCATCGCCGGCCTCAGCAGCTCTTCGCGGTCGGGTCGGCGCCCACCCGCACGACGAGCTTGCCGAAGTTCCTCCCGCGCAAGAGGCCGATGAACGCCTCCGGCGCGTTCTCGAGCCCGACGACGACGTCCTCGCGGTAGCGGACCCTGCCCTCGCGGAGCCACGGCACACAGTCGCGGTAGAAGTCGGCGAAGCGGTCCCCGTGATCGGAGACGATGAAGCCTCGGACGAGCGCCCGGTTGGCGAGGAGGGGGAAGAGGTTCGGCCCAGGCGGTAGCTCTGCGGCGTTGTACTGGGAGATCAGGCCACAGAGCGGGATGCGCGCGAACGGGTTCAGGAGCCGCAGGACCGCGGCGAGGACGTCGCCGCCGACGTTGTCGAAGTAGACGTCGATCCCCTTCGGGCACGCTTCCTGGAGCGCCGGCACGAGGGGTTCACTCCGGTGGTTCACGCAGGCATCGAATCCGAGCTCCTTGACGACGAACTCGCACTTCGCCTCCGAGCCCGCCACGCCGACCGCGCGGCACCCTCGGATCTTGGCGATCTGCCCCACCACGGAGCCGACGGCGCCGGCCGCAGCCGAGACGACGATCGTTTCGCCGGGCTTGGGCTGGCCGATGTCGAGGAGGCCGACGTAGGCCGTCATCCCGGGCATGCCGAGAACGCCGAGCGCGGTGGAGAGGGGCGCTGCCTTCGGATCGAGCTTCCGCACGCCGGCGCCCCGGGAGACCGCGTAGGCCTGCCAGCCGGTGGAGCCGACGACGAAGCTGCCCGTTGGGAACGCGGGATTGTTGGAGGCGACGACCTCGCTGACGGCGCCGCCGACCATGGGCTTGCCGAGCTCGGCGGGCTGGGCGTACGACTTCACGTCGTTCATCCGGCCGCGCATGTACGGGTCGAGTGAGAGGTAAATCGTCCGACACAGAAACTCGCCCTCCCCGGGGGAGGGCACAGGCGACTCGACGAGCTCGAAGTCGGAGAGCTTGGGCTCCCCCCTGGGGCGGCTCCGGAGCAGGACCGCACGGTTCAATAAGTTTTGCATGTGGCCGAGGGTACACTAGAGTAGAGGGAGATGGCGATGCGTAGCCTCGCCAGAGACCGGTGACGGAGTTCATTCCGGACACCCCGTCCGTCGCCCGCGCGTACTGTCCAGGCTGTGAACCCGACGCTGACCCAAGCCTGGAGGTCCTCGACGTGCGCTGGTGCGAGTCCCATGCACCTCCGCGCGACGGCGCTGACGACGAGGTGGTGACCGCGGCGGCCTATCTCTCCGGTAGCGCGGAGGCGGGCGGCGACGACAACCGGCGCTGGTGTGAGGTGCTTCACCGGCGCCGCCGCTAGTTTTACTCGGAGGGGGGCTTTGCCCCCCTTCCGAACCCTCCCCCCAGGATCGGTTGCGCCGGCGAAGCCGGCGCTCGAAGCCCGCGCTCGAACGCAAAGCCGGCGCCCGAACCCCGCGCTCGAAGCGCGGTCAATCCGCGATCAGCTCGCGCAGTGAGCGGACGATCCGATGCGGGCGGACTCGGCTGCCCGCCGGCAGGCCGTGTCCTCCACGATCGATCCACACGCCGTAGAGTCCCAGCCGCTGGGGGGCGTCCACGTCGAACTCGAGGTGATCGCCCGCCATCCACGCGCCTTCGGGCGGAGCGCCGAGGGCGCCGAGAACGTGACGGTAGACGATCTCCTCCGGCTTGCCGACGCCGAACTCGCCCTCGATCAAGATGACGTCGAAGAAGCGCGCGAGCCCGTGGCGCTCGATCTTGTCGCGCTGCTGGGAGGCGTCGCCGTTGGTCACGAGCGCGAGCGGCACGCCGCGGCGCCGGAAGTCCTCGAGGCTCTCGACGGTGTCGGGGAAGAGGCGCATGGCGTCGCGTCGGCGAGCCGCGAAGTCGCGGGCGATCGCCGGGGCGAGGCCGTCGGCCTCGACGCCGGCGCGCTCGAGGGCGAACTCAACGATGTGCTGCCAGGCGCCGAGCATGTTCACGCGCTCGCGGCGGTGGCGCTCGGGGTCGTCCCAGAACCAGCGCCGGGTCTCGGCGAGTGCGGTCAGGAGGCGCGTGCGATCGAGGCTCGGCGGCGCGCACGCGACCACCGCCGCCTCCCAGTGGGCGTCCGCGCCGCTCGAGTAGTCGAGCAGCGTGTCGTCGAGATCGAGCAGAAGCGCCCGCACGCGACTATTGTACCGGGGTCCGCGAGGCCGGCGCGATCGGTGGGTGGCCTGAGACGAGGTGCGGCCTGGCTGCGTTCCTCAGGGCCCGCCGCTCGCAACGACGCCGAGGGCCAGCTCGACGGCGCGAAGCATCAGGGGGAAGTCCATGCTCGGCTGCTCGAGCCCCGTCGTGGCGACCATGGCCGGAAGGAGCGGGAGGTGGACGAAGCCCACCTTCGGCGGGTCTGGCTGCTCCCGCACGGCGTGGAGCGTCGTGTAGAGCGTCTGGTTACAGAGGTAGGTGCCCGCTGTGTTCGAGACGTACGCCGGGATCCCTTCGGCGGTGAGCGCTCTCAGGATGTCGGCGAGGGGAAGCGTCGCGAAGTACGCCGCCGGCGCGCCCGGCGCGATCGGCTCGCCCGACGCCTGGAAGCCCGCACCGTCGGGCTCGCCGTAGTCCATCACGTTCACGGCGACGCGTTCGAGCGCGACCCGCGCACGGCCGGCCGCGAGTCCGAGGTGGACGACGGCGATCGGGTCGGTCTCGGCCAGGAGCGCCTCGACCCGCCGGGCGGCGTCGGCATGATGCACGGGCAAGACCGCGCCGCGTGCCTCACACGCGCCGAAGCGCCGGCCGTCCACGGCCTTGGCGAGACCCTCCGACGGATTCACGGTGTGAGCGCCGAACGGCTCGAAGCCCGTGACGAGGATCACGCTCACGGGGACATCACGCCGGCCGCAGGAGGGTCTCGGCCGCCTCCATGAGTGTCTCCGACAGCGTGGGATGCGTGTGGATCGTCGCCGCCAGATCCTCGGCGGTCAGCGCCGTCTCGACCGCGAGGGCGCCTTCGGCGATCAGCTCACCCGCCCCGGGGCCGACGATCCCGACGCCGAGCACGCGCCCGGTGTCGGCATCGGCCACGAGCTTCGTGACGCCATCGGCGCGGCCGAGCGTCGCCGCGCGCCCCGAGGCCGCCCACTGGAACTTCGCGATCCTGACCCGGCGTCCCTCGCGCTGGGCCCGGGCCTCGGTGAGCCCGCACCACGCCACCTCGGGGTCGGTGAAGACGACGGCCGGCACGACGACGTTGTCGAGCGCCGCGGGCCGACCCGCGATCGCCTCGGCGGCGACCTTGCCCTGGCGCATTGCGCGGTGGGCGAGCATCGGCTCGCCCGTTACGTCGCCGACGGCCCAGATGCGCGGGTCGGCGGTGCGGCACTGCTCGTCCACGGCGACGACGCCGCGCGCGTCGGGCCGGACGCGCGTGGTCTCGAGACCGAGGTCGGCGCTGACCGGTCGCCGCCCGACGGCGACGAGCACGCGGTCGACGGCGATCGTATCGCCGTCGCCGAACCGCGCCTCGATCTGCGACCCCCGCTCGGAGAGCGAGGCCACCGTCGTGTCGAGCCGGATCTTCACGAAGAGCTTCTCGCAGCGGCGCGTGAGCGGCTGAACGAGGTCGCGGTCGACGCCGGGCAGGAGGCCGTCGGTCATCTCGACGAGCGTCACCTTGCTGCCGAGTGCGGCGTAGACCTGGCCGAGCTCGAGACCGATGTAGCCCCCGCCGACGACGAGGAGGCGCTCGGGCACGTCGGGGAGCTCGAGCGCCGCGGTCGAGTCCATCACACGGTCGCGCGCGAGGGCGAGGCCGGGCAGGGGCGCGGGCGCCGAGCCCGTCGCGACGACGGCGTGCGTGAAGCGGATCTTCTGCGGCGCGTCGCCCTCCACGCGGAGCGCGCGGGAGTCCTCGAAGACGCCGCGGCCGCCGACGACCTCCACGCCTTTCGACTTCGCGACCGCGGCGAGCCCGCGCGCGAGCTTGCCGACGACGCGCTCGGCCTTCCACTTGCGAAGGGCATCCAGCGCGATCCGCGGCTCGCCAAAATCCACGCCGAAGTCCTTGGCGCGCTCGACCTCGCCGAGGACGGCCGCGACGTGGAGGAGCGCCTTTGACGGGATGCACCCCTCCCAGAGGCAGGCGCCGCCGAGGCGATGGCTCGCGTCCACGACGACCGTCTCGAGGCCGAGCTCGGCGCAGCGGAACGCCGCCGAGTAGCCGCCCGGGCCGCCGCCCACGACGGCCACGTCCACCTCGCGCACGAGGTCGCCCATCACCATGGCGACTGGCGGGGACCGGCCATCGCGCTCACCAGTCCAGGAGAAGCTGCTCGGGGCGCTCCAGTCGCCGCACGATGGCGGCGGCGAAGCGGGCGGCGTCGGCGCCGTCGGCGACCCGGTGGTCGAAGGCGAGCGAGAGCGGCAGGAGGACCCGGGGGACGATGTGGCCCTCGCGCACGACCGGCTCCTCCCGCGCACGCGCGACGCCCAGGATGGCCACCTCCGGATAATTGATGATCGGAATCGCCCCTGTCCCGCCGAGCGCGCCGATGTTGGTGATGGTGAAGGTCCCGCCGCGCAGGTCCTCGAGCGTCGCCTTGCCGTCGCGCACGCGCTGGGCCAGGGCGGCGAGCTCGCGCTGGAGCTCGAGCAGCGGCTTGCCGTCCACGTCGCGGATCACCGGGACGATCAGGCCGCGGTCCGTCGCCACCGCGACGCCGAGGTGATAGTAGCGCTTGAGGATGAGCTCACCGGCCGCCGGATCGAGGCTCGCGTTGAACTGCGGGTGCTCGTGGAGCGCCAGGGCCGCCGCCTTCAGGAGGAAGCTCGTCAGCGTGAGCGTGACGCCGCGCTCCCGCGCCGGCTCGACGTTGCGGCGGATGATCGCGTCGAGCTCGGTGATGTCGGCCCGGTCGAAGTGCGTCACGTGCGGGATGAGCGTGGCCGAGAGCGCCATGCGCTCGGCGATCGTCCGACGGAGGTGCGAGAGCGGCTGGCGCTCGACCGGGCCCCACTGCTCGAACCTGGGCAGCGCGGGCGGCTCCACGCCCACCGGCGCCAGAGGCTTCGCGACGGCGGGCTGCTCCGGGGCCACGCGCTCGGCGCCGGGCCGAGCGGACGCGGGCGGGCGACCGCCCGCGGCGGCCGAGCGCACGTCGTCGTCGGTCACGCGTCCGCCGGATCCCGTACCGCGCACGATCTGGAGGTCGACGTCGAGCTCGCGCGCGAGCCGTCGTGTCGCCGGGGTCGCCGCCGCCCGCCCGGCCTCCCTCGTGGGCGCGACAGCCGTCGCCGCCGCCGCGGGCTGGCGCCCGCCGACGGTGTGGGCGGCAGGGGGGGCGCTGCGGGCGAGTGTAGTACCGAGCGGAGCAGCGCCCTCCCTGCCGCCCTCGTCCTCGAACGTGACCAGCACCGCGCCGACCTTGACGGTCTGCCCCGCCTGCACGTGGATCTTTGCGACGCGCCCGGCGACCGGCGACGGGATCTCGACCGTGGCCTTGTCCGTCTCGACCTCCAGCAGGGGCGCGTCCTCTCGGACGAGATCGCCCTCCTGGACGAGCACCTTGACGATCTCGGCCTCAGCCAGGCCCTCGCCCAGGTCGGGGAGCACGAAGGGTCGCGCCATCGCGGCTAGAAGGCGAGGGTCTCGCGGGCCGCGGCGACGACGCGCGCGACGTCGGGGACGTTCGCCTTCTCGCGCGCGAAGCCGACGAACGACACGTCGTGTGCGGTCACGCGGCGGACAGGCGCCTCGAGGTGGAGGAACGTGCCCTCCATGATGGACGCGGCGATCTCGGCGCCGGGCCCGAAGCTCTTCGGGGCCTCGTGGATGACGACGGCCCGCCCGGTCTTCCCGACCGACGTCACGATCGTCTCGCGATCGAGCGGTGCGATCGTGAGGAGGTCGACGACGTCGGTCTCCACGCCGTCCTCGGCCTGGAGCACGTCGGCCGCCTCTCGCGCGACGCGCAGCATGGCGCCGTAGGCGACGAGCGTGAGGTCGCGTCCCTCGCGGACGACCTGCGCTCGGCCGATCGGAAAGCTCTCAGACTCCTCGGGGATCTCCTCCTTCGCGGCGTGGTAGAGCGCCTTCGACTCGAAGAAGATCACCGGGTCGGGGTCCCGGATCGCGCTCGTGAGGAGCGCGCGCGCGGTCCGCGGACCCGACGGGATTACCATCTTCAGCCCGGGAACGTGCGCGTAGAACTGCTCCTCGGACTCCGTGTGGTGCTCGAGCGCGCGGACGCCGCCGCCGTAGGGCATGCGGATCACCATCTGGCAGTGGAAGCGGCCCTGGGAGCGCATCCGATAGCGCGCCGCATGATTCTCGATCTGGTGGAAGCACTGGAAGGCAAACCCGGAGAACTGGATCTCGCAGACGGGCTTGAGGCCGTAGAGGGCCATGCCGACCGCGGTGCCGATGATGGCCGCCTCGGCGAGCGGGCTGTCGATCACGCGTTGCGAGCCGAACTTGCGCTGGAGATCGTCGGTGACGCGGAAGACGCCGCCGTCCACACCCACGTCCTCGCCGAGAATCAGCACGTCGGGGTCGCGCTCCATCTCCTGGAGGAGCGCCAGGTTGAGGGCCTTCACCATGGTGAGCTTGGGTGGCGTCACGTGTGGCTTTTCTTACCGCCGCGTGAGGCGCTGGCCGCGCATGGGGGTGGCGCCCGGCGGGGTCGGGGTCGCCGCGGGACCGGGGGCGGCGCCCTCGCGGAGCCAGCGAGCGAGATCCTCGCGCTGAGCGCGGAGGTGAGGGGGCATTTCGGCGTACACGTGGTCGAAGACCGCGAGCGGGTCGGCCGGCGGTGTCGCTTCGAAGCGCCGGACCGCCTCCGCGATCTCCTCGTCCACCCGCTGCTCGACCCCGTCCTCCAGGAGGTCCTTCTTCTCGAGGTGGGCGCGGAAGCGCGTGAGCGGGTCCTTCTGCTCCCAGGCGGCCACCTCCTCCTGGGCCCGGTACTTGGTGGGATCGTCCGCGGTGGTGTGGACGCCGAGGCGATACGTCACGCACTCGATCAGCGTCGGCCCCTCGCCCGCGTGCGCACGCTCGACCGCCTCGCGCGCGGCGACGTACACCGCGAGCACGTCGTTGCCGTCCACCTGGATCCCGGGCAGGCCGTAGGCCAGCGCCTTCTGGGCGATCGTCTTCGAGTGGGTCTGTTTCTTGAGCGGCACGGAGATGGCCCACTGGTTGTTCTGGCAGATGAACACGACCGGGACGTGCCAGACCCCCGCGAAGTTCAGCGCCTCGTGGAAGTCGCCCTCGCTGGTGGCGCCGTCGCCGAAGTACGCCATGACGACGGCGTCGTCACCGCGGTACTGGGCCGCGTAAGCCAGACCCACGGCGTGGGGGAGCTGCGTCCCGACGGGGATCGTGATCGGCAGGTCGTGCTGATCGGGTGCGGGCTGGCCGCCTTCGACGTACCCGGCGAAGAAGAGCAGGATCTTCTCGATCGGCCAGCCGCGCCAGATCATCGCCGCCGTCTCGCGGAACGACGGAACCATCCAGTCGGTCGGCCGCAGGGCGAAGACGCTTCCCATCTGCGAAGCTTCCTGGCCCTTGATCGGCGCGAACGTCCCGATGCGGCCCTGGCGCTGCAGGCGGACCATGCGCTCGTCGAGGCGGCGCCCGAGCACCATCGCGCGGTAGAGGGCCTTCAGGTCGCCGGGGGGGAGCTTCGGCTCGAGCGAGGCGTCGAGATTGCCCTCGCTGTCGAGGATCGACAGGTACTCGACGTGGAATCGCGGCTCGAGGATGAGTCTCGGCATGTCCGGTCCGCATTCATTTTACTCCTGGTGGATAATCAACGGGTGGCACGAAGGTTCCGGCCCGTGGGAGGGACACCGATGGCGAACGTCACGCGACGGCGGTTCGTGACCGGCGGCGCGGTCGGGCTTGCGGTGATCGCCGTTGACCTCGCGCGCGCCCGCGGCCAGACCTCGCCGCCGTCCGCCGGGCCGCCCGACGCAAAGCTCGTCGAGGACCTCGTGGCCGCGAACCGGATCCTCGTGGACCAGAACGTGCTCGACGGCTACGGCCACGTCAGCGCGCGCCACGATCGCGATTCGAATCGCTACCTCATGTCGCGCGCGCTCGCCCCCGAGCTGGTCGCCGCGCCCGACATCATGGAGTACGACCTCGACTCGAACCCGGTGGACGCGCGCGGCCGCTCCTCCTACCTCGAGCGCTTCATCCACGGTGAGATCTACAAGGTACGGCCGGATGTGCGGGCGATCGTCCACAACCACTCGCCCTCGGTCATCCCGTTCGGCGTCACCGGCGTGCCGCTCCGCCCCCTCTACCACATGAGCGCGTTCCTCGGGGAGGGCGCGCCGGTCTTCGACATCCGGCAGGCGGCCGGCGGCCCGAGCGACATGCTCGTGCGCGATCCCGCGCTCGGTCGTGCGCTCGCCCAGACACTCGGGAGCCGCACGGCGGCCCTCATGCGCGGTCACGGCGCGGTCGTCGTGGGCCCGTCGCTCCCGCACGCCGTGTTCCGCAGCGTCTACCTCGAGATGAACGCGAAGCTCCAGGCGCAGGCGATGGCCCAGGGCGTGAACGTGACCTACCTCGATCCGGAGGAGGCGCGCCGCGCAGAGGCCTCGATCGCCGGCACGCTCGGCCGACCGTGGGAACTCTGGAAGCGCAAAGCGCTCGCGAAATAGGAGGAGTCATGAAAGCGATCCGCGTCCACAAGTTCGGCGGCCCCGAGGTGCTCCAGCTCGACGACGTGCCCGACCCGAAGCCGGGCCCGGGTCAGGTGGTGGTGCGGGTACGCGCCGCGGGCGTGAACCCGGTGGACACCTACGTCCGGTCGGGAAACTACCCGATGCTTCCGGCGCTGCCCTACGTTCCCGGCAACGACTGCGCCGGCGTGATCGAGACGGTGGGCGAGGCGGTCACGCGGGTCAAGAAGGGCAACCGCGTCTACGTCGTGCGCACCACCACGCCGCTCTGCGGCGGCTACGCCGAGCTCGCGGTCTGCGACGCGTCCATGGTCCACCCGCTCCCCGCGACGGTCTCATTCTCCCAGGGCGCGGCGGTGAGCGTCCCGTACGGCACCGCGTATCGGGGCCTCCACCACAAGGCGCACGCCCGTCCCGGGGAAACGGTCCTCGTCCACGGCGCCTCCGGCGGCGTCGGCATCGCCGCGGTCCAGCTCGCTGTGGCCCACGGCATGATCGTCATCGGCACCGCGGGAACCGAGCGCGGGCGCAAGCTCGTCGCCGAGCACGGCGCCCACCATGTCCTCGACCACACGGCGCCGGACTATCTGCAGAAGATCATGGAGCTCACGGGCACGCGGGGCGCCGACGTGATTCTCGAGATGCTCGCGAACGTCAATTTGCAGAAGGACCTCGACGTGGTCGCGCGCTTCGGCCGCATCGTCGTCATCGGGAATCGCGGGACGATCGAGATCAATCCGCGCGGAACGATGGGGAGGGACGCGGCGATCATCGGGCTGGCGCTCTGGAACGCCTCGCCGGAGGACATGGCGTCGATCCACGCGGCGATCGGCGCCGGGCTCGCGGGCGGCACCCTCCGGCCCGTCGTCGGTCAGGAGCTCCCGCTCAAGGAGGCGGCGCGCGCCCACGAGGCGGTGCTGAAGCCGGGAGCCTACGGGAAGATCGTTCTGATCCCCTGAGGAGGGGGCTACTTCTTTCCGGCCTGGGCCCTCTTCGATGGGGCGGGTTCGGCGCGCTTGACCTTCGCGAGCGGCTTCTTCTCGGCGGCGGCCGCGGGCGCGGCGGGCTGCGCCGCCGGCTGGGCGGCCACGCGCTTGGCCAGGCTCTGCTTGAGGGCTTCCATGAGGTCGATGACCTGCGCCCGCTGGGCCTGGGGGCCGGCGGCCGTGACTTCCTTGCCCTCGACCTTCTGGTTGACGAGCTCGAGCACGCGCTCTCGGTACTCGTCGCGGTACTTCTCGGGGTTGAAGGCGTCGCTCGAGAGCCCGTCGATGAGCTGGAGAGCCAGCTGGAGCTCGCCGTCCCTGATCTTCGCCGACTGGCCCTTGTCGATCTCGCCGAAGCTCCGCACTTCGTCGGCGAAGTACATCGTGTGCAGCATGAGCCCGCCCTGCGCCGGCCGGACGAGGACGAGGCTCTCCTTGCCGCGCATGACGAACTTGGCGAGCGCGACGCGCCCCTGCGAGCCCATCGCGTCGGCGAGGAGTCGATACGCCTTCTCGCCGCCTTTGTCCGGGCCGAGGTAGTACGTCTTCTCGAAGTAGATCGGGTCCACCGACGCGAGCGGCACGAACTCCGTGATGTCGATGACCTTCGACGCCTCGCCCTCCAGCGCCTTGAGCTCCTCGTCGCCGACGCGGACGTACTGGTCCTTCGCGAACTCGTACCCGCGGACGAGCGCCGAGCGGTCCACGACCTCGTTGCAGACCGGGCAGAAGTTCTGCAGCTTGATGCGGGAGCCGCACTTGGCGTGGAGCAGGTTGAACGAGACGGACTGCGGCGCGGCGGCCGTGTAGAGCTTGACCGGGATCGAGACCAGCCCGAACGAGATCGTCCCGGACCCGACAGAGTGTGCCGGCATCGTTTGCACGATAGCACGATGCTTCCTATGATGCGCAAAGGCTCGATACCTCCCATGGATAGCGTCCCCCAGGCGGCCGAGAGGCGACATCTCGGGGTCCTCACGGTCCCCGCGGCGGCCGTCCTCCTCACGTTCGTCCTCCTGATGACGTGGCTCCACCTCACGGGCTCGCCCGTCGGCGACATGGCGGAGCCCGAGCGGGCGCTCGCGGTGGTGGTCGGCCGCTCGCTCGATCTGGACGACGGGATCGACAGAGCGCCCGCCTGGGAGCGGCGCCTCTATCGCTGGTTGGTCGGGCGCCGGGCCGACGACCTCGCGGACGCGCTCCGCTGGTACGCAGAGCTGGAGGCCCTGTCGCTCGAGCCGACGGTCGATCTGCACCTGGCCATCCTCCGCGGCGAGCCGTTCGAGACCTTCGGGCGCCTCGTCGGTCGCGCGTACCTCGCGCTGGCATCCGACGGCGCCGACGTGAAGGACCTCGTCGCGGAGGTCGACGCAGCGCTCGAGCCCGGCTGGTTCCACGACCGCCTCGTCGCGCGACTCACGCGGGCGGACGCGCCGAACCCGCGCGCGGACGTGCTCCTGGCACGCCTGCGCGCGCTCACGGCCGTGGAGGTCACGATCCTGGCGGCGGCGCTCGTGACGCTCGCGTCGTGGGTGGGCCACCGGGGCGAGCGCGCGCGGTCGGGGGCGGCGCCGCTTCCGCCGCCGTGGCGCGTCCACGAGGGGGTCGGCGTGCTCGTGCGGGGCGGCGCGCTCGGCGCGATCCTCCTCGTCGCGCTCTCCCAGGGCGCGTCGGCCTTCCTCGGCGGTCGCGCACAGCCGTACCAGAGCGTGGTCGTCGGCGCCGCGACGACCCTCGCCTTCCTCCCCCTCATCCTGATGGCCCGACGGCGGCTCTTGCGGCCGTCGGGGCTCGGCCTCGTCCGCGGGTTCGGCTTGGCGCTCACGCGGGCCAACACGGGTCGGCTGCTGGGCGTCGCGCTGGTGCTCGTGGCGGCCGGACAGCTCGGTGACTGGACGCTCGGTGCCATGGGTCGAGCGTTCGAGATCACGTCGCACTGGACCGAGTGGTTCGATCGCGATCTGGTCTGGGGCGTCCGGCCCGTCGTGATCGGCACGCTCGTCGACACGGTGGTGCTCACGCCGGTCTTCGAGGAGCTGGTCTTCCGGGGACTGCTCTTCGGCACGTTGCGGTGCAGGCTCGGGCCGGCACCGGCGGCCGTGGTCAGCGCGGGAGTCTTCGCCCTCGCCCACGGCTACGGCGTGCTCGGGTTCGCCGCCGTCTTCTGGAGCGGGGTGCTCTGGGCGTGGGCGTACGAGCAGACGGGGAGCCTCGTGCCGGCCGTCACCGCGCACGCCGTCGACAATCTCTCCGCGTCGCTCTCGGTGATCCTGGTGCTCCGTGCCTAGCCGCGGCCTCGACGAGTACCGGGACAAGCGCGACCCCACGCGGACGCCCGAGCCGTTCGGCGACCGGCGGCCGGCGACCGGCCACTTGTTCGTCGTCCACAAGCACTCGGCGCGGCGGCTCCACTACGATCTGCGGCTCGAGATCGACGGCGTGCTCGTGAGCTGGGCGGTGCCCAAGGGGCCATCGGTCCGGCACGGCGAGCGGCGGCTGGCGGTCCACGTCGAGGACCATCCCGTCGAATACGCCGACTTCGAGGGCGTGATCCCCGAGGGCAGCTACGGCGCGGGACCGTCCATCGTCTGGGATCGCGGCTGGTTCCGCGTGCTCGGCGACCGGCCGGCGCGTGAGGCGATCGCACGGGGCAAGCTCGAGTTCGAGCTCTTCGGCTTCAAGCTCCGTGGGCGATGGGTGCTCGCGCGCATGAGCGGCAAGGACCGGGAGTGGCTCCTGCTGAAGAAGGCCGACGCGTTCGCGGACGGCGACGAGCCGGTCGAGAAGCTCCCCGAGTCGGTCCTCTCGGGGCTCACCGTCGAGGAGCTCCGCGAGGGCCCGCGCAAGCTCGACGCGCTCCGCGCGCGGCTCGCGGCCTCGAACGCCCCGCGCGGAGCGGTGACGCCGCGCGCCGGGCTCTTCATGCTCGCCACGCTCGGGGACCGCCCGTTCTCCGATCCCGCGTGGCTCTTCGAGATCAAGTACGACGGTGTGCGCGTCCTGGCCTCCCGCGACGGCGAGGCGGTCGAGCTGCGGGGGCGGAGCGGGATGGTCGTCACGGCCCGCTATCCCGAGGTGGTCCGCGCGCTCCGGACGCTGCCGCTCGATCGGTTCCTGCTCGACGGCGAGATCGTCGCGCTCGACGCCGAGGGGCGGGCGAGCTTCCAGCGCCTCCAGGCGCGCATGAACCTGACGCGCCCGGCCGACATCGAGCGCGCGTCCCTCGAGGTGCCCGTCGGCGCGGTGTTCTTCGACGCGCTCGCGCTGGACGGACGCGACCTCCGGCGTGAGCCGCTGGAGGAGCGCAAGGCGTGTCTCCGGCTCCTCCTGCCGGCGCGCGGGGTGGCCCAGTTCGGCGACCACGTGCTCGAACACGGCCAACCGTTCTTCGACGCGGCGTGCGCCGAGCGGATCGAGGGCGTCGTGGCGAAGAAGCGCGACAGCCAGTACGTCGGCAAACGGTCTCGCGACTGGCTCAAGCTCAAGTGCCAGCTCCGCCAGGAGTTCGTCATCGGAGGCTACACGGCGCCGCAGGGCTCGCGCGCGCACTTCGGCGCGCTCCACCTCGGGCTCTATGCGAACGGCCGGCTCGTCTATGTCTCGAAGGTCGGCACGGGGTTCGACGAAGCGACGCTCGCGCGCGTCGCGGAACGGCTCGCACCGCTCGCGCGCCCGACCTCGCCGTTCGACATCGGCACACCCGGGGGCCGCGGCCACCGGTGGGTCGAGCCGAAGCTCGTCTGCGAGGTGCGGTTTACCGAGTGGACCGCAGACGGTGGCATCCGCCACCCGACCTTCCTGGGATTGCGCGACGACAAGCGGGCCGAAGACTGCGTGCGCGAGGTCCCGGAGAATCGGCGGCGCGGGGAGCCTTCCTCGACCACGCTGGCTCTCGATGCGCGAGCTCAGTCCGATCGGCTGGTGCCGGAGGCGACGCCCAGAAGCCACGGGTCTCGGAAGGCTCCCCGCGCCGCCGCGCACCCGGAGGCATCTCCGACCGTCACCATCACCAATCCGAAAAAGGTGTTCTGGCCGGACGAGGGCTACACGAAGGCCGACCTCGTGGAGTACTACGACCGGATCGCGCCCTTCCTCCTGCCGTACCTCAAGGACCGGCCCCTCGTGCTCACGCGCTACCCGGACGGGATCAGGGGGAAATCCTTCTTCCAGAAGGACGCCCCCGAGTGGATCCCGTCGTGGATCCGCACCGAGCGCATCCACTCGAAGGACGCCGGCCGCGACATCGATTACTTCGTCGTGAACGATCGCGAGAGCCTCCGGTACGTCATCAACCTGGGGACGATCCCGCTCCACATGTGGAGCTCGCGCCTCGGCTCGCTGGATCGCCCCGACTGGCTCGTGCTCGATCTCGACCCCAAGGCCGCGCCCTTCACCGACGTCATCCGGGTGGCGCGCGCGCTCCGTCGCATCCTGGACGCGCTCGAGCTGCCGAGCTACGTGAAGACGTCCGGGGCGACGGGGCTCCACGTCCTGCTCCCGCTCGGCGCCAGGTACGACGACGAGACCACGCGGACCTTCGCGCGGCTCCTCGCCGTCCTGGGCGTCGAGGCGGAGCCGGCCATCTCCACGATCGTCAGGCCGCTCAAGGGCCGTGGTGGCAAGGTGTACATCGACTGGGGCCAGAATGGCCGTGGGCAGACGATCGTCGCGCCGTTCTCGGTGCGGCCGCTGCCCGGCGCGCCCGTGTCGTGTCCACTCCGCTGGGAGGAGGTCACCGCGCGGCTCGACCCCAAGCGCTTCACGATCAAGACGGCGCCGCCGCGCCTCGAGGAGCTCGGTGACCCGCTGGCGCCGGTGCTGCGCAAGGGGATCGACGTCGCCGCCGCGCTCAGACGCATCGAGCAGAGGTTTGGGAGGAACGCATGACGGCCCGACTCGCCACGCCGGCCGACGCGGCCGAGGTCGCGCGGATCTACAACCAGGGCATCGAGGACCGGATCGCCACGTTCGAGACGCGCCCGCGCTCCGCCGAGGACGTGCGGGGGTGGTTCGACGGCGCGCATCCGATCGTCGTGGTCGAGGACGCGGGGCGGATCCTGGGCTTCGCGTCGACCTCGACGTACCGGCCGCGCGAGTGCTACGCCCGCGTCGCCGAATTCTCGGTCTACGTCGCGCGTGACGCCCGAGGACGCGGCGTCGGGCGGCTCGCGCTGCGGGAGCTGATCGCGGCGGCGGCGCGCGCGGGGCTCGGCAAGCTCGTGTCGCGTATCTTCCCCGAGAACCACGCGAGCCGCGCCGTGTGCCGCGTGCTGGGATTCCGAGAGGTGGGGGTGTACGAGAATCACGGGCAGCTCGACGGCGCGTGGAAGGACTGTGTCATCGTCGAGCGGCTCTTGGGAGGGAACCCGAGCTCCTAGCCGACCGCGTACACCGTGTAGGCCACCTGCGTCCGCGTTCGCCTCCCGACGCCGATGGCGACGATCCTGTTCAGCCAGGCGTACCGCTCCGACGCGGTCTCGAAGCGCGGCGAGACCCGAAAGTAGTATTCGGAAGGCTCGACGGGCTCGCCCGCGAGGATTCGCCGCATGACGTCGGGCGCGCCATGGAAGATGCCGCCGTAGGCGGCGTAGATCAGCTGGCCGTCGTCGGTGCGGAGCGTGATCCGCACATCGAGCTGGCGCGACCCGTCGCTCCGTTCGAGGACCCAGTCGCCGCCGCCCGGGAGCACGTCGCCTCTGAGGCGCGGTCCCTCGACCCGGCCGCCCTTGACGACGACGATTCGTCGATGTCCGCCGGGTGTCGGCCCGACGTCGTGCGCCTCGACGTCCATCGACACCTCATAGAGGAGCTCGAGCGACGGGCGCGTCGCACCGCCCGGCCGCTCGAGGATACCACCGAGCTGCTCCATCCTGGCCAGCTCGTCGACGAGGCACCACTGCTCGGCGACCCTGCCGCTAGCGATCCGGAAGATCGAGATCTCGGCGACCGTGATCGTGCGCCCGGTCGGCGGGATCCCCCAGAAGGGGCCCCGATGGGTGCCGCGAGAGGTGTAGCGGCTGACGACGCGATCGCCTTCCTCGACGAGGTCGTCCACCGCTTCGTGCCAGTCGGGAAACGCCGCGCGTATGCGGACGATGGACTGCGCGACGCCGTCGAGCCCGTGACGCTCGGGCAGCTCGGACGTGGGTGGGAAGTGGGCCACGAAATCGTCGGCGTACACCGCGCCGATTCGGGCGACGTCGCCCGCGTTCCAGAGTTCGTGAAGCTTCAGGATCAGAGGCTTGTGGCTCACGCGTTCCTCCGGCGGGCCGGCGACCCGACTCTCCGGGCTCGAGGAGCGCCGGGGGCTACAGGCGGAGCTGCATGATCGTAACATCGAGCCAGCCGCCACGCCTCATGGCGACCTGCTGCTCGACGCCGACGAGCCTGAAGCCGTGGCGCGTGTGCAGACGCATGGACGCTCGATTCCCCGAGGTGATCCGCGCCAGCACCGAGCGGTGTCCATGCGCGCGGGCGCGCCGGATCAGCTCGGACAGGATCAGGCCGCCGAGTCCCTCGCCGCGATGGCGGCGCTCGACGTAGACGGAATCCTCTACGGTCCGCGCGAACGCGGGCTTGGGCCGGTACGGCGAAAGGGAGCCGAAGGCCAGCACCGCGCCGCCCGTGGCGGCCACGACGATCGGGTAGAGCGCGGGGTGGCGCTCGAACCACTCGCGCTCGGCCTGGGCGTTCCGCGGCTTGGTGTCGGTGGTGGCGTCGGTCCAGAGGACCTCGTGGTTCCAGATCGCGCTGATCTGGGCGAGGTCTGCCTCTGCGGCGTCGCGGACGGTGAGGGCGCGGCGGTCGAGCCCGTCGCGAGGCGTCGCGTGCCGCGCGACGCGCGCGTGGAGGGCGGCCTCCGCCCGGGCCCGCGCGAGCTTGTCCCGCGCCAGGAGCTCCAGCGCGTACAGGTTCAGGTCCATGACCCATGGTCGCCCGAGGCGATCTATCAGGGAAATCAATTGTCATTATGATTTCCATCAGCTATTTTTTCAGATCGCATGAACCTCCAGCTCGCCCACCTCCAGACGCTCGCCGCGGTCGCGCGCCACGGGTCCTTCTCGCACGCCGCGCGCGAGCTCCACCTCACCCAGCCCGCGGTGAGCATGCAGGTGCGCCTGCTCGAGCGAGCGCTCGGCCTGCCGCTCCTCGAGCGCGTCGGCAAGCGCGCCTTCCCGACGAAGGCGGGCGAGGTGCTGCTCGCCCATGCGGGACGCGCGCTGCGGGAGCTCGAGACGGGCCTGGAAGTCGTCGCGCAGCTCCGCGGGATCGTGGCCGGGCGCATCCGCCTCGGGACGAGCGCCTCGTTCTCGATCTACCTCTTGCCGCCGGCGCTCCGGCGCTTCCGGTCGCGCTACCCGCGGACGGAGCTGGTGGTCGTCACGGGCAACGCGCCCGAGATCGCGCGCGCGGTCGTCGGGAGCGAGCTCGACATCGGCATCGTGAGCCTTCCGGTCCGCGAGCGCGCGCTCGCGGTGTCGCCGTTCTATCGTGACGAGGTCGTCGCGATCGCGCCGCCGGACCGGCGCTGGCGGCGCGGGCAGCGCGTGACCGCGGCGGAACTGGTTCGCGAGCCGCTGATCCTGTTCGAGCAGGGCGCCACGCTCCGTCGGGTGATCGACGACTGGTTCCACCGCGCGGGAGTGGTGCCCGCGCTGCCGATGGAGCTCGGCAACACGGAGGCGATCAAGAAGCTCGTCGAGGCGGGGCTCGGGCTCTCCGTCACCTCGTGGTTCTCGGTCGCGGCCGAGGTGCGGGCCCGCGAGCTCGTGGCGGCGCGGCTCGCTCCGCCTCTGTACCGCGAGATCGGCGTCGTCCTCCGGCGCGACAAGCCGCGGACGCCGGTGCTCGAGGCCTTCCTCTCGACGCTCAAACCTCGGAGGGGGGCGGCACGACGCTAAAGGTCCGCCGGTCGCTCGAGGAGGTCGAGGAGCCGGCGGGCCAGGGCGGGGCCCGAGCCCGACTCCTCGTGCTTGAAGAAGACGAACGCCTCGCGCCAGCCGGCGCCGACCCGGCGGAGCGTCGCGATCCAGCGGCGCAGGTCGTCGTCCCCGTACGCCTGCGCGCGGAGCCGCGCGTAGCCCCAGTCCGCCGTGGCGACCGCGGGCGTGGTCCCCGCCTCGGTGTCGGCGATGCAGAGCGCGGCGTTTCGCGGACGGAGCAGCGCGTAGACCTCGTCGTCGAACCAGCTCGGGTGGCGGAACTCGAACGCCGCCCTGAGCCCGGGCGGGAGCCGAGCCAGGAGGTCGCCGAGCCGGTCGGCCGCTTTTTGCAAATTCGGCGGGAGCTGGAAGAGGATCGGGCCGAGCATGTCGCCGAGCGTCCGGGCGGTGTCGCAGAAGTACCGGAGCGGCTCGTCCACGTCACGGAGGCGGGCCACGTGCGTGATCCGCTGCGGCGCCTTCAGGACGAAGGTGAAGCCGGCGGGTGCGGCGTCGCGCCACCCGGCGAGCGTCCGGGCGTTCGGCATCCGGTAGAACGTCGCGTTGATCTCGACCGTCGAGAAGCGCTCCACGTAGTACCCGAGCATCTTCGACGCGGGCAGATCGGCGGGGTAGAACGTGCCCTTCCACTCAGCGTAGTTGTACCCCGAGGTGCCGACACGGAACGTCAGCGCAGGCACGCGTCGAGCGGTGTCGGCTTCTCGCCGAGCGCCTCGGCGACCGCGGGATGCACGACCTGGCCGCGCCAGATGTTGACGCCCTGGGCGAGTGCGGGATTCGCGCGCACGGCGGCGACGACGCCGCGGCCGGCGAGCTCGATCGCGTACGGGAGCGTGGCGTTCGTCAGCGCAAACGTCGAGGTGCGCGGCACGAGGGCGGGCATGTTGGCCACGCCGTAGTGGACGACGCCCGACACGACGTAGACGGGGTCGAGGAGCGTCGTCGGATGAATCGTCTCGACGCACCCGCCCTGGTCCACGGAGATGTCCACGATCACGCTGCCCTCCTTCATGGTCGTGACCATGTCCTTGTTGACGAGCCGAGGGGCGCGCGCGCCCGCCACGAGGACGGCGCCGACGAGCAGGTCGGCGCGCCGGAGCACCTGGGCGACGTTGAAGCTGTTCGACATGAGCGTCACGATCTGGCCACGAAAGATGTCGTCCGCGTGGCGCAGGCGGTCGGGATTCACGTCGAGGACGGACACGTCGGCGCCGAGGCCGACCGCGGCGCGCGCCGCGTTGAGCCCCGCCGTGCCCGCGCCCAGGATGACGACGTTGCCGGGCGGCACGCCGGGCACGCCGGACAATAAGATGCCGCGCCCGCCCCGGGCGTGGCCGAGGTAGAACGCGCCCTCCTGCACCGAGAGCCGCCCCGCCACCTCGCTCATCGGCGTAAGGAGCGGCAGGCTCCCGTCCGCGCGCTGGACCGTCTCGTAGCCGATCGCGATCGCACCCGAGTCACGGAGCGCCCGTGCGAGCTCCGGCGCCGGGGCGAGATGGAGGTAGGTGAAGAGGATCTGACCCGGACGGAGGTACCGGGTTTCCGCCGGCAGCGGCTCCTTGACCTTCAGGACGAAGTCGGCGCGCTGCCAGACCTCGTCGACGCTCGCCAGCGCGGCGCCGACCGTCCCGTACTCGTCGTCGCGGATCCCGCTGCCGCCGCCGGCGCCACGCTCGACGACGACGGGGTGCCCGGCTTCGGCGAGCGCCCGGGCGCCGGCGGGCGTCAGCGCGACGCGCTGCTCGCCCGGCTTGGTCTCGCGGGGGACGCCGACGATCATCGCGGCGTCGGCGTGCCCGGGGATTCGCGAAGATCGAGCATCACGCGCGCGCGCTGCGCCGGGATCACCGAGACGTGGTCCATGTCACCTCACGTATAGCAGGAAAAACTGCGCCAGGCGCGCCGTGAAATCCGGGGGAAGCTCGCCGTGGCGCCCGCGGGCCATGAGCAGGAACTCGGCGCGCGGGTTGGCCGCGAGCGCGTCGCGCAATCGCTCGGCGTGGGCGAACGGGATCTGCTCATCCTCGCGGCTCGCGACGAGCAGGATCGGGATCGTCAGGCGCGCGGCCGCCTCGACGGGCGTGGGCCGCGTGATGTCGTGGCCGAGGAAGAGCCGCGACCAGACGCGCGTCAAGCCGACGAGCGGATATTTCAGGAGCCAGAGCCACGCGTACAGCTCCTGGCCGAGCAGCCCGAGATCGGCGAAGGGCGCATACGCGGCGACGGCGCGGATGCGCGGGTCCTCGGCGGCGGCGAGCAGCGCGACGGCGCCGCCGAGCGAGAAGCCGAACACTCCGACGGGACCGAACCCGCGCGCGGCCAGGAAGTCGACGGCGCGCGCGAGGTCACGCCGCTCCATGAAGCCGAGCGTGGTGAGGCGCCCCTCACTCCCGCCGAAGTAGCGCTGGTCGAGGAGGAGCACGGTGAAGCGAGGCCCGAGGGAGGCCGCGATCGGCAGCATGTCGGCCTTGTCGGCCGGATAGCCGTGCAGGAGCACGACGGCCGGCGCGCCCGGGCGCGGGACGAGCCACGCCGCGAGCCTGAGGCCGTCGTCGGTCGTGATCGTGACCTCCTCGACGGTGAGCCCGACATCGCCCGGTAGGAGCCGAACGGCGAGCCGCGGCGGCCGGACCGCGAGCCAGAAGACGAAGAGGCTCGCGCCGAGGAACCCGGCGACGAGGACCGCCGCGGAGAGCGCGAGCCTCACGTGGGGATGCTAGAGGCCGTGCTCGCGGCTGTCAACGGCCCGGAGGGCGTACTATCTCCGGGTGATCGCGGAGACGACCCTGGGCACGCTCGCGGCCCTCGGCGCGGCGGTGACCTGGGCGGCGACGGGCCTCCTCGTGCGCTCGCTGGTACGCGAGCTCGGCTCGGTGGCCGTCAACGCCGTTCGCTCGACCGTCGGGGGCGCGATCCTGCTCGTGTGGGTGCTCGTGACCGCGGGCGCGGGCGCGTTCGCCGTGGCGTCCACGCGCGCGCTCGTGCTGCTGGCGCTCTCGATCGTGGCCGCGATCGCGATCGGCGACACCGTGTTCTTCGAGAGCACGCGCGTGCTCGGGCTCGGCCGCGCGATGACGATCTCGATGACCTACCCGGTGGGCGCCGCCGCGCTCGCCGCGGCTTTTCTCGGCGAGCCGATCACGCTGCCGATCGCCGCGGGCGCTCTCCTCACCCTGGGCGGCATCGTCCTCATCGTCGCGCCGTGGGCCGAGCGGGCGCCGGACGAGCGATTCGCGTTCGGCGTGGGGACGGCGACGCTCGCGTCGCTCGCCTGGGCGGTCTCGGTGGTCCTCGTCAAGGCGCCGCTCCGTGAGATGGACGCGGTGACGGCGCAGGCGATCCGGTTGCCGCTCGCGGCGCTGGTGCTGTGGGCGACGCCGTGGGCGCGCGCCGCGGCGGGCGGCCTCGGGCGGCTCGACGGCGCGGCCCTGACCCGCCTGGCCGCGCTGAGCGTCCTGACCGTGCTGAGCTCCGTGCTGTTCGTCGCGTCCGTGAAGTACGCCGGCGTGGCGGTGGCGGCCGTCCTCTCGTCCACGGCGCCGATGTTCGCGATCCCGCTCGCGCGGGTCTTCTTCGGCGAGCGGTTGTCGCGCCCTGCGCTGCTCGGCGCGGGTGTCACGGTCGTCGGAATCGTCGTGCTGCAGCTCTGACCGCAGGCGGGGGCCGGCTCAAGTTACGAGCCAGACGACCGAGAACGAAGTCTGGCGAAGTGCGGTGGACCGGCCCTAGAACCGCCGCCGCCCGCGGAGCGCGCGCTTGCGCAGGCGGAGCGACTTCGGCGTCACCTCGAGCAGCTCGTCCTCGCGGATCCACTCGAGGCACTGCTCGAGGTTCATGGTGCGGGGCGGGGTGAGCTTGGTGGCGTCGTCCGCGGTGGACGAGCGCATGTTGGTGAGCTTCTTCTCCTTGGTGATGTTGACGTCCATGTCGGTGTCGCGCGCGTTCTCGCCGACGACCTGGCCCTCGTAGACCTCCAGACCTGGGCTCACGAACATCACGCCGCGCGCCTGGAGGTTGTCGATCGCGTAGGCGGTGGCGCGCCCCCCGCGGTCGGCGACGAGGGCGCCGTTCGCGCGGTGGGCGATCTCGCCCTGCCATTCATCCCACCCGTCGAACAGATGGTTCAGCAGCCCTGTCCCTCTCGTATCCGTGAGAAACTCCGTTCTGTATCCGATCAAACCACGCGCGGGGATGCGGTACTCGAGGCGCACGCGCCCCGTGCCGTGGTTGACCATCTTCACCATCGTGCCCCGCCGCGGACCGACCTTCTGAGTGACCGCGCCGATGTGCTCCTCGGGGATGTCGATCACGAGGTGCTCCATGGGCTCGAGCGTCCGGCCGTTCTCCGTGCGCGTGATGATCGTCGGCTTGCCGACCTCGAGCTCGAACCCCTCGCGGCGCATCATCTCGATGAGGATCGCGAGCTGGAGCTCACCACGGCCGGAGACGCGGAAGGTGTCGGGCGAATCGGTCTCCTCCACGCGGACACCGACGTTGACGCGCTTCTCCTTCATGAGCCGGTCGCGGAGCTGGGGCGAGGTGACGAACCGCCCCTCGCGGCCCGCGAACGGCGAGACGTTTGCGGAGAAGAGCATCGACACGGTCGGTTCGTCGATACGGATGAGCGGGAGGGCGTGCGGCGACTCCGCCTCTGCGACGGTCTCACCGATTTCGATGGCGTCGATCCCCGCGATGGCCACGAGGTCTCCGGCCCTGGCCTCCTCCACTTCGATGCGCTTGAGCCCCTCGTAGCCATAGAGGACGGTCACCTTCGCGGGCTCGACCCCGCCGTCCCGGTGCACGACGGCGACGCGGTCGGCCTGGCGAACGCGGCCGTTGACGATGCGGCCGATGATGAGCCGGCCGACGTAGTCGTCCCAGTCGAGCATCGCGGCGCGGAACTGGAGGCCCATCGCGGGGTCGAACCGCGGGGGCGGTACGGTGGCGAGGATCGTCTCGAAGAGGGGCTCGAGCGAGCGGCCGGGCTCCTTGAGGTCGCGCGTGGCTGTGCCGGCCCGCGCGTTGGTGTAGAGGACGGGGAACTCCAGCTGGTCTTCCACCGCGTCGAGGTCGATGAACAGATCGTAGATCTCGTCGAGCACTTCGGCAGGGCGCGCGTCTGAGCGGTCGATCTTGTTGATGACGACGATGGGCGGGAGGCTCGCCTCGAGCGCCTTCTTCAGGACGAACCGGGTCTGCGGCAGCGGCCCCTCGGCGGCGTCCACGAGGAGGAGCACGCCGTCCACGAGCGTGAGCGTCCGCTCGACCTCCGAGCCGAAGTCGGCGTGGCCGGGCGTGTCCACGATGTTGATGTGGACGGACCGGTACGTGATCGCCGTGTTCTTGGCCATGATCGTGATGCCCTTCTCGCGCTCGAGATCGATCGAGTCCATGATGCGCTCGGGGACGGACTCGTTCGCGCGGAAGAGGCCCGACTGCCAGAGCATGGCGTCCACGAGCGTGGTCTTGCCGTGGTCGACGTGGGCGATGATGGCGATATTGCGGATCGCGTCGCGCTGCTGCATCACTCCATCGTATCACGCGACGCGCCGCCTTCCCCACGCGCATCCGCGGGAGTGTCTCGCGTGCCGCCCGCCCATAGTACCCTGTCCGCATGGGCGAGCTCCGATGCCCCCAGTGCGGCGGCCGGCGGGCTCGGCGCTGCCACCGCGTCGGCGCTCTCGAGCGGGCGCTGTCGGGCGTGTACGTCTATCCGTTCCGCTGCCAGCTCTGCGGCCGCCGCTTTCGGGCGCTTCATTGGGGCGCGCGCTACGTGCGGCGGTCGGCTGACCGCCGCGAGTGGGAGCGCATCGCCATCCGCGCGCCCGTCGTCCTCCGGCGCGGCGACGCGAGCGCGCCGGGCGAGGCGACGGAGCTCTCGCTCGAGGGCTTCACGGCGAAGACGTCGGCGCGGCTCGCCGAGGGCGACACGGTGGGTGCCACGCTCGACCTCGTCGCCGGCGAGCGCCCCATCGAGGTCGAGGAGGCCGTCGTCAAGGCGGTGCGCGCCGACGGGATCGGCTTCCAGTTCGTGCGGCTCAGCTACGAAGAGCGGCGTCGCCTGCGGTCGGTCGTCGTCGGTCTGTTCGCCCGCGAGCACGACGCGGCGGTCCCGCCGGGCCCCGCGGTGATGCGCGAGGGGAGGCTCCGGATGCTCGGCTCGGCCGACTTCTGGCTCGCGACCCTCGCCGTCGTCCTGATCGCGGTGGCCTGGCTCCGGCTGTTCCCCTGGTTTGCGCGATGCGTGTATGGCGTCAGTTGTTGAGTATGTATAATGTCGCGGACGCTCGCATCCCGGAGGCCTCCCGCATGACCCGTCGCCTGCTGACGCTCGCCGCCGCCGCGATCCTCGCGGGAACCGCGCCGGCCCTCGCGCAGGCGCCGAAGCCGGCGGGGCCCGCGCCCGCGGCGAAGACGCCGCAGGCGGTGATCACGCTCGAGAGCGGCGGCGAGATCCGGATCGCGCTGTTCCCGGCGGATGCGCCCCGGCACGTCGACAGCTTCGTCAAGCTCGTGGGCCGCGGATTTTACGATGGGCAGCGGTTCCACCGCGTCGTCCCGAACTTCGTCGTCCAGATCGGCGATCCCAAGTCCAAGACCGTGCCGCTCGACCATCCAGACATGGGCACCGGCGGGCCCGGCTACAAGATTCCCGCCGAGTTCAACAAGCGCGAGTTCGTCCGGGGCGTCGTCGGAATGGCGCGCGGCCCAGACCCGAACTCCGCCGGAAGCCAGTTTTTCGTCATGCTGGGCGACGACGCGAGCCTGAACGGCAAGTACACCGCCTTCGGCCGGGTCGTGAGCGGCATGGACGTCGTGGACGGGATCAAGGTCGGCGACCGCGTGAAGTCGGTGAGGATCGTCACCAAGTGAGGGCCACGGCATGAAGCCAACCGGCGTCATCACGCTCGAGAAAGGCGGGGAGATCCGGATCGAGTTTTTCCCGTCGGACGCGCCCAAGACCGTCGCGAACTTCGTGGCGCTCGCGAAGAAGGGGTTTTACAACGGGCTCACCTTCCACCGTGTCGTCCCGAACTTCGTCGTCCAGGGCGGCTGCCCCAAGGGCGACGGCACGGGCGGCCCCGGCCACACGGTCGTCGCCGAGTTCAACGCGCAGAAGCACGTGCGGGGAACCGTCGCGATGGCGCGGAGCCAGCACCCCGACTCTGCGGGCAGCCAGTTCTACATCTGCTACGGCCCCACGCCCCACCTCGACGGAAACTACACCGTCTTCGGACACATCGTCGCCGGCATGGAGCACGTGGACCGGATCCGGCAGGGCGATCGGATGACGTCGGTGGCGATCGTCGAAGCGTAGCGCCATGGCCTGGTCGCTGCTGATCCGGAACGGCTCGGTCGTCGACGGGACGGGTGCGCCCGCACGCCGGGCGGACGTCGCCGTGGAGGGTGACCGCGTCGTCGCGGTCGGCCCCGGGCTCCGGGGCGACGCGCCGCGGGTGATCGACGCCGCGGGCCACGCCGTGGCGCCTGGCTTCATCGACGCCCATTCGCATTCGGACCTCTTCTACTTCGGGTGCCCGTCCTCCGAGTCGAAGATCCGCCAGGGTTGCACGACCGAGGTCGTCGGCATGTGCTCCTTCTCTCAGGCCCCCATCGCCCCCGGGGGGGAAGAGGCCGTACGCGGCTGGGCGGGCGGCATCGGCGCGAGCCTCGACTTTCGCTGGGGGGGCTTCGGCGAGTACCTCGACGCGCTCCGCGCCGTCCGGCCCTCGATCAACATCGCGCACTTCGTGGGTCACGGTGCGCTGCGCCTCGCCGCCGTCGGCCCGGAGAACCGTCCCGTCTCGCCGGACGACATGCGGGCGATGCAGCGGCTGCTCGACGAGGCGATGGACGCCGGCGCCTACGGCTACTCGACCGGGCTCGTCTATGCGCCGAGCGCCTACGCCGTCACCGAGGAGCTCGTCCTCCTGGCTCGCGCGATGGCCCGGCGGGGCGGCCTCTACTTCTCCCACGTGCGCGGCGAGAGCGCGATGGTCGAGGACTCGATCCGCGAGGCCATCTACATCGGCGAGGCGGCCGGCGTCGGCGTGCAGATCGCCCACGTGAAGGTGGGCGGGCGTGAAAACTGGTCCAAGATGGACGACGTGCTCCGGCTGATCGACGAGGCGCGGGGGCGCGGCGTGGACGTCAGCGGCGACGTCTATCCCTACCACGCGGGCTCCACCAAGATGGACAACCTGCTGCCCGCCTGGGTGCACGACGGAGGGCTCGGGCGGCTCCTCGAGCGCATCGCCGACCGGGCGACGCGTCGGCGCATCGTCGAGGAGTGCCTGGTGGACGGCGAGCGCTGGCACACCGTCTCCTCGGGCTCCCTCGGCTTCGACGAGATCCGCATCGCGACGTGTGGCCAGCGCGAGCTGGAAGGCCTCACGCTCGCGGCGCTCGCGCGGCAGACGGGCAAGACTCCGGCCGAGGCGATGCTGGATCTGCTCTGGGAGGAGCGCGCGACGGTCGGGATGGTCTCGTTTTCGCAGAACCTCGAAAACGTCGCGAAGGTGCTACGACACCCCGCCATCATGATCGGCTCGGACTCGATCGGGCTCTCAGAAGGGATCGGGCCGAAGCACGGCAAGCCGCACCCGCGCATGTACGGGACCTTCCCGCGCGTCCTCGGGGTCTACGCGCGTGAGCAGAAGCTCTTCTCGCTCGAAGCCGCCGTCCACAAGATGACCGGCATGCCGGCGGCGCGGCTCAGGCTCGGGGACCGCGGGCTCGTCCGCGAGGGGTACGCGGCGGACCTCGTGGTCTTCGACCCGGCGACGGTGCGGGACGAGGCGACGTTTGCCGACCCTCACCGGTACCCCACGGGCATCCCCTACGTCGTCGTCAACGGCGACGTGGTGGTCGACGCGGGGCGCTTCCGCGCGGCGGGCGGTGGCCGGGTGCTCTCGCCGCGATGATCGGGTCCCGCGCGACCCATGAGTGACGCCGCCCGCCGCGGCGGAGGAGGTCCCATGACTTCTGGATCGATGTTCATCGGGGGCGCCTGGCGCCCGTCCAGCTCCGGCGAGACCTACGAGACGATCAACCCGGCGACGGAAGAGCCGAGCGCGACGGTCGCCAAGGGCGACGAGCGCGACATCGACCTCGCCGTCGCCGCGGCGCGCGGCGCGTTCGACCGCGGTCCCTGGCCGCGGATGACCGCCGCCGAGCGCGGGCGGATCGTCTGGAAGCTCGGCGACCTCATCACCCAGAACCTGGACGAGATGGCGCGGCTCGAGAGCCTCTGCACCGGCAAGACCATGTTCGACTCGGGCAAGGTCGAGATCCCGTTTGCCGCCGAGGTCTTCCGCTACTACGCGGGCTGGGCGACCAAGATCCACGGCGAGACGCTCCTGCTCCGGGAGAACGCGTTCACGCTCACGCTGCGCCAGCCGGTCGGCGTGGTGGGCGCGATCGTCCCGTGGAATTTTCCATTCCTGCTCTCGTCGTGGAAGATCGCGCCGGCGCTCGCCGCGGGGAACACCGTCGTGCTCAAGCCGGCCTCGCTCACGCCGCTGACGGCGCTCAAGTTCGCCGAGCTCTGCCAGGAGGCCGGCCTCCCCGAGGGCGTGTTCAACGTCGTCACCGGGCCCGGCGGGCGCGCGGGGATGGCGCTCGTGCGCGACAGCCGCGTGGACAAGATCGCGTTCACGGGCTCGACCGCGGTGGGCAAGGAGATCATGCGCGAGGGGGCGGGGACGCTCAAGCGGCTCTCGCTCGAGCTCGGTGGCAAGTCGCCGAACATCGTCTTCGCCGACGCCGACATGGATGCGGCGGTCAAGGGGGCGCTGACGGGCATCTTCTACAACAAGGGCGAGGTCTGCGCCGCCGGCTCGCGCCTCTTCGTCGAGGAGAAGATCCACGATGCGCTGATGGCCCAGCTCACCGAGAAGGTGAAGGGTCTCAAGGTGGGCGATCCGATGGACCGTGCCACCCGCATGGGCCCCGTCGTCTCCCGGCAGCAGATGGAGACGGTGCTCGGCTACATCGAGGCCGGCAAGCGGGAGGGCGCGCGCCTGGTGGCAGGCGGGGGCCGGGCGAACGTCGGCGGCGGGAAGGGCTACTTCGTCGAGCCCACGATCTTCGACGGCGTCACGAACACGATGAAGATCGCGCGGGAGGAGATCTTCGGCCCTGTCCTCTCGGTCATCCCGTTCAAGTCTATCGAGGACGGCCTCGCGCAGGGCAACGACACGAGCTACGGCCTCGCGGCCGCCGTGTGGACGCGCGACGTCGCGAAGGCCCTCAAGGCGGCGCGGGCGATCCGGGCGGGGACCGTGTGGGTGAACGCCTACAATCTCTTCGACGCCGCGCTGCCCTTCGGCGGCTTCAAGGAGTCCGGGTTCGGCCGCGAGATGGGCTCGGTCGGACTCGACCACTACACCGAGGTCAAGACCGTCTGGGTCGACCTCGGGTGATCTCCGCTCATGGGTGAGCCTCTTGGTCGGCGAAGACCGTGCACCGGGGGTGCAGGCGGAGTGCTGTGGCCGGGACCATCGGATCGACCCCGCCCTCGAGGAGCCGTTCGAGCGGCGGGCGCTTGGCGCGCCCGCTGACGAGCACGACGGCCTCGCGCGCCGCCAGGATCGTGCCGATGCCGAGCGTTACCGCCCGGTCGCTGACCGCGCCCTGGAGGACCTCGTCGGTGAGGATGTAGCTCACGGTCTGGGGCGTGAGGCGCACGGGGCGAGTCGGTGAGTCGAGCTCGCTCCCGGGCTCGTTCGAGGCGATGTGCGAGTTCGGCCCGAGCCCGAGCATGACGAGGTCGAGGCCGCCCGCTCGCTTGATCGTCGCCTCGTACTCGCGGCACATCGCCTCGAGGTCGCGCGCGCCGACGTCGAACGGGTGCCAGCGCTCGGCCGGCACGCCCGCCCATGCCAGGAACTCGCTCCGCACCTGTCGCCAGAAGTACCCGTCGGCGGGGGCGGGCGGGGCGAGCTCGTCGACGGAGAAGACACGCATGCGGCTATAGTCCGCCGGCTCGCGCGCCTGCCAGTCGCGCAGGTGGTTGTACATGCGCCGCGGCGTGCGCCCCGCCGGCACCGCCATCGCGAGGTCGGGCTTGGCGGCGATGCGCTCGCGGACGAGCGCCGCGGCGGCCTCGGCGAGCTCCGCCGCGTCGCGGAAGACGACGAGCCTCATCCTACGTCGACACGACCTTGTCGGCGGCCGCCACCTTCTCGGCGAAGACCTTCGGCGTGACGAACTGCGCGTTCAACGACTTGAGGTCCTGCTCCGTGACCCCACGGGCCACCGAGCAGCGCCCTCAGACCCAGATGGGCACGCGCTGCTCGACGACTTTGCGGATCATCTCGGCGAGCGACGGCATGCCGACCGGGAATACCGCGCTCGCGATCTCCTGCTTCACCAGATAGGCGGCCTCGCCGGCGATGAAGATCTCCGGCGCGTGGCCCGCCTCGACGGCGCCCAGTGCGAAGTTGAACGGGAAGCCGGCGCGCGTCGGATCGTCGGTGCCCGAAGTCCCCACGTACAGGATCTTGGCCATCGGAGCCTCCTCGGTGCCTCTGAACGGAGTTTGGCGCCAAGCATACGCGAAGTCGCCCGGCGCGGGAACCGACGCCACCGCCGGCGCGTTTTCGGGAAAGCCGCCGCATGTATAATCGGATCCTCATGCCCGGGCGACGCCTGCGGCTTCCGCTGATTCTGGC
>MNCR01000045.1 GCA_001914535.1 Candidatus Rokubacteria bacterium 13_2_20CM_69_15_1
CCATCCTCGAGTAGCCGTGTCAGCGCCGCTGACGCGATCGAGCCCCCAGCTCGATCGAGGCGCAGGTCGGGGCGTCTGGGGGGCCACGTCGGGGCCCCCCACCTAAATGTCCTGGTGGGAAGTCCTCGTCCAGCAAACGATCAACGGCCTCACCCGCGGCGCCGTTTTCGCGCTGATCGCCCTCGGCTACACGATGGTGTACGGCATCATCGAGCTCATCAACTTCGCCCACGGCGACGTCTTCATGCTGGGCCTCTTCATCTCACTCGCCTGGTTCACGCTCCTCGGCGTGACGACCCCGCTGACTGGCTGGCAGCTGGTCACGGTGCTGCCGCTGGTCTTCCTCCTCACGATGCTCACCACCGCGGCGCTCAACGTTGGCATCGACCGGCTCGCCTATCGGCCGCTCCGGCGCTCGACGCGGCTCGCTCCGCTGATCACGGCGATCGGCGTGTCGTTCATGCTCGAGAACGCGGCGCTCCTCTGGAAGGGCCCGGCGCCGATCGCCTACCCCGACGTCTTCCCGGCGGTGGACATCGTGCGCGAGTGGTTCGGCGTGGACTCGGCCATCTTCTTTACCACCAAGGACCTGCTCGTGGTGGGGGCGACGATCCCGCTGATGCTCGCGCTGAACTACTTCGTGACCCGGACCCGGTGGGGCAAGGCCATGCGGGCGACGGCCCAGGACCGCGAGACCGCGCAGGCGATGGGCATCAACGTCGAACGCACGATCTTGGTGACGTTCTTCGTCGGCGGGGCGCTGGCGGGCGCGGCGGGGCTGATCCAGGGCATGTACTACAACATCGGCCAGTGGTGGATGGGCTACCAGGCGGGGCTGCGCGCCTTCACCGCCGCCGTGCTCGGCGGCATCGGCAACATGCCGGGCGCGGCGCTCGGCGGTCTCGCGATCGGATTCCTGTCGGCGTGGAGCGACCAGTACATCTCCGCGCGGTGGACGAACGCGATCGTCTTCTCGATCCTCATCCTGGTCCTCGTCTTCCGTCCGCACGGCCTCCTGGGTGAGCGCACGCCGGAGAAAGTCTGAGCCGGTGACGATCCCCGGCCGCGTCGGCCTCGGCTGGACGGCGCTCGTGGCCGGTCTCGTGCTCTACCCGTTCGTCGATCGCGTGCTCGGGCTGCAGACGGTCCACGCCGTGTCCGACGGGATGATCTATGTGCTGCTCGCCCTCGGGCTCAACATCGTGGTCGGTTACGCGGGCCTCCTCGACCTCGGCTACGCGGCGTTCTTCGCGATCGGGGCCTACGCCATGGGACTGCTGAACTCACCGGTTCTCGGCTCGCCGCTCTACGGCCACCCCTGGAGCTTCTGGCTCTGCATCTGGCTCGCCGCGGCGGTGTCGGCGCTCCTCGGGGCGGCGATCGGCGCGCCGACCCTCCGCGTGCGCGGCGACTACCTCGCGATCATCACGCTCGGGTTCGGCGAGATCATCCCGGTGGCGATCCGCAACCTCGGCGACATCACGGTCGAGATCGGCGGGTGGCGACCGATCGAGCGGCTCAACCTCACCGGCGGCGAGAACGGCGTGAACCCCATCGGCCGCCCGTACCTCCCCGCCGTCCCGTTCGAGACCGACCCGGTGCCGTGGTACTTCCTGATCCTGGTCATCGGCTCCGCCTCGCTCTGGGCGATGAACCGGCTTCGCGACTCGCGCCTGGGGCGCGCCTGGATGGCGATCCGCGAGGACGAGACGGCCGCCGACTGCACGGGCGTCAACCCGATCTCGACCAAGCTCCTGGCGTTCGCGCTCGGCGCCTCGTTCTCGGGGTTCGCAGGATCCGTGTACGCCGCCAAGCTCCAGGCCATCACGCCGGGCGCGTTCGAGTTCCAGGTGTCGATCATGCTCCTCTGCATGGTCGTCCTCGGCGGCGCGGGAAGCCTCAAGGGCGTCATCCTCGGCGGGATGCTGATCACGCTCTTCGATCGCGTCCTGCTCTCGCAGTCCACGTTCGTCGTGCGATGGGTCGGGCGAACCGCCGGCGTCGCCGCGCTCGCGTCGGTCGACCTCACGCTCTGGCGGTGGTTCTTCTTCGGCCTCGGGCTCGTCCTCGTCATGCTGTTGCGGCCCGAGGGCCTCGCCGGACGCCGGGTGCGCCCCGTCGCCGCCGGCGCGGACGACGCCGACGACCCGCCGGGGCTCGAGGCGGCGCCGGTACCCCGCACCGACGCCATCCCGAGGTGGCTCCGCGACCGCACGCAGCGCGTCGGGAGCGCGACGACGCCGATGCTCGAGGTGCGGGGCCTCGACAAGCGCTTCGGCGGCGTCGTGGCCCTGAACGAGGTCGACCTGATCGTCCCGCGCGGCTCGATCATCGGGCTGATCGGCCCCAACGGGGCGGGCAAGACCACCTTCTTCAACGTGGTGACCGGTCTCATCCGGCCCGACGGGGGCCGCCTCACGTTCGAGGGAACGCCCCTCAACGGGCTCCGGCCGAATGCCATCGTCGCCCGCGGCGTCGCGCGCACCTTTCAGTCGATCCGCCTCTTTCCCCAGATGACCGTGCTCGACAACGTGCTCGTCGGCGAGCATTGCCGGCTCGTCGCCACCGTGGCGGGGGCCGTGCTCCGTGGCCGCGCGGTGGTCGCGGAAGAGGCGCGGGCCCGCGCCCGAGCGCACGACGTGCTGGGGTTCGTCGGCCTGGGCGGAAAGGCGGACGACCTCGCCCGGAACCTGCCGTACGGCGACCAGCGGCGGCTGGAGATCGCGCGCGCGCTCGCGACCGAGCCCCGGCTCCTCCTGCTCGACGAGCCCACGGCGGGCATGAACCCGCGCGAGACCGAGACGCTGACCGAGCTGATCGGCCTGTTGCGGCGGGAGCTCTTGCTGTCGGTTCTCTTGATCGAGCACGACATGCAGGTGGTCATGGGGATCTCCGACCGGATCACCGTGCTCGACTACGGCACGCGCATCGCCGAGGGCACGCCGGCGGAGATCCAGCGCCATCCGCGGGTGATCGAGGCCTACCTCGGCACCGGCTACGAGGCGGACCTGGCCGCGCGGAGAGACGCGCGCTAGGGGCCATGCTCGATCTCGCCGACGTCCACACCTTCTACGGCAACATCCGGGCGCTCCGCGGGATCTCGCTCGCCGTCGCGCCGGGCGAGATCGTGACGCTCATCGGCGCCAACGGCGCCGGCAAGACCACGACGCTCCGGACCATCCTCGGCACCGTGCGGCCTCGCCGCGGTAGCGTGCGTTTCAACGGCCACCGCCTCGACACGCTCACGACCGACCGCATCGTCCGCCTGGGCATCGCGCAGTCGCCGGAGGGCCGGCGGATCTTCCCGCGGATGACGGTGCTCGAGAACCTGGAGCTCGGCGCCTTCGCGCGGCCGGACCGCGCGGCGATCGCGCCCGACCTCGAGCGCGTGTTCACCCTGTTCCCGCGCCTGCACGAGCGCGTGACGCAGAAGGGCGGGACGCTTTCGGGCGGCGAGCAGCAGATGCTGGCCATCGGCCGCGCCCTCATGGCGCGCCCGACGCTGCTCCTGCTCGACGAGCCGTCCATGGGCCTCTCGCCCATCCTCGTCGACGCGATCTTCCGCATCATCCAGGAGGTCAACCGCCAGGGGACGACGATCTTGCTCGTGGAGCAGAACGCGCGGATGGCGCTCCGCGTGGCGCACCGGGGCTACGTCATCCAGACCGGGCGCATCGTGCTGCACGACGCCGCCGCCGAGCTCCTCCGCTCCGACCTCGTGCGCAAGACCTATCTCGGCGAGAGATAGAGCAGGGGCCGCGCGGAGGTCCGACCGCAGCCATACGTTCGTATGGCCCTCCGGGCGTTTCCCTGATCCCATCGCCGGGATGGCCGGGGTATGCTTCGAATGGGACCCGGAGAAAGACCGGCGAAACCAATCGAAGCATGGCGTCTCGTTCGTGCATGGACAGTTCGCTTTTGCGGACGCTCGGCGGTGCGGTCGGTGAAGGCATCATGACGGTTCGTTTCAGGTCCCGCACGGATGCCATTCGAATCATCGGCGCCGGTTACTGGCGGAGGGGCAAGCAAGTCTATGAGCGCGAGAATCAGATACACCGACGAGCCACTCGGAGAGCTGAGGGTCGTTCGTGATTTTCTCCCTTCCCCGGACCAGCTTGTGTTCCGGGAAGAAGGGATCAAGGTCACCATCGCGTTATCCAAGCGCAGCGTGGAGTTTTTCAAGCGAGAGGCGCAAAGCACGGCACTCAGTACCAGCGCATGATCCGTCGGCTGCTCGACGCGTATGCGCGACACCATTCGCGACCTCTCACCGCACGTTCAAGGCGAACGGCACGGAAGCGTGCAGCCACCTGATGCAGTCGCGGGCGCCTACTTCCGGCGATGAGCTGTCAAGGGCGAAGCTCATCGGGTACTATCTCGACGCGGCCTGCCACGATCGAGCGCGGGGACCGGATCCCCACTGGAGGGCACATGGCCAAGCATGGGTTTCGCGTGATGGACAGCGACCTGCACGTCGTGGAGCCCCGCACCCTGTGGGAGGACTACCTCGACCCGACGTTCCGTGGCCGCATCGTGACGGTTCCGGATACCTCTGGGCAGATGCGCGCGCGCGTGGACGGTAAGATCCTGCCGCCGTACGCGGATCGACCCGAGCGGCAGCGCGCCTGGTCGCTACGCACGGGCCGCCCCGAGTGGGAGCGCCTCCGTCGCGGCACCCCGCCCAAGGAGGTGCTGGAAGCTATGGACATCGAGGGCATCGACGTCGGCATCCTGTTCCGGACGTGGGCGACACAGGCCATCAACATCGACGGCCTTGAGCCCGCGTTCGCCGCGGCGATGAGCCGCGCCTGGAACCGATGGATCGCCGACCTCTGCCAGGAGAGCCCGGAGCGACTCAAGCCTTCCGCCCTGGTGCCGCTCCAGGACATCGAGCTGGCGGTCGCGGAGGCGCGCTTCGCGGTGCACGACCTCGGCGCCGTCACGCTGGTGTTGCCGTCGCATCTCGTCAACGGCCGCCCCATCTATCACCGGGACTACGATCCCCTGTGGGCCGAGGCGCAGGCGATGGGCGTCGCGGTCTCCTTCCACGGCAACCACGCCGCCTACGCCGACCACCTGGCCCGGCGATACCTGGACAACCTCGTCCTCAGTCACGCGTGCGGGCAGCCCGTGGAGATGATGCTGACGCTCGGCGCCGTCGTGACGGGCGGCGTGCTCTCGCGCTTCCCCGGGCTGCGGATGGCCTTCCTGGAGGGCAACTGCGGGTGGCTCCCCTGGTGGCTGTGGGCCCTGGACGAGCGCTGGGAGGCCTGGGGAGACCGCGAGCTGTTCCAGCAGGACGCAAAGCCTTCGGAGCTCTTCAGGCGTCAGTGCTTCGTCTCCGTCGAGCCGGAGGAGGAGCTCGGCAAGTACGTCGTCGCCGAGCTGGGGGACGACAACCTCGTCCTGTCCACCGATTGGCCCCACGACGACTCGCGGTTCCCACACGCCATCGACGGGTTCCTCGGCATGGGCCACCTCTCGAACGACAGCAAGCGCAAGATCCTCTGGGACAACTGCGCACGGCTCTACCGTCTCTAGTCGGCGCGCGCGAGCGACGCGGAGGGCAAGTCATGGCGGATGACCGGGTCATCGAGAAAGGACGGGCGCCGATGGAACCGATCATCGAGGAGCGCGTCATCCCGCCCGGAGAGGCCTGGGCCCGCGTGGTCACGTCGGGCCAGGTGCTGCGCATCGTCGACCTCGAGGGCAAGCAAGCCGTCGACTTCCTCTGCTACAACGCGGCCAATCCCGAGGAACGCTACAACGCCGCCGACACGATGAAGTACGCGCGGACGATCTTCCTCACGCGGGGCCACGGCGTCTACTCGGACATGGGGCGGCGGCTCTTCACGATCGTGGAGGACACCTGCGGCCGCCACGACACCATCGGCGGCTGCTGTAGCGCGGAGAGCAACGAGCTCCGCTACGGCGTCAAGGACACGCCCAGCTGCCGCAGCAATTTCCTGCGCGCCCTGGCGCCCTTCGGGCTCGGCAAGAAGGACATCGTGACCAACATCAACTGGTTCATGAACGTGCCCGTGGAGCCCGACGGCGCGATGGCCATCGTCGAAGGGTTGTCGCGGCCGGGCGACTACGTCGACCTTCGCGCCGAAATGGACACGCTCGCCGTCATCTCGAACTGCCCGCAGACGCGTAACCCCTGTAACGGGTTCAAGCCCACGCCGATCCGCGTGATGGTGCGGCCGCCGAGCCCGTGAGGGTCAGCGACGGGCTGTCAGGCCCTCCAGGTCGAGCTCGGGCATTCGCCCGGTCATGAGGTCGGCGACGATGCGCGCCGTCCCGCAGGCCATCGTCCAGCCCATGTGTCCGTGGCCGCAGTTGAGGAAGAGGTTGCGGTGGCGGCCGAGACCGAGGATCGGCGGCCCGTCGGGCGTCATGGGGCGGAGACACGCACGGTATTGCCCGCGGTCGTAGTCGGCGGCATCCGGGAACAGGTCACGCGCCAGTCGCAGGATGTT
The DNA here is from genome assembly GCA_001914535.1 of Candidatus Rokubacteria bacterium 13_2_20CM_69_15_1. Lineage (GTDB taxonomy): Bacteria > Methylomirabilota > Methylomirabilia > Rokubacteriales > CSP1-6 > 20CM-2-70-11. Next base: position 6,483 of record MNCR01000045.1, read on the forward strand.
GTTGAAGTCGCGCGGCATCCAGCCCCAGTCGTAACCGGCGAACTCCGCGGTCGAGGTGAGCCGCAGGCGGTCGCCGAGCCGCGACCAGCCGACCAGCCACTGCTCGTCGACGCCGGGGATGGTCGGCGCCAGCCCGCCTGACTTGAGGGGAAACGTGGAGGAGTACCCTTTCGCGGGATAGATGGGCAGCCGCACACCCGCGGTGCGCGCGACGATCGGGCTCCCGACCCCGAGGGCGAGCACGTAGTTGTCCGCAGTCAGCCTTCCCTGGCTGGTGAGGGCCGCACCGATCCGGTCGCCGTCGGCCTCGAGCCCGGTGACTCGCGCGCCGAGCTTGACCACCACCCCGAGTCGCTCGCGACACACGCGCGCCAGGTTCTCGACGAAGACGTGCCCGTCGCCGCTCGAGTCGCCGAGGTCGCGGATGGCGCCCGCGAACTTGTCCGCGACGGGCTCGAAGACGGGATCGAGCTTCGCCACCTCGCGCGCGCCGAGGATCTCTTGTTTCTGACCGTGCTCGGCGAGGAGCGCCATCTTCTTCGTCCCCGCCTCGAGCTCGGCAGCGTTGCGATAGAGGTAGAGCGCGCCCTTCGTGACGGCGTGGTACTCGAGCCGCTCGGCCCGCACGAGCTCGTTCATCACCGACTGGCTGTACTGGCAGAGGCGGAGCTTGACGAGCGTGTTGCGCCGGGCGCGCTCCGCCGTGCACTCCCGGAGGAAGCGTAGCCCCCAGGTGTAGAGCCGGAGGTCGGGCGCGAGCCGCACGCGGATCGCCGTCTCGGCGCCGCGCAGCGACTGCCACAGCATCCGCGGCGCGCGCGGCGAGGCCCACGCGAACGAGTGGCCGGGCGCGATGATCCCCGCGTTCGCCGCCGTCGCCTCGAGCCCGAGCGCGTCCTTCTCCTCGACGACGGTCACCTCGTGGCCCGCCGTCGCCAGGTAGTAGGCCGTCGTCACGCCGACGACGCCGCCACCCAGGACGAGAGTCTTCACGGCGCTCTCACGTCTCGAGGAGGTAGCCCGCCCGCACCGGGTCCTCGGGATCGAACAGGAACTGGCTGAAGCCCGTGAGGTAGGCGGTGCCGGTGATCTCTGGCAGGATTGCACGGCGGCCCTCGACCTCTGTCTCGCCGGCGATCCGGCCCGTAAAGTCGAGCCCGAGCAGTCCACGGCTGACGAACGTGGACCCGACCGTCATGAGCCTCCGGTGGTGGAACAGCGCCATGCGCGCGCACGTCCCCGACCCGCAGGGCGCGGCGTCCACCTGGCCCGGCCCCCACACGAGCGCGTTCGGTGACACGCCGGCTCCGTCCGGCAGCTCGTGGACGAGGACGTTCTCGACGAAGGTCTTGCCGACGCCCGGCACGTCTACGTGGAGCTGGGCGTTGATCGCCTCTCGGACCGCCATGCCGCGCTGGGCGATCCGCTTCGCCTGCTCGCGTCGCACGGAGACGCCGAGGTGGGCCGCCTCGACGATGGCGAAGACGTTCCCGACGCCGACCGCGATGTCGAGCTCCACCTCACCCACGCCCTCGACCTCGACGACCTGCTCGGGCAAGGCGACGAAGGACGGCGTCCACCGGAGCGTGACGTCGTGGACGCGATCGCCGTCCGAGCGGACGATGGTTTCCACGGCGCCTGCCTCCGTGTCGATGACGACGGGGGTCTCGGTCCCCCGGCGCTCCACCATGCCGGTCTCGATGGCGACCGTCGCCGCGCCGATCGTGCCCTCACCACACGACACGTAGTAGCCGCCGGGGTAGATGAAGAAGAGCCCGAACTGCGCGCCGGGCGTGACGGGCTCGGTCATCACCGCGATCAAGAGGCCGCGGTGCCCGCGGGGCTCCAGGCAGAGGCCCGTTCGTAGATGGTCGAGACGCTCCTGGAACCCCCGCCGCTTCTCGCCGATCGTGCTCCCCGGCAGCGGCCCGAGGCCGCTCGTCAGGAGCCGCATCCCGATCCCCGCCGTGTGGAAGTCGATGGTCGAAAGCACACGATTGGATCGCATCGTCACCTCCCGTCGCACGATGTCGCTCGGACGCGCTGGAGAGTGCGCCGAGATTAATTGAGCGAGGAAGCGCGGTCAAGGGCGACCGGGCGGTACTGTCTTGGCACCGCGTCCAAACGATCCGTCCAGTGGACCACGCCTGCCGGATCGATCCACCGATAGAGCTGGCTGTGGCGCGGCGGTGCCGGGTTGTCCGAAGCTCCCGCGCCCGTCGGCGGTGCGGCCGGCGCCGGCGCGGCCGGAGGTGGCGCGACCGGAGGCGGCGGGGGATTCGGGATCCACACCCACGTGTATGGCGTCGACATCCCGTCGCCACGGAGCTCGTAGCGCCCCGTCGGGTACTCGACGACGCTCGGCATCGGCTCCGGGGACGGCGCGACCGAGACCGCGCCGGCCATCGGCGCGCCGTAGACCACCGGCGGATCGTAGTAGGCCGGTGCGGCGTAGTACCCCGTCGGATAGGAGCCGATCGGTGGCGGCGTATAAACGACGACCGGTCCGCCGCCGACGACGAACGGATGGATGCCGTGGCGAGGAAAAAATGGCCGGTGCGTGACGAACGGACAATTGAAGGTGGGAGGACAGGGCCTGTGGGGCACGAACGGACGGACGAAGGGTTGAGCAAACGGCCTGGGGGTGACGAACGGACGAGGCGCGAGCGGAGTTGTGAATGGGCGTGGAGTAGCGACGACCCGGCCGCCGGGGCCGTCGCGGAATCGCTCGGCGACGGCTGCGGGGGGTGCGACCGCCATGCTCACCATGAAGGCGAGGGAGGCCGTGGCGACGATGGAGACCCTCACCATAGTCATTCTGATTGACGAATGACTGGACTCCTGGTTGACACCGTCGCGCGCCGCGGCCATGGCTATCATCCGTAGACGATACTACGGAAATGGGATCTGGGCGCACCCACGACTTGGCGTAGGCTTGAGAAGGCCCGAAGCCATCGGAGGATGACATGGTGACGAGACGGAGCGTCGCGGCGAAGGGCGGTGACGTCGTTCTGCTGGTGGGGACGCTGAAGGGAGCGTTTTTCCTGCGCGCGCCCGCCACGCGGACCGCCTGGGCGGTCGAGGGGCCTTATCTTCCCGGCCGCGCCGTCTACGCCCTCGCTCACGACGGCCGCGAGGGCCGCCAGCGGATCTGGGCGAGCGCGGCGAGCATGCACTGGGGTGCCGTGCTCGTCTCCACCGACGACTGGGGTCGGACGTGGACGGAACCGCCGGAGGCCAACGTCAAGTTTCCGGTCGAGAGTGGGCTCGCGCTCAAGCAGATCTGGCAGATCACTCCCGGTCGCGCCGATGAGCCCGACACCCTCTACTGTGGCGTCGAGCCGGCGGCGCTCTTTCGGTCGACCGATGGCGGCAAGGCGTGGACGGTGGTGCGCGGCCTTCTCGACCACCCGCACCGGCCACGCTGGACGCCGGGAGGCGGCGGCCTTTGCCTGCACACCATCGTGACCGATCCCGTGAGGGCCGATCGGATGTGGGTCGCCATCTCGACGGGAGGCGTGTATCGCACAGACGATGGCGGCCGCACGTGGGCGGCGCGCAACGTCGGGATCCGGGCCGAATTTCTGCCCGAGAAGTACCCCGAGTTCGGCCAGTGCGTCCACAAGATCGTCCAGCCCCCCCGAGGGAAGACCTTGTTCCTCCAGAACCACTGGGGTCTCTACCGCTCGGACGATGGAGGCGACTCGTGGCAGGACGTCGCCCGTGGCGTCCCGTCCGACTTCGGTTTCGCGATGGCCGCCCATCCTCACGATCCCGACACGGTGTACGTCCTTCCGCTCGAGTCTGACCAGTTCCGCTGCCCGCCCGAGGGGAAGCTCCGCGTCTACCGGACGCGCAGCGGCGGCCGAACGTGGGAGCCGCTCAGCCGAGGCCTGCCCCAGCAACGGGTGTACGAAACGGTCCTGCGTGACGCGATGACGACCGACGCGCTCGATCCGGTCGGCGTCTATTTCGGGACGCGCAACGGGAAGCTCTTCGCCTCGAACGACGGCGGCGGCTCCTGGCGCCTCACGGTCGACTCGCTCCCGCCGGTGGTCTGCGTCCGGGCCGTGGGCACCGACGATGCGCGAGGACGACGCAAGACTTCACCGCGAAGCGCGCGACGGTGACGCGCGTCGCGTTTCGCATCCCCGCCGCCCTGCAGCCGCTCGCCGAGGGACGGCGCCGGCTCGACGTCGAGCTCCCGCGGAGCCCCCTGTCGCTCGGCGAGGCGCTCGACGCGCTGTGGGTCGTGTGCCCGGCGATGCGCGACCGCGTGCTGACCGAGCAGGGCGACGTCCGTCCTCACGTCAACGTCTTCGTGGGCACGGACAGCAGCCGGTGGGGCGGGGGCCTCGCGATGGAGGTGCCCGACGGCGCGGAGATCTCGATCCTGCCTGCGGTGAGCGGCGGCTGACGGCAGCGCTCGTTCTCGCGGGCGGAGGGCCGTGGCGGGGCCCCTCACCACCGCCGTCCCCCCGCCATCATCCGGAGGAACGCCGGCGACAACCGCGGGTCGAGCGTGTCACGGACGCCGTCTCCGAAGAGGTTGAAGGCGAGCACGGTGACCGTGATGGCCAGCCCGGGGAAGAAGACCAGCCACCAATGCGGCACCAGCGACGTCAGCGACTCGGCCAGCATATTGCCCCAGGTCGGCGTCGGCGGCGGGATGCCGACGCCGAGGAACCCGAGGGCGGCCTCGATGATGATGGCGACGCCGAGGTGGGTGGTGGCCAGCACGAGGTACGGCGCCAGGCATTGCGGCAGGACGTGGCGCATCATCACCCGGAGCGACGAGCCGCCGGCGGCGCGCGCGGCCTCGACGTACGCCAGCTCCCGGACGGTCAGCGCGACCGAGCGGATCACCCGGTTGCCGAACGGGATCCGCGTGATGGCGATGGCGACGATCACCGCCGGCATCCCGGTGCCGATCGCCATGGAGATCGCCATGGCGAGGATCAGGTCGGGAAAGGACTGCAAGACCTCCGTGATCCGCTGGCTGATGAGGTCGAATCGGCCCCCGAGGTAGCCGCTGGCGACGCCCCAGAGCGCGCCCACGGTCGTGCCGAGCAGGACGGAGGCGAACGCGACCGTGAGCGACGAGCGCGCACCGTGGACGACACGGCTCAGCGTGTCGCGGCCGACCTGGTCCGTGCCGAAGAGGCTCTGCGTGTCGGGCGGCTTCGCCATGCGGCGGAAGTTGGTCTTGAGTGGATCGGACGGCGCAATGACCGGCGCGGTGAGCGCCATGACGCCGATGAGCAGGCCGACGAGGCCCCCGGCCATGGCCAGCGGCGACCGTCTATCACACGCTCGCCTCGCGTGCCGCTGCGGCTCGCACTGCCATCACACGCTCGCCTCGCGTGCCGCTGCGGTTCGCACTGCCATGTCAGTGGTAGCGGATGCGGGGGTCGAGCCAGGCGTAGCTCAGGTCGACCGCGACGTTGATGACGACGAAGATGACGGCGTAGAGCAAGACCAGATTCTGCACGACGATGGTGTCGCGCTCGATGACCGCGACGACGAGCGCGCGGCCGAGCCCGGGCACGCCGAACGCCTGCTCGACCGCGACCGACCCGCCGAGGACAAATCCCATCAGGATCCCGGAGAGCGTGACGACGGGCAGGAGCGCGTTCGGCAGCGCGTGGCGCACGACGACGAACGCCTCTCCGACCCCCTTGGCGCGCGCCGTGCGGACGTAGTCCTCCAGGATGACCTCGAGCAGGCAGGAGCGCGACATGCGGGCGATGTAGGCGCCTTGGCCCAGACCCAGCACGACGGCGGGTCCGATGACAAGCTGGAGGTTCGCCCACGGGTCCTGCCACAGGTGCACGACGACGAGCGGGGCCTTGTAATTGAACCAGAACGGGCCACGTTGTCGGGCAGTTTGTTCGGGCGCAACGCGCTGACGATGCCGACGGGCAGCCCGACCAGCCACGAGATGATCACCGACAAGAGACCGATCTCCGCGCTGAGCGGCCCGCGGTGCAGGATGAGCTCCGAGACTTTGTCGCCACGGAAGAACGACCGGCCCAGGCTGCCGCCGGCGATGTCGCGCATCCAGCGCGCGTACTGCACGGGCAGCGGGTCGCTGAGCCCGAGGTCCTCCATGATCCGGGCGCGATCGGCGGGCGCGAGCTTGGCGAAGCCTTCCAGCCCGAACATGGCGACCAGCGGATCGCCGGGCAGGATTCGCAACACCACGAAGATGATCAGGGAGACTCCGACCAGCGTGGAGACTCCGAACAGCGCGCGGTGGAGCAGGTATTTTTTCAGATCGGCGCTAGCTCGCCAGCCAGACGTTGTCCCAGCGCACCACGTCGTAGATGCCAAAGAACGTGGATGGGTTCTGGCCGCGCACGCGGTTGTGCCAGGCGTCGTAGATCTTCTCGTACGAGACCGGCAGCAGCGGCGGGTCTAGCTCCAGAATGGCCTCCGCCTGGCGCACCATGGTCTTCCGCCGGCCATCGTCCACCTCTCGCTCGATCTGACGCGCGAGGTCGTGGAAGGCCGGGTTGGTCCACAGCGAGTAGTTCTGAGGGCCGTCCTTGCCGTACCAGGCGGTGAAGTAGTCGGACGGATCCATGAGCGCGGAAACGATCGCGCTGATTCCCAGATCGAAGTTGCCGGCCGCCGCGTCCTCGAACCACTGCGAGATCTGCACGGTGCGCAGATTGGTCTCGATGTTGAGCGTCTCCTTGAGCATCGCCTGGATGGCCACCGCCCACAGCTTGAAGGTGGCCGCGTCGCGCACGAGGAACGTGAGGTTTCGGATGCCGTTCGGGTGCCCCGCCTCGGCCATGAGGCGCCTGGCCTCCTGGACGGCCGGCTTCGTGTCTTTCTGGTAACCGAGACGCTTGCTGATCAGCTCCGCGGCCGGCGTCGAGAGCTCGTGGAACGGGTACACGAAACCGCCGACGCTCATGGGCGCCACGTCCTTGACGACCTCCACGAGGGCGTGCCGGTCGAGCGCAAGGTGCATGGCGCGACGGACGCGCGGGTCACCCAGCGGCGGCTTCTTGTTGTTCATGAACACCGCCTGGATGACGCTCTGGTTGAACTCCGCCGCCGTCATTCCCGGCATATCCTTGGCCCTGCGCCAGCTGACCGGGTCGAGCAATCGCCCGTAGTCGATCTTGCCCGTGAGGAGGGCCGAGCCGAGCTCGGGCGAGAACGGCGGCATGTGATAGACCTCGAGCTTGTCGACGTACGGCAGCCCCTTGTTCCAGTAGTCGGGGTTCCTCTCCATGATCCAGACTTCTTTGTCCCTCCGCGAGACGTGCCGGAAGGGCCCGGTGCCCGGATAGGCCATCACGTTTCTCAGATTTCCCGCGTTCTCCTCGAGGGTCTTCTTGCGAACGATGATGTTCCAGCCGCTCGCGAAGGCGCCGAGCATGAAGGCCCGGGGACGCGCTTCCTTGAGCCGGAACTCGATCCGGTACGGGTCGAGGACCACGACGTCGCTCACCGCCGAGAACAGCGGCGTGCGCGGGATCACCACACCCTTCGGCGGCGCGATGATCCGCTCATAGGTCGCCTTGACGTCCTCGGCCGTGAAATCGGCGCCGTCGTGGAACTTCACCCCGCGCCGCAGGTGGAACGTGTACTTCTTGCCGTCCGGCGCGATCTCCCACCGCTGGGCCAGGTCGGGGATGATCGTCTGGCCGTCCCGCGGGTCACGGCGAAGCAGGTAGTCGTACATGGGCGACTGCGCGCCGATGTTTGCGACCGTCCCCGATTGGTGGACGTCAAAGTGCGCGGGAGCCGTATGGACGCCGAAGCGCAGCGTGCCGCCCCGCTTCGCCGCGGGGTCGGGCTTGACGGTAGCGTCTTGCGCCGAGGCCGAGCCGGGCACGGGCAGCCGCGAGGCGACGACGGCGGCGCTGGCCGCCCCCGCCCGCTTGAGGAAGGTTCGACGGTCGCTCGCGTGATCGCTCATCGCTTTCTCCCCTCGATGGTGCGCGCTCATGAGGCGCCTCGTGTGAGTCCCGGACCATAGCAGAAGTCCGCGTCGAGCGCCATCGCGCGCCGCGGCGACGGGCGGGCTCCCCGTCGGGCGTGGCTCCCGGGGTAAGATCGCCTCGGCGAGGGGCGCGCGACGGCGCTCGTGGGCCGATGCGGAAATCTGCCGGAAGGGGGCCTATGGAAATCACGCACCGTTTTATCGAGACGAACGGCATCCGCATGCACGTCGCCGAGGCGGGCGAGGGCCCGCTCGTCGTCCTTTGCCACGGCTTCCCCGAGTCGTGGTATTCCTGGCGCCATCAGCTCGTCGCGCTGGCCCAGGCCGGCTACCACGCCGTCGCGCCCGATGGACGCGGGTACGGGCAGACAGACAAGCCGGAGGTCATCGAGCAGTACACCCTGCTGCATCTCGTCGGCGATATGGTCGGCCTGCTGGACGCCCTCGGGGCACGCACGGCGGTGATCGCGGGACACGACTGGGGGGCGCCGGTTGCCTGGCACGCTGCGCTGCTACGCCCTGATCGCTTCCGGGCCGTGATCGGGCTCAGCGTACCGTTCTGGCCTCGCGGCGCGGTGCGTCCGACGACGGCCATGCCCCAGACCCAGGATGCGATGTTCTATCAGCTCTACTTTCAGGAGCCCGGGGTCGCGGAGGCCGAGCTGGAGCGCGACCCGCGCGCGACCATTCGGCACGTTCTGTTCTGGGGGTCCGGTGATGCACCCCGCCGGGCCGAGCGACGCGTGGGTGCCGGTGACGTCGGGATGGTGCCGCGCGCGGGCGGGTTCCTGAGTGGCCGGGCGGACCCGGCGGCACTGCCCCCCTGGCTCAGCGAGGCGGATGTCGCCTTCTACGCAAGCGAGTTTGCTCGAACCGGATTCCGCGGCGGTCTCAACTGGTATCGCAACATCGACCGCAACTGGGAACTGATGGCCGCGTGGAGGGGCGCGAAGGTGACGGTGCCCGCGCTCTACGTCGCTGGCGACCGCGACCTCGTGCTGGCGTTTCGGGGCATGGACCACCTGCTGCCGGCGCTCACGCAGCTCGTCCCCAAGCTCCAGCAGACGATCATCCTGCCCGGGTGCGGCCATTGGACCCAGCAGGAGCGGCCAGGCGACGTCAACACCGCCATGCTCGGGTTCCTCGGGACCCTGGACGACGTGTAGCTCACGATCAGGTCGCCCGGGCTCCATCGAGCGCCTTCCAGTCGAACTCGATGCCGTGACCCGGGCGGTCCGGGGCGACCGCGAAGCCCGCCTCGATCCGGAGCGGCTCGGCGATGAACCGGTCGAGCCCGAAGCCGTGAGCCTCGAGGTACGAGCGATTCGGCACGGCAGCCAGGAGGTGCACGGTGAGGTCGTGCGCCCCGTGGGACGTCACCGGGAGGTTGAAGGCCTCGGCCAGGTGGCAGACCTTCATGAAAGCGGTGATGCCGCCGCAGTTGGTCACGTCGGGCTCGGGGAACGTGACGCCGCCGGCTGCGATCAGCTGCCGAAACTCGTAAAGGGTGTGGAGATTCTCGCCGGCCGCGATCGGCAGGCCCCCTTCCCGCACGATGCGAGCGTGACCGGGAACGTCGTCGGGGCTGGTCGGCTCCTCCAACCACACCGGGGCGAACTCGCCGAGGGCGCGCGCGGCCCGGATCGCCTCGTCGACGCTCCACCGCATGTTGGCGTCCACCATCAGCGGGAAATCTGGGCCGAGGTGCGCGCGCATGGCCCGCACGCGCTCGACATCGTCGCGGAGCGAGGGGCGCCCGACCTTCATCTTGACGGCGCGGAAGCCTCGGGCGAGGTTCTCCTCCGTCTGCCCGAGGAGCGCCTCCAGCGGGAAGTCGAGGTCGATGCCCCCGGCGTAGCAGGGCACGCGCGGATCGAAGCCGCCCAGGAGGCGCCAGAGCGGCGTTCGCAGGCGCCGGGCCCGGAGGTCCCACAGCGCGATGTCGACCGCCGAGGTGGCGAGGGCCTGGGCTCCCCCGCGGCCGCCGTAGTGGAGCGCCCACCACATCGCCTGCCACAGCGCCTCGATGTGCTCGGCCTCCCGACCGATGAGCCTGGGGGCCAGATCGCGCGCCACCAGCGCGTGGACGGCGGCGCCACCCGTCCCGACGGTGTACGTGTAGCCGACGCCCTCCGCGCCCTCGGCGTCCCGCAGGCGGACGGTGACAACCTCGAAGCCCCGGATCGTCCCGTGCGTGCTGTCCGACAGCGCCACGGCCAGCGGGATGTAGTAGTGGTCGGCTTGGACCTCGCGGATCAGCATCGCGTCGTTCGCCCCATTCCTCCCCGGCCCGGCCATGCACCGGCCGAATGCGCGAGATATTGCGGTCGTGTCACGCAGAAGTCAAACGTCCGGGATCGACGGCGCCCCGAGGGACGTCGGGTTGAGCGACCGCCATCGGTGAAGTACCCTCACGGCGACGGTCCCTGGAAAGGAGGCATCCGGATGACGAGCGCGAGCGACCTCGACACGCCGGCCGTGACCGTCGATCTCGACGTCATGGAAGCCAACATCCGCCGGGTGCAGGCGCACCTGGACCAGCACGGCATCGCCAACCGGCCGCACATCAAAACGCACAAGATCCCCGAGATTGGCCGGATGCAGATGGCCGCGGGCGCCGTCGGGATCACGTGCCAGAAACTCGGCGAGGTCGAGGTCTTCACCGACGCCGACGTGGCGGACGACGTGCTGCTCACCTTCAACATCCTGGGTCGCGACAAGACCGACCGCCTCATGGCCCTGAGTCGTCGGCTCCGACGGCTCGCGGTCGTCCTCGACAACGAAGTGGTCGCGCGCGGCCTCTCCGAGGCCGGCGCGGCCCACCGCCTGGACGTCCCGTTCCTCGTCGAATGCGACACGGGCTTCGGCCGGAACGGCGTCCAGACGCCGGACGACGCGTTCGACCTGGCACAGACGGCCATGCGGCTCCCCCGGCTTCACTTCCAGGGTCTCATGACCTTCCCCAACCGCGACCCGTCCACCCGCATCTTCTTCGAGCGCGCCCTGGAGCTCTTCAAACGCGCCGGCATCCCGGTGCGCACCGTCTCGGGCGGCGGCACACCGGGGATCTTCACGGCACAGAATTTCCCGATGCTCACCGAGCATCGGGCGGGCACCTGCGTCTACAACGATGTGATGGTGGTCGCGAGTGGCACGGCCACCTGGGACGACTGCGCGATGCGCGTGCGGGCGACGGTGGTCAGCCGGCCGAACGACGCGCGGGCCGTCCTCGACGCGGGCACGAAAGTGTTGACCTCCGACCAGTACGGCACGAAGGGCTACGGCCACATCGTCGAATACCCGGAGGGGCTGGTGTCCGGCCTCTCCGAGGAGCATGCGATCGTCGACCTCACGGCGTGTCGGGAGCGCCCCCGGGTAGGCGACGTGGTGCACGTGATCCCGAACCACTGCTGCGTCGTCTCGAACATGGTTGACGAGGTCTACGGGGTGCGGAAGGGGCGTCTCGAGGCGACGTGGCCGGTCGCCGCTCGAGGCAAGGTGCGATGAGCGGGAGTCTCACGGCGATTGGGTGGGCGCCTCCCGCGAGACAAGGTGGAAAGACTCCACCGTGACCCGGAATGATTCACCGCCCCCCGGAGGCGGGATCGAGAACGGCCAGCGGCCGCCGGCTGAGATATTGCCGTAGACCCAGCCGAACGTCTCGCCCACGACCTGCTTGGAGCTATCGAGAATCTCGACGCGCAGGCGCACGCCTCCAATTCGGAATGGGGAGTCGTTATAGACGTAGCCTTCGATCGCGGGGCGTCCTCCGAGTGAGGTCGTCCGCTGCCACTCGACTCGGAGCGAGTTGGCCACTTGCGAAGCGAGCGTCTGCGCCGTCGCGCTGCCGATGAGGACAAGGACGGCCAGCCCGACCGCCGCGACGAAGGTGAGTTGCTTCATGTCGCCCTCCAGCGAGTGGTCAAATGCTGGGGCGAAGGTAGCGCCAGGCGCACAAGGGGTCAAGCGCGCCGGGGCCTCCGGGGCCGTGGCACCGGGTCAGGCGTCTACGAGCGAGAACGGTTGCGCAAACTTGCCGGGGAAGAGCGCGGGACCTTTCGAGGCGGCATCGAGCTTCTCGGCGAGGGCGCGCACGTCACGGATCGACAGGTTGGCCATCGGCACATGCAAGGGATCGCTCACGTCCGGAATGCGGTACCACGGAGCGGTGCCCATTGCATACGGCAGATAGAAGCGCAGATTCGTTCCCCGGGAGAGCCGACGAAAACGGCCTTCGCTGATGCCCGGCTCCTCGACGGGATGAAACAGATCCCAGACCGGTGTGTACCAGGCCCAGAGCCGTGTGAAGTTGAAGAGGCTCTCCATTTCGTCGCGATAGCCCGCAGACTTTTTCCCCGAGTGCAGCAATCGGGCACAGAGCACGAACGGCTTTCGCTTTCCGCGTAGGCGCCCGATCAAAAAATCGACGGACTCATCCGTGACCGCCGAGTCCGCTGTACAGGCGACTGCCGCATGATCGCTTTCGAACAGATAGCAATTCCAGGATGTCGTCAGCGACGATGGCATTTCTGAAAAAAAGGGGAACGCCGTCGCACGAATGTCCCCGATCGTGATCGTCTCCCCATGCTTCAGACGGATCACCTTTCGTCTTCGGCCCAGAACATTCTTGATGAGAACCGAAAGATCGACCTCCCACGCGCGATCGGGATGGCAGTCAGGCACGACGATGGGGAGATTCTCAGGCAACATCATCAGAACGCCCAGGTTGCAATGGTCGATGTCCTGATGGGTGACAAACACAGCGTCCAGGGGCGGGAGCTGGGCCGGTGACAGCTGGGTCAGGTGAGGACCGTATGGCTCGAAGAAGAGACGCTCTCCGAACGAGTCCGAGAAACACGCCTTCAAATCCTTTTCGCTCCACTTGATATGAGGTCGAAGGAATGGATCAACGCACACGGATGCGCGAGACGTCTGAAAGAGAAGGCAGGCGTGCCCCAACCACGTGAGCCGGTCCTTCGTTCCTTCCACCAGGCCGTGAGGGACGATCGGCACTGATGGGTCGACCTCTTCGATGACCCGAAGGTCGCGGAGACTCTTGATCACCGACCCCAACCCGACGTCGCCCGCTCTGAGAATTCGCGCGAGCGCCTCCTCTGACACCCCGTGCGAAAGCATCGAGACGATGCGGGACACCTGCGGTGCGTAGCGGCCTGCAGGGATCGCCGGAGTTTCCGTACGACGGTGGAGTCCATCCAGGAAGGTGATCTTCACGCGTTCCTGGTTGAACACGATTCGGTCGCGCGCGCTTGGGATTTCCGAAACGAGGGGGCCCCCGTTCGCGTTGATCTTCACGAGCTCCGAGTACGGCACTTGCGCGAGGAGTTTTTCGAGGCGGGACAGAGCGTCGGATCGAGTGTAACGTTTTTGGAGGTCCTCGAACACGCTACTCAGATAGGCGATCAGCCCTTCGAGGTACCGCACGCGTCTGGGATCGATCTGGCTGTTCTGGGGTGTCAGTGGCGAGCGGCCGATCGAGAGGTCCGGCACCGTGAACAGGGACAATCGAAGCTGTCGAGAGTCTTTCACGACGCGACACCTGAATCGCTTCTACCACGACCGGCAGAGGACGAGGAGTCCTGAAAATCCCTGCCAGCCGCAGCCGGGGCGTCGGCTAACCCCGCGTCGTACGGGGCCGCGGGGCTGGATTTTGGGCCGGCGACCGTCGGCTTTATGAGGGGAAATCCAGCCCACCCAGGCGGTCGCGGTCTGAAGCGCCAAAAATCCTTGGGCTGGGCGAGAGGTGTCCTCATACTTCTCGGAGGGGAGCATTTTCCCGGACACGGCCGGTGCTGGAGGGTGACAGCGCGATGTCAACGCGAGGGAGGAGGTGGACGAAAATGGCGGATCAGTACAAGTGTGGAAAGTGCGGCAAGACGTCACCGAAGGGCGGGTTCTGCTGCGGCGCGCCAATGAGGAAGGTCTGAGCTGACCCGAGACGTGGGAGGCGGCCCGCGCGGGGGTTCGTGATCCCCGGCGGGCCGCCTCCTTTCTCGGGGGCGCACTGCAGGATTTCCACTCTTTCCCGTCCGGGTTTATCCGCATTGTGCTCGACCCCGCCCGTCCCTATTCCTCCATTCATGATCATTCATATCCAGACGACTCTGGCCAGGCGCCTGCTGCTCGCGACCTCAGAAAATTCGAGCTGTTAGCGCGGGCCTTGCGATCTTCGCAATTCGAGAAGGAGCGAGACATGACCAAACACGTTCGCATCCTCGCCGGACTCGCGCTGTCGCTGCTGGTTTTCCCGGTCCCTAGTGACGCTCAGACCGCCGTCACGCTGTACGAAATCAGCGAGAGGGTCACGTTCCATTCCAGAGTCGTGAACGACGACAACGAGAGCGTCGTCATCTTCCGGGACGCGACTGCGCCGCTGTTCGGATTCGCCGACCTCGGCACCCCCTTGTGTCCGTCCGAGTTGCTGATCACGGTTCCACGAATCAAACGGTGCACGGTCATCGCGATCGGCAGGGACGAGGTCTCCACGGTCACGGGCATCGGCCCCGTTCATGGAACGTTCGATGTCGTCATCAACGCGCCGGGCAACAGCAAGGTCCACGTCCCCAATATGCCCGCGATCGCCGGCACGTTCGACGGCACCATCGACCTCTCGCCGGCCGTCCTGTCCCAGGTGCCGCTCGGGTCGATCACCGGCAATTTCACGATCACAGAGATGGCGGATGCCAGGGGCATCCTGGTACCGGTGACGCCCGTCGTCCTGCCCTTCACGGGCACGTTCCGGCTACCCTTCAGCATCGACCAGCCAGGCTCTACCGGACGGGGTGGTCACGAGCCCGAAGCGTTCTACCTCGCCGACGACCTCGTGACGCTGATCGAGGTCAGGGACAAGGAGCGCTCGGTCGGCTACCCCACCGTGCGCCTCGAGCTGCGCTTTGGCCTGTAGCGGCGATCCCGCGTTAGTGAGAAGATCGTGGTCGGACGCTCTGGGCACTCTGAACGACGGATCGGGGCGCGAGGGCCCCGGCATGAGCACGTGCCGACCAAAAGGGCGCCATGAAGATCTGGGTGCTGTCTGCCGCGATTCTGCTGGTGCTCGTGGCGCTGGCCGTGTTGCCGGCGTACGTCCCGACGGCAAGTCTGCTCCCGAGGCCACTGATCGGCGCGCGAGAGCCAGCTCGACGGTGACCGCCCGCCTGCTCGGGAGAACTCCTCCCCTCGCGTCAAAGCCTCACGGGTGAGCCTCGACCGACCGACGGCTCCGGACGCTTCATCCAGACATCGTGTGCAGCACCCAGGTGACCCAGCGCGTGGCCCACGGCATCGTCCAGCGCAGGGTCAGCCCAGAGAGAACCCAGGCCAGGACGGCGGCGACGAGCGACGGCGCCGGGATCGGCAGTCGGCGGAGAATCACCGCAAGGACCAGCCAGAGCCAGAAGGCGGTCACGCTCCATAACAGCACCCGCACCGCGAACACCTCGATGGCGGCACCCCTCACCCCGACCTACTGCGGCTTCACGCGGAACTCGGCCCGGCGGTTCTGGCTCCAGCACGCCTCGTCGTGCTCCCTGCACAGCGGGCGCTCCTCGCCGTAGCTGACGATCGTCACCCGATTCGCCCGCACCCCCTGGGCCACGAGGTAGTTCATCGCCGCCTTTGCGCGCCGCTCGCCGAGCGCCATGTTGTACTCGTTGGTGCCCCGCTCGTCGCAATGCCCCTCGATCAGGACGAGGTGATTCGCGTTCGCCTTCAGCCACGCCGCGTTGGTCTCGAGCGTCTTCGCGTCCTCCGGCCGGATGTCGTACTTGTCGAAGTCGAAGTGGATCGTCCGCAGCTCGGGGATCGTGACGAACTCCCGCGGCGCCGGCCGCGCCGGCGCGGCGACCGGCGCGCCCAACGGGGCTGCCACCCGGCGCGGCGTCGAGTCGGCCGCCGCGGACGGACCCACGACAGCGCCGCTCGGGGCCGGCGCCGACGCCTCAGTCATCGCCGGCCGCCGGGCGCACCCGACCGCCAGAAGCATCACCGGAAGGACGGCAATCGCGCACCACGGCTTGGTCATCGCACGCCTCCTCTCCGCTTCGTCCGAAGCGGCGTCCGAGCATCCATCGATTTCCTCACGAGCCGCAGCAGGCTCGACACGAGCGCCGGCCCCTCGGTCCGCAGCTCCGCGATCGAGTGGCGAGCGAGCCGGCGCAGCGCTGCCTCTCCCGCTGGCCGCAGCTCGATCAGCACTTCCCGCCGGTCGCCCGCGTCACGGCGGCGCGCCACCATCCCCCGCGCCACGAGCCGGTCGACCAGCTGGACGACGTTGTGGTGCTGCGTCTGGAGCCGCTCCGCCAGCACCCCGATCGTCGGCGGTTCGCGCCTGTGCAGACCCTTCACCTGCAGCAACAGATGGTACTGCTGGGGCGCGACGCCGACCTCGCGTGCCGCGACTTCGCGGACGCGCAGAAAGCGCCGGATCTGATAGCGGAGGTCGGCGAGCGCGTGGTAGTCGACGCGTGGGGCGTGATTCCGGTCGCGAGCCGCCGCGCGGAGCATCGGTCCGATAATATCATGACGTGATAGAAGGGCGGCCTCGCCACCCTCGCGCGGACGTTTCCTCCGGCGATCTGCATTCGAACTCGTCCGACCGGTGGAGCCGCGGCGCCCGGCGCGCAACTCGATGACATGCGGTCACGGTGAGTGCCGGTCAGGCAATCGGCGGTGGGCGAAGGGGTTGATTTCGCGATGCTGAGCGTGGAGTCCGTTTTGCATCTTGCCTCCCGGCGAGATGCGGACTCGCGCGATCGCTCTGTTGCTCTCGCTCCTCCTCACCGCCTGCGGGCCGACGATGCACGGGTACGCCCTTCGGCAGCCGAGGCACGACGAATCGCGGCGTGTCGGCGAGATTCTCGATCCCTTGCTGATGGCGCTCGAGCTTCCGTCCCTCCGAACGATCGGCGCGTCGAAGGGCTGCAAGATCGGATTTGCGATCGTGCGAACCGATCGAGTCAACGTGTGGGGCTCGCCGGCGACCGCCGCCCCGTGCCTGTACTTCACGCTCCTGCTCACCGAGGGCGCGCTCAAGATCCCACGAGATCAATTGATGGCGACGATCGCGCACGAGCTGGGCCATCTCGTCTTGCGTCACACACCGCAGTCCGATGGACCAACGCTCACCGTGCCCGCGGAACGCTGGCGCGCCATTCAAGCCCAAGAGCTGGAGGCCGATCGATTCGCCATCGCCCTGCTCAAGCAAACCCGGATCGTCTATCGCGTCGGCTCATGCGAAGCGATGGCCCGGTTTCTCCGGCGCAGCGTCCCCGACTGGTATGGCACGACGATCTCCGCGCGCATGGATCAGGCGATCAGCCAGCGCGCGGAGTCGGCCGATGCGGACTGCGCGTCGCCCGATGTGGCGCCACTTCGGCCGACGCCGGCTGCCGCAGTCCCGTAGGAGAGAGGCCCCAGCCCGAGACGCAGCAGCACAATCGCTTGACAGATCCGCCTTCGTCGCCGTACCTTCCGGATCATCCTCGAGGAGGAGTGGAGATGCGAAGCGATCGGCGGAGTGTGCTCCTCGCGGGCCTCGTCCTTCTGGTCACGGCAGGGTGCGCGACACGAGAGGAGTGGGCGACGTGGGCCGCGCATCCCGCCCATTTCGCCTCGGGCGATCATCTGATTTTTTCGGTGCGAAATGCGGAGGACGCCCCGCGCGTGACGCGAGAGGACCTGGGCAGGGCGCGCGAGGAGGGGTGGTGGGGTAAGGCCGTGACCGTCACGCAGGGAGAGATTCTCGAACGTTAGGGGCTCGTCCCCGGGCGGTACCTCACCACGGGCCTCTGTATCGACGTACTGCTGGAAACTCCTGCTGCCCTTCAACTTCCACCCGTGGCAGACCCGGGCATCGAGGCTCTTGCCCGTCGCCTTGTAGAAGACGGCGAGGCCGAGCAACCACTCTCTGGCAGTCCAGGGAGGGCTCTGACATGCCACATCCGCTCGTGACGCAACTCCGGTTCACCCGCAGCGAATGGGTCCGCGGGCTCAAGGCCGTCACGGCCGAAGAGGCGGCGCGGCGCTTCAGCCCGATCAATCCGATCGCGTGGATGATCGGCCACCTGGCATGGCAGGAGCAACTCTACTGGCTCGAGCGGGCGCAGGGGACGACGGTGGTGCGCGAGGTGCAGCAGTTCGGTTATGGCAAGCCGCTCTCGGTGCCGCCGCTCGACGAGGCGTGGGCATGGTGGCGCACCGTCACCACCGCCGCCGATCCGTATCTCGACAGCCTCATCGGTGCGAAGCTCACGCGGCGCTGGAAGCGCGAGTCCTCGAAGGAGACGCCGGGCACGAAGCTCCACCGCACGACCTATCACTACTGGTTCCACCTCGGCGAGTCGCAGGCCATCCGGCAGATGCTGGGGCACACGAAGTTGCCGGACTTCGTCGGCGGCTTCGGGAAGTCTCAGTACCGGCCGGAAACTCCTGGCCGCGCCTCCTGAAGGATCTGCCGCGCTCGCACGGCCACGACCAGACCGGACCCCAGCACGACCAGAATGCCGATGTGGTAGACGATATCGGGCGCGGTGCGGGGCCCGACGCCGATGGCGATCGTGAAGATCCCGACCAGCGTCCCGAGGAGCGCGAATCCTTGTGCTGCCAGACCGATCTCGCGGGTCGACCCGGGGCGGATCCATGTCGCCGCCAGACCGACGACAAGCACGAGCGCGATCACGCTCTCGGCGGTGCCTGCCTTCTGGTGCGCGTAGCCGTCGATCAGCAGGCCGAAGTGGATCAGGGCAGCGACGGTGAATGCGGCGAGCTCGATGAACATGAAGAGCCGAACGGATCGAGTCATGGTTTGGGCGCGGCCGTCAAGAGACGCGCCGGAACACGCCCTGGTAGTCCAGCACGATGTCGTCCTCGTCGACCGGAAGCTCGGCGCGGAATCCGCTGCCGTCGAGGTTCTCGTAGAAATAACGGCGGTCGGCGAGCCGCGTATATCCCTGCCGTACGTGGGCCGACGGCGAATCGGGAACGTGTTCGTGAAGGGGGTCGGCCAGACGTCGATGTCGATGCAGCCGTCGAGGTCCGGCCGGGCCTGGCCGGCGACGTCGCGCCAGTGGCCCTCGCCATCGGCCTCGAGCTCAAGGGACCGTGAGCCGGCCTCGGTCGTCACCCAGAGCCGCGCCGTGTGGAGCCGCCACCCCGCGTCCCAGGCGAGGTGATAGGTCAGGCGGAAGGCGCGGCCGGCCTCGTCGAACGTGAGGACGGTGCTCTCGGCCGCGCGCTCCCAGAGAAGCAGATGCTCGAGCCCCACGCCCTCCCGGTCCTTGTTCCAGATCGGCGCCCAGCAGATCACCCGACGGGGCGACTCAGCCACCTAGCTCCCCGTCTCGGGCACGGTCATGACCTCCAACAGGTGGCCGTACGGGTCCTCGAAGTAGAAGCCGCGCCCGCCTCGACGGGTGTTGATCTGGCCGTCCGTGTGGCTGTGTGGCCCGCTGCCGTATGGGATGCCTTTGGCCTTCACCCGGGTAAAGATCGCGTCGAACTCCGCGTCGCTGACATGGAAGGCGTAGTGATGGCTCTGGCCCGTCCTGGGGTCGAACCCGGGCCCACCCCATGGCTCGGGCTCGTCGGCGAAGTCAAAGGTCAGGCTGTCGTTGACTTGCACTTGCGCGAAGTAGCCTTGGCCGGGCTTGACTGTCAAGCCGAAGATCTCGGCGAAGAACCCGGCGGAGGCGATCTTGTCCTTTGCTGGCACAATCGTGTGATCCAACCGAACCGTCATTGCCCACCTCCAGATTCCTTGGTCGTTTCTGTGTTCTCGTCCCAGCTGGGATCCGCCCCCGGCATGCACCCGACCCGGCGCCATTGGGATGCCTGGCGCCCGCGAGGGATTCATCAGCCACGTGAGGGCTCGCGCCGTCGGTTCCGCGGAGCGGCTCGCGAAGATCCGCCCCAAGGTCGGTCGCGCCGCTCCCGTCGCGCTCGCGTGGCAAGAGTTCCAAGACAAAGTCGCAACCCCGGCTTCTCCAGCA
>MNCR01000116.1 GCA_001914535.1 Candidatus Rokubacteria bacterium 13_2_20CM_69_15_1
CCTGGGCGCGATCGGCGCCCCCGTGGCGGCGGCGCCCTCGCGCAGCTTGAGGAAGCGCTTCGCCTCCGCCTCTTTCTCGGTGCCGGTGCTCTCGCGCACCGGGCGGCCGTCCACGTAGTACTTGGCCCACCACACTCGTCCCGGCGTGCCATCCCTCGACTTCTGCTTGTACAGGTAACCCATCAGCTGCTCCTTTCTCCCGCCGCCCGTGCGGGTTCGGTACTGGGCGAGACTGATTCGAGCGGTCCTGGCGAGTTCAGGGCGAGATGCGTCGATGTCCTGCCGGCCGCCCGATGTTCGTCGTCCGAGGTGCACAGGCGAACGATGCCCCGGACGCCCTACGGGGTCAAGACTTCCCTCAGACCTTTGCTTCCCTCAGGCCTTCCAGACATCGATGAGACGGTCGAGCTCCAGTTTGTCGAAGAGCAGCTTTCGCAGTTCCGTGCCGCCCGGGAGTGGCACGGTGACGCGTTTCAGGACCCCTCTGGCCTCGAGATCCCGGATTGTCCAAGGCGAAACGCCGAGATAGTTGGCTGCGGCCCTAAGGTTCAGAAGCCGGGGCGTGATGAGCTTGCTCGGCGAGGCACTCTCGGCGGGGCTCATCGTGGGTGATGTGTCCGGAGCGCGGCCCGCGTGGACCTTCCGTGGACGTCCCGGATGCCACCGTCGATCGCTCAGGCTCAGCCCGCTGGGCCGGTCGCGCGACCCGTCTGGTTCACCCTCGCGGGTGGACGTGGGATCGTGGCCAGGAGTGGCGTTTGAATTCACTTCGACGGCTCGCTTGCCTGTCGGAGCGTCACCCCCAGGCCCTGGACCCGCCTGAGTCCGGAATGTGGCTCCGGAGGCTGGGAAGTGGCCAGTTGTCCAGGCTCTGAGCGAAAATTCTGGGGGCGTCCTCGGCCCGTCCCACCCCACCGTTTCGCTCGGATGACCGCTGCGACCTGCTCCAGCGCCTCGGGCGGGAACACAGCGCGCATCTCTGAGTCACCCGTCTGGTGCCGCCGGACATTCGCGATGGCCCAGAGCTTCCGAAAGAGCTTGGGGTGATCACTGTAGACGGCGAGCGCTCGACCGTCGAACCATTCGATCTGACCGTACCGACCGGGGATGATGGGGAACCCTTCGGTGTCGGCCCGGACCCGAAACCGATATGGCTTGGCCAGCGCGCGGAGCTGCTGAGCGGCGCGCTGCTGCTCGGATAGCTGCCTCCCACCTGCGCTCGTGATCACCGGGTCGCCTCTCACGCGCCCGGCGATCAGCGAAGAGCATGCCAGGACCACCGCCCGAGCTACGCCGTCTCGCAAGTCCCGAGCGACAAAGTGCTGTGCTCGGCGAAAGGGCGAACAGCGCCCCTGCCCGCGACGCGCGAGAGTGCGGTGTTTTGCGCCGGGACCGGCGCAAATCGCAGCAGTGCCGGTTCCGGTGCCGTGTGGGCGCCGGCGGAACAACTACGTCGTATCGCAAGATAAAGGGAGAGGGCCGGATGGCTCCTAAGTTCCCGCGCCTATTGAGCGACGCACGGCCCTCTGCGGTCGCGAACGCAATTCAGCTTCTCGGCACGAGGGCCGTATGAGGGCCCGCGCTCAGAGATGGAAGAGGGACTGCCGATGGTTCATCAGCTGGTCCGCGACGCGTACGCTGGGCAGACCGTGAGCTGCTCGGCGGAGCGATCGTCGCGTGGCTGCTCCCGGTACACACGCTGTGCCTGTTTGTGGACCGGGATGGTGCCTTGAGGTGAACCAGCGGCGGACCCAGAACTGGTCCGGTGGCGGAACGATGATGGGCCAGGGACGGGACCAATGAGAGCGCAGCTGGAGAAGAGGCGGAGGGTACGGCAAGATAAAGCTTCACCTCACCCGCGACGGAAGTCTTCGTCACATTTGGGAAGGTCACGAAGCACGCCCTTTGTGAGGTACTTCGTGGTTTGACAACCGCCGTCGCGCACGTTCGGTGTCGCCGCGCGTGCCGTCGGACACCCGGACGGGCTGTCGTCGGCGTGCCGATCGCGGACGCACTGCTTGCCGCGGTCCTTGGCCTCGGCCTGCACGTGAATCTCCGCACGAGTGCGCCGCGCCGGATGTACCACGCTCGCAGGGCGACGCTCACTCGGGGAACGCGGATGGCGGTCCGGATGAATCCCGAGGCAGCGGCGCGAGGTGTCCCAATGCGATAGATCTTGTGAAGCTCCAGCGAGGCCGGATACGCGTGAAGCGCGTCGGGTGAATGCCTGTGGTTATGCGAGACGCTTTCGGATTCACGGCAGCGGCGCAATCTTGCCCGGCGGCTGGAGGTGACTTGCCCTCTCCCACGAGGTCAACAGTTCGCGCTGATGCAAGGAAGCCCATTCTGCTACGAGTCCGAGAGCGCGAGCCGGGAGATTGCCACTGAGAATGGCCAACGTATTGATGCTAACGAGGACCTCATGCTCGCCGTACTCGGCGTGGAAGTGGGGCGGGTTGTGGTCGTCGTAGAAGATCTTGATGACGATCCCGTAAAAGCGGCTGACCTCAGGCATGCCCGCCGGTCGGACCGGGTCCTGTGAAGACGTCCTCGGGCCGCTTCCCCGTCAGCTTGAGGTAGAGGGCGTCAGGACACAGGTCGACATCACCTGGCCATTCGAGCTGTCCATGCGGACCCAGCTTGACCTTGGCGAACACGCCTTCCCTTTCCCACGACACAAACACGCCCTTGCCTGCCAGGTGGGATAGATCCACCTCGCCCTCTGTGCCGTCCTGGTAGCGCAGCCAGATTCGATAGCCTGCCAGGGGTCGAACTTCAACAGGGCGAACCATAGCCATGACCTATCCTATCCTTCTCCGGGCTCGATTTCTTCTTCGTACAAGCCCCACTTTGCCGTCCGCAGCGAGCGAAGGCGAGCCAGCGGCCGGCCGAACGTGCTGTTAGCCTCACCCCGACCTAACCGCTACTGGTCGTGAAGGCGGGCGAACCCCTTCGAAAAAGAATATCGTGCCACAGTGGTGGCAGCGCGGCATCGCTCAGCTCCTCCTCGATTCGCTCATCTGAGATAAGCCTAACGCCCTGCCGCTCAGCCGCCGGCGCAGCGGGCCGGCTGCGGCGCACTGTTGGGCAGTCGAACTATCATGATTCAGCCACCTGGTCCTTCACTCTCGGCGCTCCTCGCGCTTCGGACGTATCGACGTCGGTGGACCGTCCGGCGCTTCGATCCATTCCACGTCGAAGGACCCGCGATAACCGAACAGAGGACCCCAAACTCGGTTGCTAACGGCTACCTCCCGAAATGCGATTCGACCCTCGTAGAAACGCTGCTCACCGGAGCGGAGACGCAAACCACCACGTTCGTCGACCGAGAGAGTCAGATCGACCGCCAGATGTTGGTGAGTGCCAAGGTAGTCGACGACGCGGCCCCGCGCTTCGCTGTAGATCATGTAGGCGTCGAATCGTCGCGGGCGGTCGGTGTGGAATGTCCGCAACCAGGTGACGGTTTCCCGCCCGAGCGAATCGCGGTAGGCCCAGTTCTCGATTTCGAACGGCACGTCGTGGCCGCGCTCAGGGAACATGATATTGCGCCACGTACCGACGTAGAGGAAAGGCAGCGTGTATAAGCGCCCACGCCACACCTTGTCCATCACCCCACGCCCGATCGCGGCGCGGCCTACAGTACTTGTGAGCGCGAACCGCTGCTGGATGCGCGGATGCAAGCGCTCGAAGTCGGCGCCAAGGACGCGCTGATAGATCGATTTCATGAACCGCGCACCCTGTTCAGCCTCCTGGGGCCACGCGCCGACAACGTCGGGCAGACGGCAGATCGCGCAGCGACAGCAGGCCGATGGCGGCAAGGGCGGCGAGCACGGCGTTGAGCGTGACAGGGTTGAACGCCGCCACGGCTCGGCTCGGTGAATTCACAAGCACGCCGACCGTCGCAGTGGCCATCAGCGCTATAGTCAACAGCCACGGCCATCGACGGCGGGCTAGTGGCAGGAACGCGAGCCCGAAGGCCAGCTCCGCCACGCCGAGGATTTGCGTGATCGGACGCAACCACGCTCTAGACACGCCAGCTTCGAACAACATCGCGAGCTCGTCGGGATGCGGCCCGGCGAGCTTCGGCACGACGCCGTGCCATATCCACACGAAGGCTATCGTGGCGGCGGCGAGCGCGTGGATCAGCGCTTGCCGTGCCGCTCGATGCGGCTCCACGCCAGCCTCGATCCAAAGTCGCAGGCGATCAAAACTCCAGGCCGTTGCCCACCCCATCAGCGGTCGAAACACGAGCCGATCGAATGTCCTACCAATCACCCCCCAGCGAACCTCGTAGTCGTAGCCAGTGATAAACCGCACTTCGTCTTTGACCTGTTCGTACTTCCAATAGCCCGAGCCTGAGCGAATCAACGACCGTCGGTCCTCCGATCCGAACTTCAGAGCCGACATGCGCGTGCCGTCGGCTGCTCGCTGGCCAACCGTCTCGCCCCAGCCCTCGATCTCTACGCCGAGTCCGATGCGGGTCGAGTAGCGGAAGCTCTGTGATTCCGAGTTACCCGAGCGGTTCTGATAGGCGATGGACGTGAACCGCAGATCCCAGCGTTCATGGAGATCTGGCGTCTGGGTCAGCCGCCAGATCTCGTCCATCGTGCCGCGAATACGGGTTTCGACGTAGATCGACAAGACTAGTTCTATCCCTCAGTCCACAAATCTGCCCAACGGACCGCGCTTGAGCTGCGGCGCGCCGAAGAAAAACTCTTTCCATAATCTACGCGCGAATCTACGCGCGCCGCCAGCTTCAACGCTTGTTAGGCAGCGGCCGATTCCCTAGCAGCATTCCAAGAGGTGATAGAATCGGTGATCCGATTCGCTCCAGCCGATGGTCGTGACCGCATCGCCGCCCACAGAGAACTCGAAGACCGTGATGCCGGCAGTCTGCATCTCCTCCCAGGCCAGCCGAGCCCGTGACACGTTGTTCGGGCCGAGATCGCGAGCGATTACCTCGGGGATGAGGCCGATGTGCCGTGGAGCAGAAGCGCGAAGCTTGGTCAGGAACCTGTGCGGCGACATGAATTTGTCGTGGGCGAAGAAGGAACGGCCGAGCTCATTCAGCCGCGTACGGTGCTCGGCAGCGGAGAGTAGCCGCCGGCCGGCGTCAAAACCTACGGCGCGTGTCATGGGCCATTTCCTCTCATAGACTGTTCGCCCCGACGACGTGATCGTAAACGTCACCTCGAGGCTGTCTACGGTTTGGCCGCGCCCTGTAAGGCTCAGGGTTTCCGGGACGCCATCTCCGGTAAGATCTCGTTCTACGGTCCCAAGCTGTACTGTCGTGTCGGCCGTGGTGTGCGTCATAACCAGGACCGTCGCGAGCAGCGCGCCTATCATTTCGGTGGCTCCGTCACGTGACGCAGGCGGCCGCTGCCTAACGATCGCGGTGAGCGGCGCGCGAAGCGCGTCCGCTCCACTGCGGACGGTAGGGGGATAAAGATCTAGGGAGAGATCGATGCCAAGTGCGGCGACTCGGGAGAGGAGCGACGCAGGCAGCGTGAAACCTCCCTGCCCATTTCCAGAACTGAAGCCGAGCAAGAGCTCCGCCACGACTCCTGGCCGGTCCGTAAGGGCGCGAACCGCAGCCGCCCGGCCCTCAAGACGCGTGACGAGTTCTTCTAGTTGGTCGCTGAATCGGACTCCACCGTCCTCCGTGTAGCGGTAAACCCAAACGTTCGTTTGATACTCCGCGTATCGAGGATTTCCCCCGACGTGTTCGCCAACTCGACCCGTGACGTCCGGCTTCAACCCGAGTGCAGCGGTCGTCGCACGGAGGTCCAGCTCCTCACCCGAGAATCGAAGACTGACCTTGTACCACTCTTCGTCGTCTGCAAGCATCAGCCTAAGCCCGTGCAGCTAACTAGAACTCGGCCACGGGATAGGCTGATCACCGTAATACCGGTAACGCTTCAGGACCTTGCAGCATATCCCGGATTCGAATGAGCCCTTCGCTAGCCCGACACGCCCTTTCCGCCCGGCACGTTGCGCTCGATCGGCCGGCCCCCGCAGAACCGAGATAGGCCGCAGGGCCCTGCAGCATATCCAGTCGCGTATACATCCAGAGGCCGCCCGCCGGGTCACGACGTGAACATCCGGTGCACCAGGCTCCGCACGGCGGCCGGTCCCCGGTTCAGGACGTGCGTGTAGATCATCGTGGTGCTCACGTCCCGGTGGCCCAGTGGCTCTTCGGACAGTGCGGATGTCGTAGTTGTCCCTCAGGAGGTTCATCCCTTTCGTTCTCAAATTGACTATAGCGCGCGGCCGATCGAGCGAACAAGCGTGCCCGGCTACTTCCGGGCTACGTCGCCATCACACTCTGCGGCGCGTCGTCGCACTCGGGTCACATCGACCTGATCGCTCGCGACCCGCGCGGAGCCGCACGAACCTAGACGAAACGCGACGGACTCCGAAGGAGTAGGACGGCGCGCCGAACCCCACGCCAGATTCGTATTCAGTCGGTCGCAGGACAACCGCTCCGTTATGCCCGCCGTTATGCCCGCGACGGGCTGAAACCCACCCCAAACTGCCCTACGCCAGCCAAACGCAAAAAGAAAACCCCTCGGCAAATCACCGATTTACCGAGGGGCCTCACTTCATCCTGACGATTAAAAGTCAGGTGCTCTACCAACTGAGCTAACGGCTCGTGGCCATGATTCTACAGGGTTGCGGAGCCGGGGCAATCTCCGGGGCGGGCCGAGGGCGCGGACGGCGGCGGGCAAAGACGCCACGAGAAGAGGTCACGAAGCTTCTGATCAGAAGCGGCGGCCGGGCTCCGGCTCCCGATCCTCCGAGGTCACGAGTGGGAATTACTCTCGATTGCGGCCTTGAAAGCTCCACGGATCCTTATCGTCGAACGCCTCCTGCGGTCGCTCCGTTTCCACGTTCACGCGCTCGATCGACAGGACCGCGAGGCCGAGGCGCTTGAGGTTGTCCCGGAGCTCCTCGAGCACCTTGTCGACCCGGTCTTCTGGCAAGAGCAGCGCCCCGGTCGCTACGGTGGCCTTAATCTTGACAAGCGCGAAGCTCTCCATCCGCGGTACCCCGGTTCAACGGAGGAAGCATATTCAATGCCCGACTCGCCACGCGCGAATTTCCGGAGAAATGGTTGTTCGATAGGCATCTCGGTGTGGGAAGCGTTGAAGAAAGTGTGTCACCCTGACCGGCCGTCATGTTAGCCCGGCACGGGTGATCTCGTCGTGTGACGCGGGCCGACGGTGTCACGAGGCGAGGACGGGGCGCGGCGCGGTGACCTCCAGCCCCGCCTGGGTCGGCTGCGAGGCCACCCGCTCGGCCTCCCAAACGAGAGCGGCTTCTACCGCGCTTTGCGCTCGGCGGCCTCGGCGGCGCGGGCAGGCGGGTGCTGGAAGGTTATGACGCCGACCACCGCGTAGCCCCGCAGGCGGAGCTGCGCGTCGATCGCACGGCGGGCACGCCGCTCGTGCGCTCGCCGCTCGGCCCGACGTGAATCGAGCCTGCGCCGGCGGCGGTCCCCGACGCGGCGGTCGAGGACGATCTGCACGGTATCGTCGCCATCGAACGTGCGCCGCAGCGAGTCGTAGAACGTGCGGCGCTCGCGGCGAACGACGAAGAGGAGCCGCTGGATCCGCGGCGGCGCCACCGCTAGAGGAGGCTCGAGCGCACCGAGGGAAACCAGCGGAGCAGCGGCGAGTCCTCGCACAGAATCGTCTCGTCGCGCTGGGCGCCCGTCGAGATCAGGCAGAAGGGCACGCCGAGCAGCTCCTCGAGCCGCTCGAGGTAGCGCCGCGCCTTCGCCGGCAGGTCGGCCTCGTTCTTGGCGCCGCGGGTCGACGCGCCCCAGCCCTCGAGCTCCTCGTACGCGGGCTCGGCCTCGCCGACGACCGTCTCGTCCTCGGGAAAGTCCGTGAGGATCTCGCCCCGGTAGCGGTAGCCCGTGCACACCTTGATCGTCTCGCACTGGTCGAGCACGTCGAGCTTGGTGAGCGCCACCGTGTCGAGGCCGTTGATGCGCACGGCGTAGCGCCCCACGACCGCGTCGAACCAGCCGCAGCGCCGCGGTCGGCCCGTCACCGCGCCGTACTCGTTGCCGCGCGCGCGGATGTGCTCGGCGATCGCGCCCGACATCTCGCTCGGGAAGGGCCCGCCACCGACGCGGGTCGTGTACGCCTTGCTGACGCCGAGCACGCCGTGGATCCGAGTGGGCGGCACGCCCGTGCCCGTCGCGGCCCCGCCCGCGGTCGTGGAGGACGAGGTGATATAAGGGTAGGTCCCGTGATCGACGTCGAGCATCGTGCCCTGCGCGCCCTCGAAGAGCACCTTGTAGCCGCTGTCGATCCAGCGCGTCAGGAGGAGCGCCGTGTCGGTGACGTACGGCGCGAGCCAGCCGGCGTAGCGCAGGTACTGGTTGAGGATCTCCTCCACGGTGAACGTCTGGGCGTCATAGATCTCGCGCAAGAGCCGGTTCTTCTGCGCGACGTTCAGCTCGAGCTTTTCACGGAAGAGCGGCTCGTTGAGGAGATCGGCCATCCGGATCCCCACTCGGGCCGCCTTGTCGACGTAGGCGGGGCCAACGCCCTTGCCGGTCGTGCCGATCCGCCGCTTCCCGAGCTTTGCCTCGGACGCCCGATCGAGCGCCGGGTGGTAGGGCATGATCAGGTGCGCGTTCTTCGAGATGAAGAGGTTGCCGTCGAGGGTGACACCGCGCTGGACGAGTGACTCCATCTCCTCGATGAGCGAGCCGGGGTCCACGACGACACCGCAACCAACGACGCAGCGGCAGCCGCGGTGGAGGATGCCCGAGGGGATCGACTGGAGGACGTACTTCTCCCGCCCGACGACCACCGTGTGGCCGGCGTTGTTGCCGCCCTGGTAGCGGACGACGACGTCCACGTGCGGGGTGATGACGTCGACGACCTTGCCCTTCCCCTCGTCGCCCCACTGCGTCCCGACGACCACGATGTTAGCCATCGCCGACACCCGTGAAGAAGCGTCCCGGCCCGGCAAGCACCTCCGGCACCGCCAGGACGCGCTCGGAGCCGTCGGCGAGATCCAGCGCCAGGAGCTGATCCGGACCGGTGCGCGGACTCCCGACGACCAGGACGTGGCGCACGCGCTGCGCGCGCGCGTAGGCCACCGACTCCTCGAGCCCGCGGCTGATGATGTCGCGCGCGACCGAGGCGCCGAGGTCGCGCACCGGCAGTTCGACGGGAACGGCCTGCGCCTCCATCACCGCAAGGACGCGCGCCACGTCGAAGGCGAAGCCGACCGCCGCGCAGTCGTAGCCGAAGCGCGCCAGCATGTGATCGTACCGCCCCCCGGCGGCGACGGAGGCGCCGAAGCCCGACACGTACGCCTCGAAGTAGGTCCCGGAGTAGTAGTCGAAGCCGCGCACCTCTCCGAGGTCGAGCCGGACGACGTCGGCCAGCCCGTAGATCGTGAGGAGCCGGTAGACCTCGGCGAGGTTCGCGAGGGCCTTCGCCGACCGCTTGCTGCGCGCGAGGCCCCCGGCGCGCTCGAGCACGGCCTCGTGGCCGAAGAGCGTGGGGAGCGCCAGGAGCGCCTCGCGGACGTGCGGCGCGGGGGCCAGGTCGCTCACGATCCGCTCGAGCGTGGACGCGTCCTTCCGCGCGAGCGCCGCCCGGAGCTCGCGCACGCGCGCCGGCTCGGCCCCGGCGTCCTCGCAGAGGCCACGGAAGAAGTCGGGGTGCCCGAGGTCGATCTGGAAGCGCTCGAGCCCGAGCGCGCGGAGCCCCTCGATCGCCATCGCGATGACCTCGACCTCCGCCTCCGGCTTCTCGAGCCCGATCAGCTCGACGCCCGCCTGATAGAATTCGCGGTAGTGCGAGACCTGCGGCTCGTCGTAACGGAACACGTTGGTCACGTACGCGAGCCGGATGGGCTTGGGCTCGTCCCGGAGCCGCGCCGCCACGATGCGCGCGATCTGCGGCGTGATGTCGGCACGGAGCGCGAGCATCCGGCCGGTCTCCCGGTCCACGAGCTTGAACATGTTCTCCTGAACGCCCTCGTCGGTGCCCATCGCGAGCACGTCCGCGTACTCGAACGTGGAGGTGACGATCTCGCGGTAGCCCCACCGCGTGACCACGTCGAGCAGCCGCGCTTCGACGTGGCGCTTGCGCGCCGCCTCGTCCGGCAGGTAGACGCGCGCGCCCTTCGGGAGCTGCGGGTGCAGGGGCCTCATCGCTTCATCGCGGCAGCGCCTCGAGGTGGGCGAGGGTGTTCATCCGGTGCACCGTCGCCCAGCCGGGCTCGTACTCGATCTCGGTGATTCCCGCGGGCGTCGCGTCCAGGGTCCAGAGGCGCTCGTGGCCGAGGCCCAGGGCGTCGAGGACGATGAGCCGGATCACGACCGCGTGGCTCACGAGCACGACCGTCTCCCCCGCGTGCGCCGCCTGCAACGCGCTCACGCCGGCCCGGACCCGGCCCGCGACCTCGCCGACGGTCTCCCCTCCTGCGACGCGCAGGAGCTGTGGCGCCGTCCGCCAGCGCTCGTAGTCGGCGGGGAAGCGCGTGGTGACCTCGCCACGTGTCAGCCCCTCCCACTCGCCGAACGCCATCTCGCGGAACGCCGGGTCGATCGTCACCTCGAGCCGGTGCGGACTGGCGATCACCTCCGCCGAGGCGCGCGCACGCTCGAGCGGGCTCGCGTAGATCCCGGCGACGGTCTCGGACGCCAGCGTGCGGGCCACCGCCTCGCACTGGCGGCGCCCCTCCGGGGCGAGCGGGACATCGCGGGAGCCGGCGAACCGCCGCTCGCGCGACCACGCGGTCTCCCCGTGCCGTACCAGAAAGAGCCTCAGCTTGCTCACAACCTCGTCATTCTACCGCGAATCGGTGCGCGGTCAGGCGGGCGGCCCGTCGGGCAGGACGACTCCGAGCCGGCGCGGGAGACGCCGAGGGGCCGGTCGCGCGGCGGCGCGGGACCTACAGCTTGACGAGCTTGGCGAAGACGATGTCGGGCATCGCCCGGATCTCGTCGAGCACCGCGGCGGGCATGGGGTCATCGAGGTTCAGGATGGAGACCGCGCGACCGCCCCGCCGCTCCCGGCCGAGCTGCATCCCGGCGATGTTGATGCTCTGCCGGCCGCAGAGCGTCCCGATGCGGCCGATGACACCGGGGACGTCGAGGTTGGCGAACACGAGCATCCAGCCCTGCGGCAGCGCCTCGACCGGCAGGCCGTCGATCCGCACGAAGCGCGCCTCGCGCTTGAAGAACACCGTGCCCGCGACCGACGAGGTCCCACGGTCGGTCACGAGCTCGGCCGCCGCGAGGCTCGCGTAGTCCTCGGCCTCGGTCGTCGAGGTCTCGGTGACCCTGAGGCCGCGCGCCTTCGCGATCGGAAGCGCGTTCACGTCGGTGACGCGCTCGGAGAGGATGGCGCCGAGGAGGCCACGGACGAACGCGAGCGTGAGCGTCGCGGTCGCGCGCCCGGCGAGCTCGCCGGAATACGTGAGGCGCACCTCCTGCATCCGCCCCTCGGCCATCTGCGCGAGGAAGCGCCCGAGCTTCTCGGCGAGCCCGAGCCACGGCGCCGTCTCGCGGTACGTCTCCGCGTCCATGGACGGGAGATTGACCGCGTTGACGACGACGCCGTGCCGGAGCGCGTCGGCGACCTGCTCGGCGATGGCGAGCGCCACGGCCGTTTGGGCCTCGTCCGTCGCGGCGCCCAGGTGCGGCGTGACGATCACCTGCTCGAGCCCGACCAGCGGGTGGTCGGCGGGCGGCGGCTCGCGCTCGAACACGTCGAGCGCCGCGCCCGCCACGCGCGCCGCGCGGATCGCCGCGGCGAGCGCCCGCTCGTCCACGATGCCGCCGCGGGCGCAGTTGATGATCCGGACGCCGGGCTTGACGCGGGCGAGCTCGTCCTCGCCGAGCAGGTAGCGCGTGTCTCCCGTGAGCGGGGTGTGGACCGTGATGAAGTCCGACCGCGCGAGGAGCTCGTCGAGCTCGACGGCCTCGACGCCGTGGCGCTCGGCCGCCTCACGCGTGAGGTAGGGGTCGAAGGCGATCACGTGCATGCGAAAGCCGAGGGCCCGGCGCGCGACCTCGGACCCGATGCGCCCGAGCCCGAGCACGCCCAGCACCTTGCCGAAGAGCTCGACCCCCTGGAGCCGGCTCTTCTCCCAGCGGCCGCCCTTCAGCGCGGCGTCGGCCGCGGGGACACGCCGCGCGAGCGCCAGGAGGAGCGCCATCGTGTGCTCGGCGACCGCGGTGGTGTTGCCACCCGGCGTGTTCATGACGACGACCCCGCGCTCGGTGGCGGCGTCCACGTCGATCGTGTCCACGCCCGCGCCGGCGCGGCCGACGACTTCGAGCTTGAGCCCGGCCTCCACCACCGCGCGCGTGACCTTGGTGGCGCTGCGGACGATCAGGCCCTCGTAGTCGCCGATGCGCGCGACGAGGGCCGGCTCCGCGAGGGTGCCTTCGACGTCGACCTCGAGCCCCTGTTTGCGGAGTGCGTCGACGCCGACGGCGTGCAGGCCGTCGGTGACGAGAACCCGTTTCACGACTTCTCGGCGAAGATCTTCTGCGCGGCGCCGATGCTCGCGCCGAAGTCGACCGGCTGGCCCAGGTCGGACAGGACTTGCTCGAGCGCCGCGAGCGCGACGATCACGTCGAACTCCGCGGCGTAGCCCATATGGCCGAGCCGGAAGACCTTGCCCTTCATCTCGCCCTGCCCACCGGCGATCGTGATGTTGTGCGTCTTCGAATAGGCGGCGACGACCTTCTCGCTGTCGACGCCCTTCGGGGCCGCCACGGCCGTGAGCGCCGGGCTCGGCGTGGCCTTCGCGAACAGCTCGAGCCCGAGCGCCTCGACGCCCGCGCGCGTGGCGCGGGCCAGCCGGTCGTGGCGCTTGAAGACGTTCCGGAGCCCCTCCGTCTCGATCATCCGGAGCACTTCGCGGAGCCCGACGATGATGCTCACCGCGGGCGTGAAGTGCGCCTCGTTCTTGACGACGGCCTTCCGCTCCTCGGCGAGGTTGAAGTAATACTTCGGCAGGGTCGAGGTCTTCGCCGCCGCCCACGCCTTCTCCCCAA
Source organism: Candidatus Rokubacteria bacterium 13_2_20CM_69_15_1 (assembly GCA_001914535.1). Classification (GTDB taxonomy): domain Bacteria; phylum Methylomirabilota; class Methylomirabilia; order Rokubacteriales; family CSP1-6; genus 20CM-2-70-11. Next base: position 13,046 of record MNCR01000116.1, read on the forward strand.
GCGCGCAGAAGGCGACGCCCGGCGGCAGCATGAGCCCTTTCTGGGAGCCGGAGACGACGAGGTCCGCGCCCCAGGCGTCCATCGGCAGATCGGCGATCCCGAGGCTCGAGACCGCGTCCACGATCAGCATCGTGTCCGTCCCGCGCGTCACCGCGGCGTAGCCACGGACGTCGTGGAGCACGCCGGTGGACGACTCGCTGTGCTGGGTCAGCACCGCCTTCACGCCTTTGTGGGTCCGGAGGGTCTCGGCCACACGCTCGGCGGGGACCGAGTGCCCGAAGGGCGCGGCCAGCTCGACCACGTTGACCCCGTAGGCGCGGCAGATCTCGACCCAGCGGTCGCCGAACTTCCCCGCTCGGATCGCCGCGACGGTGTCTCCGGCTGAGAGCGTGTTGACGACCGCCGCTTCCATGGCGCCGGTGCCGGAGCACGCGAGCGGGAGGACGTCCGCCTCCGTCTGGAAGACCTTCTTGAGCCCCGCACGAACCTCGACGAAGAGCGTTTCGTACTGGGGCGTCCGGTGGTGGATCATCGGCTGCGCCATCGCGAGGAGGACCTCGCTCGGCACCGGCGTCGGGCCCGGCGCCATCAACTGGTACTTCTTCATACGGACGACCTCCTTGGACGGATGGGTGTCGTTCCGATCGTAACACGTCCGGTTCCGGCCGTCCGCCCCAGGGCCACGACGAAGATCGCGTCCTTGCCGGCCGCGTGCGGCGAGAAGAACTCGACCACGGCGGCGTCGTAGAAGGTGAGCCCCGAGGCGCCGAAGCCCTGCGCGTAGGCGGCGAGGTAGGCGCGCCCGCCGGCGCTCCCGGCCTCGAGGTTGGCGAGCCGATAGCCGCGGTTGCCGAACGCGGAGAGGATCGGGGCGAGCGGCGCGAGGAAGTAGATCACCGCCGCCGCGTCGCCTCCAAGCGGCTGCTCGAGGCAGAGATACGACGACTCGTTCCGGTAAGAGCCCGCCTTCAGGAGCTCGAGCGCGTGCTCCGACGCACGGTAGCCGTACGCGCCCGGCTCGACCCCGTCCACCGCGTTGACGATCAGATAGAGGTCCACGAGCCCCGCGGGGACATCGGCGTCGAGGGAGCGGGTCGCGGCCCAGAGCGCCGTCGCCAGCTCCACCGCGCTCAACGGAACGTGACCGAACTGCCTCGTGGATCCTCGTCGCTGGATCGTCTCGCCGAGCCCACGCCCTGATGCCGCGCGGGCTGCGGGGAGTGTGACCAGGGCATGGGGCGCACCCTCTGAGACCCGTGTCCCTGATCCTCCTGCCCGCCACGCGCGAACATCGTCGGGGGTCTCGAGCATCGAGGCCACGTGGATCTCGCGGAGAAGCGGATAGTCCACCTGGGACGACGACAGCGGCATGTACGGATGGCGGGAGTCGTCGACCGTGGCGACGGGCGGGGCTCGCGTCCCCTCGGGCCCCAGCGTCACCAGCTCCAGCGCGGCTTCCTGCTCGGCGTCCACGCCGAGCAGGCGGTTCAGGTCGGCGTCGACGAACCCGGTGTAGAGACGCGGTCCGAGCCCGAGCGCCCCGCCCACCGCCAAGAGGTGAGCCAGGAGCGTCCCGGAGTCCCAGAAGAGGTGGCGGTACCCGCGCGCCTGATACTTCCACGTGTTCCGCCAGTAGATCGCGGTCAGGACGATCGTCACCGCCCGGCGGGCGGGCGCCTCGTCTGCCGCCGCGCGGGCGAGTTCCGCCCGCACGTCGCCCGCGCGAAGGCGGCGCAAGGCGAAGTCGCCGGGGCAGAAGTGGTAGAGCCCGGCTTCGAGCCCTTCGACCTGGCCCGCCGCGACGTAGACCTCCGTCTGGTACAGGGCGCCCGTCGACGGGGCCGCGCGGAACAGGACCTCGCCGCCGCCCGGGTAGGCCCTCTTCTTGGTCACCCCCGCCGCGTAGTAGAGGACGGTCGCGAGGTCGGCCAGCGTCATGCGCTCGGCACCCGCCGTACCGGCGCCGAGGGCGGTGAGCGTGTCGATCGCGAGCGGATCGATCTCCCGCGGCAGCGCGAGCGGGGGAAGGTCGGTGTAGACCTTGAACGGGAAGGGCTTGACGTCCCAGTCGAGGGAGTGGGTGCTCGTGCGGACCGACGCCGGCGAGTGCGCCGTCTGGTCGTGATAGGCGCGGGCGACGCGCGTCTCGCGGTTCGAGACCACCGCGGGTTGACCTCCCTGACGGCCGGGTGGACCGGCGCCCCGACGGTCAGCCGAAATGATACGGGGGGCGGACGACGCCGCGCTCGGTGATGATCGCCGTGATGAGCGAGGCCGGCGTCACGTCGAACGCGGGATTGAACACAGGCGACTCGGCGGGCGCCGTCTGCTGGGTCCCCACGCCGCGCACCTCGGCCGGATCGCGCTCCTCGATCGGGATGTGCTCGCCCGAGGCGAGCGTGGGGTCGATCGTCGAGAACGGCGCGGCCACGTAGAAGGGCACGCGATGGTGATGGGCCAGCACCGCCAGCGAGTAGGTGCCGATCTTGTTTGCCGTGTCGCCGTTGGCGGCGATCCGGTCGGCGCCCGTCACGATCAGGTCCACCTGGCCGCGCGCCATGAGCGAGGCGGCCACGACGTCCGCGATCAGGGTATGCGGGATCCCCTCGCGCGCGCACTCCCAGGCCGTGAGCCGTGAGCCCTGCATGACAGGCCGCGTCTCGTCCACCCACACGCGGCCGACCTTGCCCTGGGCGTGGGCCGCCCGGATCACGCCGAGCGCCGTCCCGAAGCCCGCGGTCGCGAGGGCCCCGGCGTTGCAATGGGTGAGAATGCGGGCGTTCGCCGGGACGAGCGCGGCGCCATGAGCGCCCATCGCCTGGTTCGCCGCGATGTCCTCGTCACGGATCGCCTGCGCCTCGGCGAGGAGCCGCATCCTCACCTGATCGAGCGGCACGGCACGCGACTCGAGCGCCAGGCGCTTCATCCGCTCGAGCGCCCAGAAGAGGTTGACGGCCGTCGGCCGCGTCGCCGCCAACCCTTTGATCGCCGTCTCCAGATCCGTCAGGAGCGCGTCGAAGGTCGCCGCGCGGCTCTGGCGCGCGGCGAGCGCCACGCCGAAGGCGGCCGCGACGCCGATCGCCGGCGCGCCGCGCACGACGAGCGTCCGGATGGCGGCGGCGACATCCTCCCAGCGGGTGTACGCCCGCTCGAGCTCCTTGGCGGGCAAGAGCTGCTGGTCCAAGAGCATCAGGCGGTCGTGGGCCCACCAGACCGGCGTGATCGTGTCGGGCTTCACGCCAGTCGCGTACGGACGTCGGCGTCGGTGAGGCCGGCCACGCGCACGCGCTTGTCCCGGCCGCGCTCGCCGCCAACGACGCGCACGGTGGATGGGGCGACGCCGAGTGCCTTGGCCACGAGCGCGACCACCGCCGCGTTGGCCGCCCCCTCGACGGGCGGCGCCGTCACGCGCACGCGCAGGACACCGTCCTGCCAGCCGAGGATCGCGTCCCGCGAGGCGCGCGGCTGCACGCGGAGACGCAGCACGGCATGCTCAGCCCTTCGGCTCGCCGGCGTCCTCACCGAACTCGGTCGCCATCATGCGATAGTAGCTCTCGAGCGTCGAGCGCAGATCCTCCACGAGCTGGCGGCGCATGCGCCGGAGCCCCTGGAGCTCGCCCCGGATCTTCGCTTCTTCGCTGCGCACGCCCTCCAGGAGCTTCTCGCCACGCAGCTCGGCCTCCCGCATGTGGAGCTCCGCCTCGCGCCGCGCGGCCGCCTTCATCTCGTCGCCGAGCCGCTGCGTCGTCACGAGCGTGTCCTGGAGGGCCCGCTCACGCGCGGCGAGCCCGCGGGAGCGCTCCTCGAGCGTGGCGAGCTGTTCCTTGAGCAGCGCGTTCTCCCGGAGCACGGCCTCGTAGTCGTCGGCGACGTCGTCGAGGAACGCGTCCACCTCGTGCTTGTCGAAGCCGCGGAGCATCTTGACCGTGAACTGCTGCTGCCGGATATCGAGGGGACTGATACGCATCGGACCCTCCGACTGGCTACCTGAGGCTCAGCGCGAGATCGCGCAAGTTATCCACGACGACCCACTCGGCGACCTTGAGCGCGAGCAGGACGACCACCGGCGACAGGTCGAGCCCCATCCCGACCGTCGGGAGCCGGTCGCGGATCGGGCGGAGCACCGGCTCCGTCACGCGATGGAGAAAGCGCACGATCGGGTTGTAGGGATCCGGGTTGACCCACGAGAGCACGGCGCGGGCGATGATGATCCAGAAGTACGCCTCGAGGAGCAGGCTGATGAGCCTCGCCAGCGCAAGGACGAGATTGCTCACGAGGAACACGGCGTCATCTTAACACCCCGAGCTCCCGGGAACGCTGGGTGGCCCGCTCGACCGCCTTGATGAACGTCGTGCGGACCCCGCCCTCCTCGAGGGCGGCGATCCCGGCGATCGAGGTGCCGCCGGGCGAGCTGACCATGTCCTTCAGCGCGCCGGGGTGGAGGCCCGTCTCGAGGAGGAGCTTGGCGGCGCCGAGCACCGTTTGGGTCGCGAGCGTCATCGCCGTGATCCGGTCGAGCCCCATCTTCACTCCGCCGTCGGCGAGCGACTCGATCACGAGCGCGACGTAGGCGGGACCGGAGCCCGAGAGGCCCGTGACCGCGTCGAGCAGCTCCTCCTCCAGCACGACCACGCGGCCGACGGCGCTGAAGATCTCGCTCGCCGTGTCGAGGTCGCCCGGCTCGAGGCCCTCCGCCTTGGCGATCGCGGTGACGCCCTCGAGCACGAGCGCCGGCGTGTTCGGCATCACGCGAATGAGCCGCGCCTGCTTGCCGAGGACCGCGCGGAGCCTGGCCGTGGACACGCCGGCGGCGATCGAGATCATCAGCTTCGCTCGCGTCAACGCGTGAGCCACCTCCTGCAGCACGGGCTCGATGATCTGCGGCTTCACCGCGAGGATGACGACGTCCACGTCCCGGACCAGCGCCGGGTTGTCGGCGGCGACCTGGATCCCGTATCGCCGATCGAGCTCCTTGAGGCGCTCGGAGCGCACGTCGGTCGCGTAGACGGCCTTGGGCGTCACGAGCGTCGCCGCCAGGAGCCCCTTGATCATCGCCTCGCCCATGTTGCCCGCGCCGACGAACCCGATCTTCTTGTCTTTGATCGTCATCGCTCGCGTGGCTCCTTTGTGGGCGCGGCCGGGCGCGGCCCGAAGATCGCCGTCCCGACGCGAACCATCGTCGCTCCCTCCTCGATCGCCACCTCGAAGTCGCCGCTCATCCCCATCGAGAGCTCCCGGAGCCCGTGGCGCTCGCCGAGCTTCGCGAGCGTCCGGAACCACACGCGCGCGTCGGCCGGGTCCCGGGCTTCGGGCGGGATCGCCATCAGCCCGAGCACCCTCAGGTGGTCGAGCTTCGTGACGGCGTCCAGCAGATCGCCGAGCCCCTCGGGCGCGACCCCGCCCTTCGACGCCTCGCCGGCCACGTTCACCTGCACGAGCGCCTCGACCGGCCGGCCCCGCTGCCGAGCCCGCTTGTGAAGCTCGCGGCCGAGCTCCGCGCGGTCCACCGAGTGGATGAGGTCGAAGAGCTCGATGGCCTCCTTGGCCTTGTTCGTCTGCAGCTGCCCGATCAGGTGCCACGGCACCGGCCGCCCGAGCTCGGCGATCTTCGCGCGGGCCTCCTGGACCCGGTTCTCCCCGAGCGCCGGGACACCCGCGGCGATCGCCTCGCGGATGCGCGCAGGCTCCACCGTCTTCGAGACGCCGATCAGGAGCACCTGCTCCGCCCGACGCCCCCCGCGCTCAGCGGCGCGGGCGATGCGCTCGCGCACACCTTCGAGACTGGCCCGGATGTCCGGCATGGCCGCACCGCGATTCTACGGTAGCGCGGCGAGCGTGGCCAGCCGCCCCCGATTGCCCCTTCGGTACGAGTAGAGCAGCTCCGGGTGACAGGCGGTGCAGAGACGCGGGTTCTCCACGCGCGCCGGCTCGACGCCCGCCTCTCGAAGCAACGCCTCGTTGGCGGTCCAGAGGTCCAGCATGACCCGGCCTGGGCGCCCGGGAGTCACCCACGCCTCCCAGCGGAGGGGGTAGGCGCGGGCGAGCTCGCGGGTCACCGGCTCGTCCACTTCGTAGCAGCACGGGCCGATCGACGGCGCGATGGCCGCGTCGAGTCGTTCGGGGCGCGCGCCGAGCCGCCCGAGCGCCGCGACGGCCGCCTGGGCGGCGCCGCGTACCATACCCCGCCAGCCGACGTGCGCCGCCGCGAGTGCCCGCGCCTCGCGGTCGTAGAGGATGATCGCGAGGCAGTCGGCCGTGAAGATCGCGAGTGGCGTGCGCGGCTCGACGCTCACGAGGACGTCGACGGTGCCGGCGAAGCCGCCGCCCGCAGGAGCCTGCGCCGCCTCGGCGCCGTGGATCTGCTTGGCGTAGCCCACGCGGCGGAGGTCGAGGCCGGCGGCCGCGAGCGTGCGGATCGCGTCGGCGCGGAAGGGCGAAACCGGGCTGGCGGCGGAGATCGGCTCGGCGAACGACGCGACGCCAGGGCAGTGGCGCGTCGTGGTCGCGTGCGGGAGCCCGAGGGCCGCGAGTGAGGCGAACGTGAGATATGCCGGCGGGCTGCCGTGAGGGATCAGTGAGGATGGCATCGCGACGTCAGCGCCGGCTCACGGGGCCGGGGGGAGCAGGGACCCCCTCGGCCCCCTGAGCGACCTCAGTCGGCTTGGCGACGCAGGAACGCGGGAACTTCCAGGTCCCCGTCACCCAGGGCTTCTTCGGCATCGGCGCGCAGCTCTCCCGCGCGCCTGCGCCAGCTCCCGGCCCCTGCCGCGCTCGCGCGCGCCGCGCGCGGCAGGTCCACCACCTTGCCGCCGATGCCGACGGTCTCCTTCCGGTCGGCGAACCCGGTCGCGATCACGGTCATCCGCACCTCGTCGCTCATGTGCGGGTCGATGACGGCGCCGAAGATGATATTCGCGTCGTCGTGGGCGGCCTCCTGGACGACGCGCGCCGCCTCCTCCACCTCGTGGATCGACAGGTCGGCCCCACCGGTGAAGTTGATCAGAATGCCGCGGGCGCCCTGGATGGAGGTGTCGTCGAGGAGCGGGCTCGCCACCGCCTTCTGCGCGGCGTCGAGCGCGCGGTGGTCGCCGCGGCCCGTGCCGGTGCCCATCATCGCCATGCCCATCCCCGACATGATCGTGCGGACGTCGGCGAAGTCGAGGTTCACCAGTCCGGGTACGAGGATCAGGTCGGAGATGCCCTGGACGGCCTGCTGGAGAACGGCGTCGGCGACACGGAACGCCTCGATCAGGGGCGTGCCCCGGTCGACGACCGACAGGAGTCGCTGGTTCGGGATCGTGATGAGGGTGTCAACCACGCCGCGCAGCGCCTCGAGCCCCGCCTCGGCCTGAGCCATCCGGCGCTTGCCCTCGAAGGCGAACGGCTTCGTCACCACGGCCACGGTCAGGATGCCGAGGTCCTTGGCGAGTGACGCGACGACCGGCGCCGCGCCGGTGCCCGTGCCGCCGCCGAGCCCGGCGGTGATGAAGATCATGTCGGCGCCGTGCAGGAGCCGCGTGATCTGATCCGGGTCCTCCTGCGCCGCCTGCCGACCGATGTCGGGGTTCGAGCCCGCGCCGAGGCCGTGCGTGAGCTTCGCGCCGATCTGGAGCCTCACGGGCGCGGGCGAAGCGTGCAGCGCCTGGATGTCCGTGTTCGCAACGATGAACTCGACCCCGGTGAACTCGGCGGCCATCATCCGGCTCACCGCGTTGCTGCCGCCACCGCCGAGGCCGATGACCTTGATCTTCGCCGCCTGCGGCACCTCGTC
>MNCR01000039.1 GCA_001914535.1 Candidatus Rokubacteria bacterium 13_2_20CM_69_15_1
TCGGCCAGCACGGCGTCAACATCATGGAGTTCTGCAAGGGGTTCAACGCGCAGACGGCGAGCCAGGAGGGGCTGATCCTGCCGGTCGTCGTGACGATCTACCAGGACCGCTCGTTCACGTTCATCGTGAAGACGCCGCCCGCGGCCGTGCTCCTGAAGCGCGCGGCGGGGATCGCCAAGGCCTCCGCGGTGCCGCACAAGGACAAGATCGGCAAGGTGACCCGAGCGCAGGTGCGGGAGATCGCGCAGACGAAGCTGCCCGACCTCAACACGACCTCGATCGATGCGGCGATGCGGATCGTCGAGGGCACGGCGCGCAGCATGGGCATCGACGTGGTGTAGGGGAGACCAACATGGCCACGGTCGTGAGCAAGCGTTACGACGCAGCGGCGGCGAAGATGGCGCCGGGCAAGCTGTACTCGTTGGACGAGGCGGTGGAGATCATCAAGAGCATGCCGCCGGCGAAGTTCGACCAGTCCGTCGACCTGTCGTTCCGGCTGGGCGTCGATCCCAAGCACGCGGACCAGATGGTGCGCGGCGCCGTGGTGCTGCCGCACGGTATCGGCAAAACGGTGCGCGTCGCGGTCTTCGCGAAGGGCGAGAAGGAGCGTGAGGCGCGCGAGGCGGGGGCCGACGTCGTGGGCGCCGAGGACCTCGTGGAGCGCGTCCAGGGCGGCTGGATGGAATTCGACACGGCCATCGCGACGCCCGATCTCATGGGTCAGGTCGGGCGGCTCGGTAAAGTGCTCGGTCCGCGCGGCCTCATGCCGAACCCGAAGCTCGGCACCGTGACCTTCGACATCGCCCGCGCCGTGCGCGAGGCAAAGGCGGGCAAGGTCGAGTTCCGCGTGGACAAGGCCGGCAACGTGCACACGCCGATCGGCAAGCACTCGTTCCCAGCTCAGCACCTGGCGGCGAACGCGATGGCCCTGATCGAGGCGATCGTGCGGGCGAAGCCCGCGGCGGCCAAGGGCACCTACCTCCGGTCGCTCACCATCTCGACGACGATGGGCCCGGGTGTGCCGCTCGACGCGCAGGCGATCGCGAACCTGTTCAAGAAAGCCGTGTAGGGCGGAGGAGCCAACGGTGCCAACGCACGAGAAGGTCGAAGCGGTCGCCGAGCTGAAATCGCGGCTGGACGGGGTGAAGACCGTGGTGCTCACGGAGTACCGGGGCCTCACCGTCCAGCAACTCGCGGAGCTCCGCAAGCAGCTCCGCGCGGTATCGGCGGAGTACAAGGTCGTCAAGAACCGTCTGGCGCGGCTGGCGATCCAGTCGTCCCGGTTCGAGGAGCTGCGGCCGCACCTCACGGGCCCCACGGGGGTGGTGTTCTCGAAGGAGGACCCTGTCGCCGTCGCCAAGGCGCTCCAGACGTTCGCGAAGGCGAACCAGGCGCTCGCGATCAAGGCGGGGTACGTCGAGGGCCAGATGCTGCCGCCGGCGGAGCTCAAGGCGCTCGCCGATCTCCCCTCGCGGGAGCAGCTGCGCGCCCGGCTGGTCGGCGCGATCCAGGGGATTCTCTCACAGCTCGTCGGCGTGCTCACGGCGCCACAGCGCGAACTGGTGTACGTCCTGCAACAGCGCGGCAAGAACGCCGCCGAGTGATGGCGGCCGATACTCAAGGAGGAGTGATCGATGTCGACGGTTGAGCAGATCGCCGAGCAACTCAACAAGCTGACGCTGCTCGAGGCCGCCCAGCTCTCCAAGATGCTCCAGGAGCAGTGGGGCGTGACCGCCGCCGCGCCGATGGCGGTGGCCGCCGTGCCAGGTGCCGGGGGGGCGACGGCGGGGGGCGCGGCCGCGACCGAGGAGAAGACGGAGTTCGACGTCATCCTCGGCGCCGCAGGCGAGAAGAAGATCCAGGTCATCAAGGTCGTGCGCGAGCTGACCGGGCTTGGGCTCAAGGAAGCGAAGGACCTCGTCGACGGCGCGCCGAAGCCGGTGAAGGAGAAGGTCACCAAGGCCGAGGCCGAGGAGATGAAGAAGAAGCTCGAGGAGCAGGGAGCAACGGTGCAGGTGAAATAGTCGGCGGGGGCCCTCGGCGGCCCCCTCCGAGGCCTCCACCAGAGCGCGGGATGGCGCCGGCAACGCCGGCGCTCGAGCGCAGGAAAGACGAACGAGGCGAGAGCGGCTCGGCTGCTCTCAGGAGACGATATGGCAGGCACTATCCAGTGCGGGCGCCGCAGCCGCAAGGACTTCGGCAAGATCCCGTCGATCGTCGAGATTCCGAACCTCATCGAGGTGCAGAAACGCTCGTACGAGACGTTTCTGCAGAAGGACGTCCCCGCGGACCGTCGGGAGGATATCGGGCTCCAGGCCGTCTTCAAGTCGGTGTTCCCCATCGCCGACTACAACGACAACGCGCTGCTGGAGTTCGACTCGTACCACTTCGGCGATCCGAAGTACACGGTCGAGGAATGCCACGACCGCGGCATGACGTTCGCGATTCCGCTGAAGGTCACGCTCCGCCTGGTCGTCTTCGACCATGATAAAGAGGCGAAGACTCGGACCGTCCGGGAGCAACGCGGTCAAGAGGTCTACCTGGGTGAACTGCCCCTCATGACCGACAAGGGCACGTTCATCATCAACGGCACCGAGCGGGTCGTCGTCAGCCAGCTCCAGCGCTCGGCCGGCGTCTTCTTCGACGACGACAAGGGCAAGACGCTCACGTCCGGCAAGCCGCTCTACTCCGCGCGCGTGATCCCCTACCGTGGCTCGTGGGTCGAGTTCGACTTCGATGCGAACGAGATTCTCCACGTGCGGGTGGACCGGCGGCGGAAAATGCTCGCGACCGCGTTCCTGCGCGCGTTCTGGTTCCTTGAGAAGGGCGTGATCCTTTCGGACGAGGAGATCCTCGGCCACTTCTACGAGAGCGAGGAGGTCCTCGGCTTCGAGGAAGGCAACGCCTGGGTCAAGCTCCATCCCGAGGCGCACATCGGCGCGCGGGTGGCCGAGGACGTGAAACCGCCGCGTCACCGCGAGCCCCTCGTCACAGCGGGCAAGACGCTCAACGCGAAGCTGATCGAGAAGCTCGTCGAGGCGAACGTGGAAAAGATCGCGGTCCGCGCCGAGTCGCTCGTGGGGCGGCGGACCGCCACGCGCATCGTCGACACCGAGAGCGGCGAGGTGCTTGTCCAGACGAACACCGAGATCAACTCCCAGATACTGTCGCAGATCATGGGCCGGCGGGTGGCGCCCTTCACCCTGCTCGTCGTCGGCGCGGGGAAGACCGATCAGTCTCTCTACGAGACGCTGGCGCGCGACCATTTCAAGAATCCCGACGAGGCGCTCGTCGAGATCTACCGGCGGCTCCGACCGGGCGATCCGCCCACCGTGGAGTCGGCCCGCGCCCTCTTCCGCGGCATGTTCATGGACGCGCGGCGCTACGACCTGGCGCGCGTCGGGCGGTTCATGATTAACGAGAAGCTGAAGCTCGACGCGCCTCACTCCGTGAAGACGCTGCGCAGTGAAGACATCGTCGCAGTGATCCGGCATCTTCTGACGGTCAAGCTGGGCACGAATCCGACAGACGACATCGATCATCTTGGCAATCGGCGTGTTCGGTCCGTTGGCGAGTTGCTCGAGAACCAGTTCCGCGTGGGCCTGACGCGGATGGAGCGGGCGGTGAAGGAGCGGATGTCGATTTCTGACATCACCAACCTGATGCCGCATGACCTCATCAACGCCAAGCCCGTCTCGGCGGTCGTGAAGGAGTTCTTCGGCTCGTCGCAGCTCTCGCAGTTCATGGACCAGACGAACCCGCTGGCGGAGCTGACCCACAAGCGCCGTCTGTCCGCATTGGGTCCGCGCGGCCTCTCTCGCGAGCGCGCGGGGTTCGAGGTGCGTGACGTCCATCCGACGCACTACGGCCGGATCTGCCCGATCGAGACACCGGAGGGCCCGAACATCGGCCTGATCTCGTCGCTCTCGACCTACGCGCGGACGAACGAGTTCGGCTTCATCGAGACGCCATACCGGAAGGTGGTGCAGGGCCGCGTGACGGACGAGATCGAATTTCTGACGGCGCTGAAGGAGGAGCGGTACGTCATCGCCCAGGCGAACGCCGAGATCGACCGGAACGGCCGCTTCGTTCAGGAGCGGGTCTCGGCGCGTAAGGGGGGCGAGTTCCGCATGGTCCCGCCCGAGGAGCTGCACTACATGGACGTGTCGCCGAAGCAGCTCGTCTCGGTGGCCGCGTCGCTGATCCCGTTCCTCGAGAACGACGATGCGAATCGGGCGCTGATGGGCTCGAACATGCAGCGGCAGGCGGTGCCGCTCCTGCAGCCCGAGGCGCCGCTGGTCGGCACCGGGATGGAGCACGTCGTCGCGCGCGACTCGGGCGCGATCGTCGTGACGAAGCGCCCGGGCGTGGTCGAGTACGTGTCGGCCGACCGCGTCGTGGTACGCGCCGAGAGCCGGTCGAAGAAGACCGATCCGGTGCAAGACCTGCCGCTCGACATCTACAACCTGACGAAGTACCGGCGGTCGAACCAGAACACCTGCATCAACCAGAAGCCGATCGTCCGGAAGGGCCAGCGCGTCACCGTGGGCGACGTGATCGCCGACGGCCCGGGGACCGACCAGGGAGAGCTCGCGCTGGGGCGGAACGTGCTCGTCGCATTCATGCCGTGGGGCGGCTACAACTTCGAGGACGCGATCCTGGTGTCCGAGCGCCTCGTCAAGGACGACCGGTTCACGTCGATCCACATCGAGGAGTTCGAGATCCAGGCGCGCGACACGAAGCTCGGCAAGGAGGAAGTCACCCGCGACATCCCCAACGTCGCGGAAGAAGCCCTGAAGGATCTCGATGAGTCAGGAATCGTCCGAATCGGAGCGAAGGTGAAGCCGAGCGACATTCTTGTGGGCAAGATCACGCCGAAGGGCGAGACCCAGCTGACCCCCGAGGAGAAGCTGCTGCGGGCGATCTTCGGGGAGAAGGCCGGTGACGTCCGCGACACCTCGCTCACCGTCCCGCCGGGCATCGAGGGCACCGTGGTGGACGTCAAAGTGTTCTCGCGGCGGGGCGTGGACAAGGACGAGCGTGCCAAGTCGATCGAGGAGGAGGAGGTCGCGCGTCTGGAGAAGGATTATCAAGACGAGATCGCGATGGTCGAAATGGAACGCGATCAAAAGCTGAAAAACATTCTCGTGGGCAAGACGCTGCTCCAGGATCTCTTCGACCCGACCAACAAGACGCAGCGGCTCGGGAAGAAGGGCGACCGGATCGCGCGCGAGGATCTCGAGAACTTTTCGTGGAACGAGCTGAAGAAGATCAAGATCAAGGAGGACGAGGGTCTCGTTCAGACGATCAAGCGCATCGAAGAGCTGGCCGAGGAGCAGATCGCGATCTACGACTCGATGCTCGAGGAGCGGATCGGTCGGTTGCGACGCGGCGACGACCTGCCGCCCGGCGTGATCAAGATGGTGAAGGTCTACGTCGCGGTCAAGCGCAAGCTCTCCGTGGGCGACAAGATGGCGGGCCGCCACGGCAACAAGGGCGTCGTCTCCAAGATCCTGCCCCAGGAGGACATGCCGTACCTTCCCGACGGCACACCCGCCGAGATCGTGCTGAATCCGTTGGGCGTGCCGTCCCGGATGAACGTCGGACAGATCCTCGAGACTCACCTTGGGTGGGCCGCGCGCGCGCTCGGCCTGTGGGTCGCGAGCCCCGTCTTCGATGGCGCGACCGAAGAGGAGATCAAGGAGCACCTGCGGCAGGCGAGCCTGCCGACCTCCGGCAAGACGGCGCTCTACGACGGGCGGACCGGCAAGCGCTTCCACCAGGAGGTCACGGTCGGCCAGATTTACATTTTGAAGTTGGCGCACCTCGTAGACGACAAGATGCACGCGCGGTCCATCGGCCCCTACTCGCTCGTGACCCAGCAGCCGCTGGGCGGCAAGGCGCAGTTCGGTGGCCAGCGGTTCGGCGAGATGGAGGTCTGGGCGCTGGAGGCGTACGGTGCCGCGCACACGCTCCAGGAGATGCTCACCGTCAAATCCGACGACGTGGAGGGACGCAACCGCATCTACGAGGCGATCGTGAAGGGTGAGAACTTCCTCGAGCCGGGGACGCCGGAGTCCTTCAACGTGCTGGTGAAGGAGCTCCAGAGCCTCGCGCTCGACGTCGAGCTGATTACGAAGGACGGCAAAAAGGCCTCCTGAGAGGAGAAGACTGAATGCTGACGGATCGGCCTTTCGGCAGCCTGATCAGAGAGGACAAGCCAACCAAGGACCTGTGGGGCATCCTCGATCGGCATGCGAAGCCCATCACGTTTGACGCGATCCGGATCAAGCTCGCCGCGCCCCAGAAGATCCGCGACTGGTCGCACGGCGAAGTCAAGAAGCCCGAGACCATTAATTATCGGACCTTCAAACCCGAACGCGATGGTCTCTTCTGTGCTCGAATCTTTGGTCCTACCAAGGACTACGAGTGCGCGTGCGGCAAGTACAAGCGGATGAAGTTCGCGGGCGTCGTGTGCGACAAGTGCGGCGTCGAAGTGACCCGCGCGCGTGTGCGCCGCGAGCGGATGGGCCACATCGAGCTCGCCTCGCCGGTTTCGCATGTCTGGTTCTTCAAGGGGCTGCCGAGCCGCATCGGGCAGCTCCTCGACATGTCCCTGCGCGAGCTGGAGAAGATTCTCTACTTCGAGGAGTACGTGGTCCTCGAATCGAAGATTGCGGGCGCCAAGAAGAAGGACCTGCTCGCGGTCGACAAGGCGCGCAAGCTCCAGGAGGAGCACGGCCCCGACGCCCTCAAGATCGGCATGGGCGCCGAGGCGATCCGCGAGCTGCTGCGCGACATGGACCTCGACTCGCTGGCGCGCGACCTCCGCGCCCAGATGCTCGGGGAGACGTCGGTCCAGAAGCGGAAGAAGATCGTCAAGCGGCTGAAGGTCATCGAGGCGTTTCTCAAGTCGGGCAACCAGCCCGAGTGGATGATCCTCGAGGTCATCCCGGTCATTCCGCCCGAACTGCGCCCGCTGGTGCCTCTCGACGGCGGGAGGTTCGCCACGTCGGACCTGAACGATCTGTACCGCCGCGTCATCAACCGGAACAACCGGCTGAAGCGG
>MNCR01000126.1:0-21191 GCA_001914535.1 Candidatus Rokubacteria bacterium 13_2_20CM_69_15_1
AGATCGCGGTGCACATCTGCTTCGGCAATCTCTACGGCCGGCCCTTCGCTGCGGTGCGCGACCTCCGCAACGTCTATCCCTCGCTGCGCGACCTCGCGGTTTCGCAGATCGTGCTCGAGTATGCCAACCGCGGCCCGGACGACCTCCGGCTCTGGAAGGAGTTCCCGACCGACAAGGAACTCGGCGCCGGCGTGGTCGACGTGAAGGCGTTCCGAGCCGAGACGCCGGCGGAGGTCGCCGAGCGCATCCGGCGGCTGCTCGAGCACGTGGCGCCCGAGAAGCTCTGGCTCAACCCCGACTGCGGCTTCTGGGAGACGCCGCGGTGGATCGTCCGGCAGAAGCTCGTCGCGCTCGTCGAGGGCGCGCGCATCGTGCGGAAGGAGCTCGCCGGGTGAAGCGCCACGGCGTGCGCGGGCTCTGCCTGCTGGTCCTCCCGGTGCTCGTCGGCTGCGCGGTGCTCGAGCGCGCGCGCTCGAGCTGGTGGGAGCTCGAGCGCGGTCCCTCGGGCCAGGCGCCCGATCCCGCCACGACGCCCGAGGCCGTCGTGCAGGTCTACGCCGCGCGCGCCGTGAGCTGGCGCGGCGTGTTCGCGGTCCACACATGGATCGCGGTCAAGCCGCGCCACGCGGGGTCGTACACCCGGTACGAGGTGATCGGCTGGGGCGTGGACCGTGGGTGGCCCGCGATCAGGGTCAACCGCACGGGCCCCGACAACTACTGGTTCGGCGACCGCCCACAGAAGCTCGTGGACCTCCGCGGCGCCGGCGTGGACGAGGTGATCGCGAAGATCGGCGCCGCTGTGGCCGGCTATCCCTATCCCGCCAGCTACCGCACCTGGCCCGGACCCAACAGCAACACGTTCACGGCATGGGTGGGGCGGCGGGTGCCCGAGCTGCGGCTCCGGCTCCCGCCGACGGCGATCGGGAAGGACTATCTGCCCGGGGGCGCTCTGGCCGGAACGACGCCGAGCGGCACGGGCGTCCAGCTCTCGCTCTATGGGCTGGGTGGCGTCGCCGTCGGCTGGGACGAGGGCATCGAGCTGAACTTCCTCACGCTCAACTTCGGCGTCGATCTGACGCGTCCGGCGCTGAAGCTTCCCGTCCTCGGGCGCCTCGGCGCGTCCTGACGGAGCCCGGCGCGACGCCCCGCGTGGTGGTATCTTCGGGAGCGCCCATGGACGTCCTGGAGCTGGGTCTCGCGGGGAAAGTCGCGCTCGTGACCGGCGCGAGCGAAGGTCTCGGGCGGGCGACCGCCGACCGTTTCGCGCGTTCGGGCGCCAAGGTCGCCATGTGCGCGCGGCGCAAGGACGTGCTCGAGCGGGCCGCCGATGCGATCCGGCACGCGACCGGCGCCGACCTGCTCGCGCAGACGTGCGACGTGACGCGGCCGGACCAGGTGGAGGCGTTCGTCACGGCGGCCGTCGCGCGCTGGGGCGGCGTGGACATCCTCGTGAACAACGCCGGCACCTCCGCGGCCGCGGGCTTCGCCGACGTGGACGATGGACAGTGGCAGGCCGACTTCGATCTGAAGGTCATGGCGGCGATCCGACTCTGCCGCCTCGTCATCCCTCACATGAAGCGCCGTGGCGGCGGGAGCATCGTGAACGTGACGACGGTCGGCGGGAAGGCGCCGGCGGCGCGGGCGCTGCCCACGAGCGTGACGCGCGCGGCCGGCATCAACCTGACCAAGTCGCTCGCGAACGAGTACGCGGCCGACACGATTCGGGTCAACACGATCTGCCTCGGCGTCGTGAAGAGCGGCCAGTGGGAGCGCCGGATGAAGGGCGATCCCGAGGCGTTCTACCGCGAGATGGCGGACAAACGCCGCGTGCCGCTCGGCCGGTTCGGCGAGGCGCACGAGTTCGCGGACCTCGTCGCCTTCCTCTGCTCCGAGCGCGCGGCGTACATCACGGGCGCCGCGATCAACTTCGACGGCGGGCTGTCGGCGGCGGTCTGACGGGCCGCGTGGATCACAGGAGGCGAGCATGCGGAAGAGCCGATCGATGGTGGCGGCGCTCCTGGCCCTCGGGCTGGTGCTGGGCGGGAGCTCGCACGCCTTCACCCAGGACAAGCCCGCGCGGCCGGACCGGGGCGAGCACCATCCCCAGATCCACGGGGCGATGCGCGCGCTGAACGTCGCCGCCCGGCACCTCGAGCGGGCCGAGCACGACTTCGGGGGCCATCGCGCCAAGGCGCTCGAGCTGGTCAAGCAGGCGGAAGGTGAGCTCAAGCAGGCGATCGAGTACGCGAAAGCGCACCCCGCCATGCACGGCCAGCCGGGCGCGGCCGGCGCGCCCACGCCGGCGCCGAAGACGCAGTAGGTGCTCGCGCTCCACACCTGGACGCTCGACACGACGCCGCTCGCGGAGGTGCTGAGCGTGGCCCGGCGCGTGGGCTGGGACGGCATCGAGCTGCGCCGCGTGGATTTTGCGCGGGCCGCCGAGCAGGGCCAGTCCGCCGCCGACGTGCTGGCGCGCGTGAAGGCGAGCGGCCTCCGCGTCGCGTGCGTCGGCGTCGAGCTGGGGTGGATGGGGGCCGAGGCCGCGGAGCGGGCGCGCCTCCTGCGCGCGTTTGCCGAGTCGTGCCGCTGGGCGGCGGAGCTCGGCGCGGGGACCGTCATGAGCCCGGTGGACAAAGGGCGGGTCGATCGCGCCCGTGCGGCGGCGAGCGTGCGTGAGGTGGGCGCCCTCGCCGCCGAGCACGCCGTCCGCCTCGCGCTCGAGTTCAACTCGCAGGCCGAGCAGCTCAACACGCTCGCGAGCATCCGGGAGGTGCTCACGGTGGCGAGCCATCCGGGCTGCGGACTGCTCCTCGACACCTATCACCTCGGGCGGAGCGGCGCCACGCTCGAAGCGATCGACGGGGTGCCCCTCGACGAGATCGCCTACGTGCAGTTCAGCGACGTGCCGAAGAGCGGCCTCGAGCCGGGCCGAGCGCTCGACCGGTTGCCGCCGGGCCGGGGGAGCGTGCCCTTCAAGGAGATCTTCGCGAGCCTCGAGCGCAAGGGCTATCGCGGCTTCATGAGCTACGAGGCGCCGAACCCGGCCGCGTGGGCCCGCCCGGCCGAGGACGTCGCCCGCGAGGCGCTCGAGGCCACGCGCGCCGTCCTGCCGCGCTAGATGGTGGACATCCTCGCCCTCCACGCCGAGCGCGCGCCCGACGCACCCGCGCTGATCGACGGGGAGCGCCGGCTCACCTGGCGCGAGTTCGTCGACAAGCGGAACCGGCTGGCGAGCGCGCTTCGCACGCTCGGCGTGGCGAAGGGCGAGCACGTGATCGTCTACCTCCAGAACGGGCTCGAGGCCGTGCTCGGTCCGGCGGCGGCGCGCGCGATCGGCGCGATCCCCGTGCCCATGAATCACCGGCTCGTCGCCGACGAAGTCGCGTACATCCTCGACCACTCCGACGCGCGGGCGGTCGTCGTCGGCGACGCGTTTCTCGGCACGGCGGAGCGGGTGCGACCCGGCGCGCGCAAGGTGCGCAGCTGGATCCTCGTGGGGCGCGAGCGGCGGCCCTGGGCCGCGCACATCGACGAGCTGCTCGCGACGGGCGACCCGGCGCCGCCCGCCGAGGATCCGATGCAGGCGCTCGGCGGCTCGATAATCTACACGGGCGGCACGACGGGGCGGCCGAAGGGGGCGCTGCGGGGCAGCGTGGATCCGGCCGTGATCCGCGGGTTCGTGGAGGCGTTCGGGCTGGCCGAGCCCCACGTGCACCTGGTCGCCGGGCCGCTCTACCACTCGGCGCCCGGCGGCTTCGCCCAGTTCGCCCACTTCTTCGGCGGCGCGGTGGTGCTGATGCAGAAGTTCGACCCGGAGGACGCGCTCCGGACGATCGAGCGCCACCGCTGCACCTCCACGTTCATGGCGCCGACGCTCGTCAAGCGTATCGTGGACCTGCCGGAGCGGGTGCGCGCGCGCTACGACGTCTCCTCGATGCGCGTGCTCGTCGTCGCCGCCGCGCCGTGCCCGATGCGCGTCAAGGAGCAAGCGCTCGCGTACTTCGGGCCGGTCCTCTGGGAGTTCTACGGCTCGACCGAGCTCAGCATCAACACGATCCTCCGGCCCGAGGACGTGCTCCGGAAGCCGGGCTCGTGCGGGCGCGCCGCGCCGGGGGTCGAGCTCGCCATCCTCGACGACGAGGGCCGGCCGGTCGCGCCCGGCACGGCGGGGGAGCTCTACGTGCGCCGCTTCGCCGGGATGTTCGACGGCTATTACAAAGACAGCGCGAGCACGCGGGAGGTGCAGCGCGGCGAGTGGGTCACCGTGGGCGATGTCGCGTGGATGGACGACGAGGGCTTCGTCTTCATCTGCGACCGGAAGCGCGACATGATCATCTCTGGCGGCGTCAACATCTACCCCGCCGAGATCGAGGACGTGCTCCACCGGCACCCGGCGATCGACGACGTCGCGGTCTTCGGCGTGCCCGACGCCGACTGGGGGGAGCGCGTCCACGCCGCGGTGCAGCCACGCCCGGGCCAGGCGCTGACGGCCGAGGAGGTCGTCGCGTTCGCGCGGAGCCGCATGGCGGACTACAAGACCCCACGGGAGGTCTCCTTCCACGTGGAGTTCCCCCGGGACCACGCGGGCAAGCTCCTCAAGCGCGTGCTGCGCGATCCTTACTGGGCCGACCGCCCGTCCAAGGTCTGACGCAGCGCGGCCCGCCCGCAGCGTGTAGGAGCCACCGCGTTTCGAGCGCGGGCTTTGCCCGCGCTCCGAGTGAATTACCTAGCTGTGCTTGCGGAGCTCCAGGCGTCCGATCTGGCGACGATGCACCTCGTCCGGCCCGTCGGCGAAGCGGAGCGTGCGCGAGTGGGCCCACATGGACGCCAGCGGGAACTCCTGGCTCACGCCGCCGCCCCCGTGGAGCTGGATGGCGCGCTCGACCACCCGGAGCGTCATGTTGGGCACGGCCACCTTGATCTCGGCGATCGCCTGCCGCGCCGCCTTGTTGCCGACCGTGTCCATCATGGACGCGGCGTGGAGCACGAGCAGGCGCGCCTGGTCGATCTCGATCCGCGACTGCGCGATGCGCTCGAGCGTGATGTCGTTCTCCGCCAAGGTCTTGCCGAAGGCGACGCGCTTCATCGCGCGCTTGCACATGAGCTCGAGGGCGCGCTCGGCGACGCCGATCTGGCGCATGCAGTGGTGGATGCGTCCCGGGCCGAGCCGCCCCTGCGCGATCTCGAAGCCGCGTCCCTCGCCGAGGAGCATGTTCGACGCGGGGACGCGAACGTTCTCGAAGCGGACCTCGCCGTGGCCGTGGGGCGCATCGTCGTAGCCGAACACGGTCAGCATCCGGATCACCGTGATGCCGGGCGCGTCGCGCGGGACGAGGATCATCGACTGCTGCTTGTACTTGTCGGGGTTCTTCGGGTCGGTCTTGCCCATGAAGATGAGGATCTTGCAGCGCGGGTCGCCGATGCCCGACGTCCACCATTTGAGGCCGTTGATCACGTAGTGGTCGCCGTCGCGGACGATCGAGGATTCGATGTTCGTCGCGTCCGAGGAGGCCACCTTGGGCTCCGTCATCGCGAAGGCGGAGCGGATCTTGCCCTCGAGCAGTGGCTTGAGCCACTGCGCCTTCTGCTCGGGCGTGCCGTAGCGCTCCAGGACCTCCATGTTGCCGGTGTCGGGCGCCGAGCAGTTGAACACTTCCGGCGCGATCGGCGAGCGGCCCATGATCTCGCAGAGGGGCGCGTACTCCGTGTTGGTGAGCCCCGCGCCGCGCTCGCTCTCGGGGAGAAAGAGATTCCAGAGGCCGCGCTCGCGCGCCGTCGCCTTCAACTCGTCCATGATCGGGGGAACCTGCCAGCGGGTCGGTCCCGAGGTGAGCTGGTCGTGGAAGACCTTCTCGTTCGGGTAGATGTACGTGTTCATGAAATCGGTGAGCTGCTCCATGTACATCTTGGTCTTCTTCGAGTACTCGAATTCCATGTGGGGCCTCCCCTGGCTTCGGTGCGCCCCCGATTGTATCCTCCCGCGGGCGACCTTGTCAGCCTTACGCCCTTCAAGTAGCATACTCGTCATGCTGGTGGCCCTTGGACTGATCGTCCCCTCGTCGGCTTCGTGATCTTCAGACCCTTCGTGTACGCCAGCACGCGCGAGGCGTGGACGGACGGCTTGTACGACGCGGAATCGGATGACGACGTCCAGGCCGTCATGTGATCCCGGATCGCCGTCAACACCGCCCCCCTCATCGGTCGCGGCCGCGTCGATGTCGGGGTCGTTTGCCCGGGCGAGGACCTTACGGCCGATGTCGCCGGTGAGCGCACGAACGCTCGAGATCCTACGGGGCCAGGCGTCGCCCGAGGCGGAGGGGAGCTGATGTGCGGCATTGCGGGGCTTCTCGAGTCCACACGCGGCGACGGCAATCTGGAACGCGTCCGGGAGATGACGGCCGCGCTCCGACATCGGGGCCCCGATAGCGAAGGGTTCTATGTCGACGGCGACGTTGCGCTCGGCGTGCGGCGGCTCGCCATCATCGACGTGGCCGGTGGATCCCAGCCGATCGCCAACGAGGATGGCACCGTGTGGGCGGCCCTCAACGGCGAGATCTATAACTTCGGCGAGCTGCGGCGCGGCCTCGAAGAACGGGGCCACCGCTTTCGGACGAACTCCGACGCCGAGGTGATCGTCCACGCGTACGAGGAGGCCGGCGAGAACTGTGTCGGCGCATTCGACGGCATGTTCGCCCTCGCCATCTGGGACGCGACGCGGCGAAGACTGACGCTGGCGCGAGACCGCATCGGCGAGAAGCCACTCTACTACCACGCGGGCGCCGACGTCTTCGCGTTCGGATCCGAGGTCCGCGCGCTGCTTCAGTGCCCGCGCGTGCCGCGGCGGTTGAGTCTCGAGGGCCTCTCGTGCTACCTCGCCTTCGAGTGTATTCCCGCGCCGCATTCGATCCTCGAGACCATCGCGAAGCTGCCCCCGGCCCACGTGCTCACGGTCGCGCCCGGCGAGGCGCCACGCCTCCGCCGCTATTGGGATCCCCCCACCGTCGCCGACGAGTCGATGACACTGGACGAGGCGGCGGAGCGAGTGGCGATCCAGCTGGAAGCGTCCGTCCGAAGCCAGCTGGTCGCCGATGTGCCCGTGGGGCTGTTCGTGAGCGGCGGCATCGATTCGGGCGCGGTCGTGGCCGCCGTGAGCCGTGCGGGAAGGCTCGACGCCATCCAGACCTTCACCGTCGGCTTTGCCGAGGCCACGTACGACGAGCGGCCCTTCGCCCGGCTCGTGGCGCGGCAGTTCGGCGCCCACCACCAGGAGGTGCTGTTCGGGGCGACGGACGCCCGGCGGCTTCTCCCGCGTGTGGGGGAGTTGCTCGACGAACCGCTCGCCGACGCCTCGTTCTTGCCGAAGTACGTCCTCTCCCAGCACGCACGGCAGACCGTCAAGGTCGTCCTCAGCGGCGACGGCGGTGACGAGTTGTTCTGCGGGTATCCCACGTTCCTTGCGGAGCGCTGGGCTCGGTGGGGTCGGACGCTGTTACCCCACACGATCCAGCGTCACCTGGGGAGGGCGCTCGACCGCATACGGCCCTCGCCGCGCTACGGCAGCGTCGAGTTCCTCCTCAAGCAATTCGTGCGCGCCTTGCCGCATCCATCCGCGGTGTCCACGCAACTGCTGCTCGGCGGTCTCACCCTGGCCGAGCAGGCCGAACTCTTTTCCCCCGGGGTCCGGGACGCGCTGCGGCCCTTCGACCCGTTCGAGGAGCTTCGGCGAAGCGCCGACGAGCGTGGAGGCCGTGATCCGCTCGCCACGAGCGTGTGGCAGCACTGCGCGTATTACCTGGCCGGCCAGACGCTGGTCGCGATGGACCGCGCGAGCATGGCGGCGGGGCTCGAGGTCAGGGCTCCGTTCCTCGACCGCGCCATGGTCGAGCTCGCCGGACGCATCCCGAGCCGCCACAAACTCCGGGGGTTGACGACGAAGCTCGTGCTCAAACGGGCCCTGCGCGCCCACCTCCCGGCGGAGGTCATCCATCGTCGCAAGCAGGGACTCGGTGTGCCCACCGCGATGTGGCTGCGCGGTCCGCTTCGGAGCGCGCTCGACGAGAGCCTGGCGACGGACCGTCTGGCGAAGCTCGGCCTCTTCGCGCCGGCCGTGGTTGCCCGGCTGATCGACGAGCATGTGAGCGGCCGACGAAACCACCGCAAGGTCCTCTGGGCGCTCATGATGTTCGACGCGTGGCGCGATCACTATCTGCCCGGCGAACGATGGACGTGAGCTCGGCGGGCCGCCAGCTGACGTGGCTGCTGGCGGTCGGCGGCGCGGTTCTCCTCTTCTTCGACACCGGCGCGCGGGTGCTCGCGACCAATGACGAGGCGCGGTTCCCCGTGATGGCGCGCGACATTCTGGCGACCGGCCGTTGGTTCTTACCGGAGATCGGCGGCGTGCCCATGCTGAACAAGCCACCTCTCCACGCGTGGCTGATCGCGCTCGGCTCCTGGCCGGCGGGCGCAGTGACGCAGCGGACTGCCGCCCTGCCCTCCGGCGTGGCCGCGCTCGGCGTCGTCCTCGCGACGGCCTGGATCGGGGCCCGCGTCTTCAGTCCCGCGGTCGGCGTGGTCGCCGGCTTGCTGTCGGCGACCATGGCGGGGATGGTCGACCTCGCACGGTCGCCCGTCCCCGACATGACGCTGACGATGGCGACCACGGCCGCCATGGCGGCCTTCGCCGCCGCCGAGCTCGGAGGCCGGCCACGTCTTCTCCTCGCGTTCTACGCGCTGACGGGCGTCGCGTTCTGGACGAAAGGACCGGCGGGCCTGCTCCCGCTCGTCGCCGCGCTCCTGTATCAGCTTCTCTCGCACCGCTGGGCCGGCGTGCGGCGCCTGGCCTCGCCCGCTGGTCTCGGCCTGCTGATCGTGCTGGTCGTGCCGTGGTGGCTGCTCGCGGCTCATGCCGGAGGCGCGCTCTTCGTCCGCGATGTCGTCGTGAGCGATATGCTGCGCGGCTATTTCACACTCGACGCCGCCCCGTGGCGCCGGGTCACTGCGCCGATCGCCCAGGCCGCGGCGGTCCTCTTCCCGTGGTCGACGCTGCTGCCCGTCGCCGCGTGGTCGGCCTCGCGGAGACTCGATCCCGGGACGCGGCTGGCGCTCGCGTGGGCCGTGGCCGTGTTCGCGCTCACCGCGCTCTCGCATCGACAGCGCTTCCGATACTATCTGCCGCTCTGTCCTCCCGTCGCGCTCCTCGTCGCCGCCTGGCTCGATCGGATCAGACTGCCCCGCCGTGAGACGCTCGTGGCCGTGGTGTGGATCGTCACCGCGACGGCGTTTGCCGCCTGGGAAATCCAGGCCGTGGCGCGGCGCCACACGGCAACGGATCTCCGGGCCGTCGTCCGCGAGCTCGCGTCCGCACCAGGGCCGGTGTTCGCGATCGACGCGCCCGAGATCGTGTTCGCGTTCTATCTCGAGCGGCCGGTGGTGGTCGCGGCCTCGTACGCGGACTTTGCGCGGGTCGAGGGGCGCGCGTATCTCATCGCGTCCGAGCGGCAGGCGCAGTCGGCCGCGGCCTCCGTCCGGCGCGTCGCGGCCGCGCGCGTCGCCGACCACCCCTTCGTTCTCCTCGGGAAGGAATGATGCAGAGGAGGTCACCCATGGGCGCCGACCTCATCCGTCGCGCGATCGTCGCCGGGATGCCGCTCGCACTGCTCTCGGGCCACCCCGTCTTCCGCGCGCTCGCCTGGGCGCAGGCGGCGAACACCGGGCGTCTGCTCGTCCAGCGCGCGGTGCCGCTCGCGGCGGAGATGCCGCTCTCCGGCTTCGACACGTGGATCACGCCGAACGACCTCTTCCACATCCTGACGACCATGGCGGATCCCTTGCCCACGATCGACCCCGCCGCGTGGCGCCTGAGCGTCGACGGGCTCGTCGAGCAGCCGGTGACGCTGACGTACGACCAGCTCAAGGCGTTGCCGGGCCGGAAGGTCGTGGCCGTGCTCGAGTGCGCGGGGAACTCCCGGAACTCGGTGAGCCCGCCGCTCGAGCGCTCGCACCTCGGCAACGGCTACGTCGGCAACGCGGAGTGGCTCGGCGTCCCGCTCCACCGGGTCCTGGAGCGCGCGGGCGTCAAATCATCCGCGCGCGAGGTCGTCCTCGAGGGGATGGACCGCGGCAAGCCGGCGTTCGCCCAGGAGGAGGTGCCCTTCGCGAAGAGCCTGCCCATCGAGAAGGCGCTCCACCCCGACACTCTGCTCGTGTACCAGATGAACGGCGTGCCGCTGCCGCGGGAGCACGGCGGGCCAGTGCGCGCCGTCGTCCCCGGATGGTACGGCACGTATCACGTGAAGTGGCTGGGGCGGGTCGGCGTGATCGACCGGTCGTTCGACGGCGTCTTCATGACGCGGGCGTGGCGGATGCGGCGCCGGGTCGACGGGCTCGTGCGGGACGAGGCGGTGACGCAGGTGGCCGTGAAGTCGCTCATCGTCCGGCCGGCGGCCGACGCGAAGCTCACGGTCGGCACCCACACGGTGGCCGGCGCCGCCTGGTCGGGGGGCAAGGACATCGTGTCGGTGCAGGTCTCGGCCGACGGCGGGCGGACGTGGGGGTTCGCGCAGCTGGTGGAGTCGCCGGCGATGTACGCGTGGCGATTCTGGGAGTTCCCGTGGCGCGTCACGCAGCCCGGATCCTACACCCTCATGGCGCGCGCGACGGACACGAGCGGCGCGGTCCAGCCCTTCGCCTACGACCTCGACTCGGGTGGCTTCGCCGTCAACCAGGTCCAGCCCATCAAGGTCGAGGTGACCTAAACCTACCGCCGCGCGAAGTTCGCGAGGATCCAGCCCGCGATCGAGTGGCGGGAAGGCCCGTCCGGGAGCGCCGCGCTCGAGAACCATCGCGCGTCCTCGAGCTCGTCGCGGTCGATCGCGATCTCGCCGCCGGCGTAGGCCGCGACGAAGCCGACCATGAGCTGGGTCGGGAACGGCCAGTTCTGGCTGCCGACGTACCGGATGTCCTTCACCTCGACGCCGACCTCCTCTCTCACCTCGCGCGCCACCGCCGCCTCGAGTGACTCGCCGTTGTCCACGAACCCCGCGACGAGCGCGTAGCGCCCCGGCGCCCAGATGGCCTTGCGCGCGAGGAGCACGCGGTCGCCGTCCTTCACGAGGACGATGACGGCCGGGTGCAGATGTGGGTAGTGCTCGTAGCGGCACGTGGGGCAGCGCTTGCCCCACTCGCCCGCGACCCGCTCGGTGGCTGCTCCGCAGCGCGGGCAGTGGCCGCTCGTGCCTTCCCAGTAGAGGAGCTGCATCGCCATGCCGCCGAGCGAGAGGAGCTCGTCCGGCAGCCGCGTCCCCTGCATCGGCACGAGCGTCTCGCGGTGGAGGCCGTCGGGCAGCGCGGCGTCGCGCGGCAGGCCCGCCACCCAGCACGGCGTGCCGCCGTAGGTCCCGAGCCAGAGCGGCTCCTTCGCCACGCCGTCGAACCCCTGCGGGAGCTCGCCCGTCGGGAGGCGGAACCCGCCGCCCTCGGGGACGACGACGAGCTTCTGCTCCTGCACCAGGAGCCAGTGACCGCGCGGATCCGGCGGCGGACCGCCGTGCTTGGCGGGCACGAACTCGCCGCGCAGGCAGTCGCGGTTGAAAGGCAGGTAGACCGTGGTGGGCGTCACGGGAACGGCCGACGCGTCAGGAGCCGAGGAGCCCGACGCGGAGCTCGGTGCCGGCGTGCGACGCGGCGGCGGCCGGCGCCGACGCGGCCGCGGGCGGGAGCTTCTGGAGCTCGGGCATCACGCGGGCGGCGAACAGGCGCATGTTGCGCTCCGCCTCCCCGTAGTCCATGCCGGCGTAGCTGAAGACGCCGACGAAACTGTCGTTGGCGACGCGGCGCCGGACGTCGAGGATCTTCGCGTAGCACTGCTCGGGCGTGCCCCAGACCTGGAGGTTCATGAAGTACTCGATCACCTTGTCGGTGCCGTACTGCGCGATCTTCTCGGACATCTTGCCGTAATACTCGTAGCCCTTGGTCTTGGCGAGATGGTCGCCCTGGAACTGGTAGTGGTCGAGCACGGTCTGGTAGTAGCCGCCGATGTAACGGAGCGCCATCTCGTGCGCGCGCTCGGCATTCTCGTCGCAGAAGGTCCAGCCGGCGCACACGGGCGGCGGCGCCTCGGTGCGGTTGATCTCGCGGTAGGTCGCGCGGTAGGTGTCGAGCTCCTTGGCGACCTCGGGCCAGGGCTTCTGCGGGATGACCAGGATGCCCACGCCGAGCTTCGCCATGATCGGCATCGACTCGGGTGAGACCGCCGCGGCGTAGGTGCGGCCGCGGAAGCTCTTGAACGGCGCCGGGCGGATCGCGGCACGCGGCTGCTGGACGAACTTGCCCGCGTACTCGCAGTGGCCCGCCTCCAGGCCGCGCAGCAGCATCTCTGCCGACTCGACGAAGCGCTCACGGGATTCGTCCATCGAGAGCCGGAAGCCGTCGAACTCGACCCGGCCGGCGCCGCGACCCAGGCCCAGGATCAGGCGCCCGTCGGAGATGTTGTCGAGCATCGCGACTTCCTCGGCGACGCGCAGCGGATCGTGCCAGGGCAGCACCACGACCATCGAGCCGAGTCTGGCGCGCGTGGTCCGGCCGGCCATGTAGGTCAGGAACTGCAGGACGTCGGGGCACATCGTGTAGTCGGTGAAGTGGTGCTCGACGCCCCAGATCGACTCGAAGCCGAGCGGCTCGGCCTGGTCGGCCAGGCGGAGCTCGTTGCGGTAGACGTCGTAGTCGGAGCGGTGCTTCTGGGGATTCTGGAAGACGGTGGCCAGTCCGACGTGCATGGCAGCCCCCTCGCGGCGCGCGCATCGCGGCGCTCCCGCCATTGTATGCTATTCAGGACGCATGGCCACACCCGGCGAGCTCGGACCCTTCGCAGACCGGCGGCTCCGCTTCGCGGCGGCGCTCGGCGACGGATTGGCGATCGTCCCGGGGGCGCAGGAGGTGCGCCGCAACGGCGACGTCAACTACGAGTTCCGCCAGGGCTCCGATTTCTTCTTTCTAACCGGGTTCGACGAGCCGGACGCCGTGGCCGTCGTCAACCCGGCGCACGCCAAGGAGCGGTACGTCCTCTTCGTCCGGCCCCGTGATCGGGAGACGGAGATCTGGACCGGCCACCGCGCCGGCGTCGAGGGGGCCGTGGCCACGTACGGCGCCGACGCTGCCTACCCGATCGACCGCCTCGACGACAAGCTCCGCGAGTTTCTGGTCGACCGGCCCGTGGTCTACTACCGTCTCGGCCAGGGCGCGTTCGACGGACGTGTCACGCGCCTGGTCACCGAGCTGCGCGGGGCCCGCGCGCGGGGCTTTCCGGCGCCGGTGCGGCTGGAAGATCCCGGGCCGATTCTGCACGAGATGCGCCTCCGGCGCTCGCCCGCCGAGCTCGCGCGTCAGCGACGCGCCTGCGAGATCAGCCGCGACGCCCACGCCGAGGCGATGCGCTACGCGCGGCCGGGGCTCTACGAGTACCAGGTGCAGGCGGCGCTCGAGTTCGTCTTCCGCACCCACGGCTCGCCGCGCAACGCGTACCCCTCGATCGTCGCCTCCGGACCCAACGCGTGCGTCCTCCACTACGTGGAGAACACGCGGCGGATGGAGGACGGCGAGCTGCTCCTGATCGACGCGGGGTGCGAGTGGGGCTACCACGCGGCGGACATCACGCGCACCTTTCCGGTCAACGGACGCTTCACCGCCCCCCAGCGCGCGATCTACCAGCTCGTGCTGCGCGCCCAGCTCGCGGGCCTCGCGGCGGCGCGGCCCGGCGCCCGCTACGAGGCGGTCCACGAGGCGGCGCGCCGTGTCCTGACCGAGGGCCTCGTGGCGCTCGGGCTTCTGCCGCGCGGGGTCGAGGACTCGCTCGCGATGCACCACTATCGCGAGTTCTACATGCACGGGACCGGCCACTGGCTCGGCATGGACGTCCACGACGTGGGTGACTATCGGATCGACCGAGCCTCCCGCGTGCTCGAGCCGGGCATGGTGTTCACGGTCGAGCCCGGCCTCTACGTCGACCCCGGGCGGGAGGCGGCGACCTTCTTCCTCCGCGAGTACAGCGAGGATGAGATGTGGGAGCGCCGCTTCCGCCTCGGCCTGGCGGCGGCGAAGAAGCTCGAGGAGGAGGAAAAGGCCAAGGCGCCGAAGATCGTGCACCCGATCCCAAAGGAGTTTTTGGGAATCGGCGTCCGCATCGAGGACGACGTGCTCGTCACCGCCGACGGCTGCGAGGTGCTCACCGTCGGCACGCCGAAGACCGTGGACGAGATCGAGCGCGTCTGCGCCGAGCCGCCACGCCTGCCGCGCGCGTAAGCCCCCCGGCGTCGACAGCGGGCGATGACCGAAGTCGAAGCCCTCAGAGTCCTGCGCGGCGGCGCTCCCGAAGCCGCGGCCCGGGCCGAAGCCCTGCTCTGGGAGATGTGGCACCGGTCCGGCGACGGCGAGGCGGACGCGCTCCTGCGCGAGGGCGTCGCCGCGCTCGAGCGCGGGGACCTCACCGGCGCCGAGAAGATCTTCGCCCGGGTCATCGAGCGTGCGCCGCAGTTCGCCGAGGGCTGGAACAAGCGCGCCACCGCCCGTTACCTCGCCCGGAACTACGACGGGTCGATCGCCGACTGCGAGGCGACGCTCGAGCGGAAGCCGAGCCACTTCGGCGCGCTCTCCGGCCAGGGGCTCTGCTACCTGGCGCTCGGTCGCTCTCGCGAGGCGGCCGCGATGTTCCGTCGCGCGTTGGCGGTGCACCCCCGTCTCGAGGGTGCGCGCCACAATCTTGCGGCGGCGCTGGGCGAGGCCGTCCGGGGCAACGGCCACTGAGGCTCACGCCGCCTCGGGTGTCGGTCAGCGCCTGCTTCCGTAGTCGCGCCGCCAGAGCTCGACGTACTCGCGCGCGTTTCGGAGGATATCTTCGAGCTCGTCGGGCGTCATCTGCCGGACGGGCTTCGCCGGCACCCCCATCACGAGCCACCCGGCGGGGACGATCTTGCCCGGTGGCACGAGGGCGCCCGCGCCGACCTGGGCGCCTTCCTCGACGACCGCGCCGTTGAGCACGACGGCGCCGATGCCGATGCGCGAGTTGCTCATCACCGTGCACGCGTGGACGACCGCGCGGTGGCCGATCGTCACGTTGTCGCCGACCACGCACGGGTGCTGGGGCGTGACGTGGAGGACGGAGTTGTCCTGGACGTTGGAGTTCTTCCCGAGCTTCACGTAGTTGTCCTGGTCGCCGCGCAGCACGGTGAAGGGCCAGACGGAAGCGCCCGCCTCGATCGTCACGTCGCCGATGACGGCGGCCTGGGGATCGACGTACGCGTCGGGATGGACGCGCGGCTTTCGGCCCGGAACCTCGCGGATCACGGCCCGCCTCGGAGGAAGGCGCCGACTTCGTCCACGACGAGGTCGGGCGCCTCGCGCATCATGAAGTGGCCGACGCCGGCGATCCGCTTGAGCGTGAGCGTCGCGAAGTACTCGGGGAGCCGGTCGGCCCACGCGACCGGCAGGATCGCGTCGGCGTCTCCCCAGAGCACGAGCGTCGGGACCTCGACGCGCAGCGTCCCGGCGGGGGCGTCGCCCTGGGTCGTCCGCCCGCGCTCGAACGCCTTGTAGTACGCGAAGCCGCCGCGGAGCGCGCCCGGCTGCGAATAGGCGTCGACCCAGTGGTCGAGCTCCCGCTCCATGACCCAGTCTTTCTTGCCCGACCAGTGGGTGAGGAAGTGGCGCAGGTAGATCCGGGTCGCCTCGCGGCTCGCTCCGACCATCTCGTGCGCCCACGGCAGCGTGTGAAAGATCTGGTACCAGATCTCCCGCGTGTGGCCGGGCTCGCGCCACCGGCGCCCGATGCCCGGGTAGGGTGGGTCGAACAGCACGAGCCGCGCCACGAGCTCGGGGAAGAGACGCGCGAGCGGCTGCGCGACGGTCGCGCCGATGTCGTGCGCGACGACGGCGATCCGCGTGAGCCCGAGCGTCCGCGCGAGGCCCGCGATCTCACGCGCGACGACGTCGCGCGCGTAACCCGACTCGGGCGGGACGTCGGGCTTGTCGGAGTAGGCGAAGCCGCGAAGGTCGGGCACGATCACGTCGTGGTGTGTGGCGAGCGGCGGGATCACCGGCGCCCACTCGTACCAGAAGCCCGGCCAGCCGTGCAGGAGGAGCACGGGCGTGCCCGCGCCCTGACGCACGTAGTGCAGCCGCACGCCGTCCACCTCGGCGAACGCGTGCGTCCACGGCCCCGCGGGGCCCGTCGATGTCATGTGCCGTCCTCCGCGAGTCGGATTATACTGGCGCGCGCGGAGGACGATCCCGATGATCTCGACCACCGCGGAAGTCCGCGAGCAGCACCGCTTCGACCCGGCCGCGCTCGAGCGCTACATGCGCGAGCACGTCGCGGGCTTCGCGGGCCCGCTCGGTGTGAAGCAGTTCCGGGGCGGCCAGTCGAACCCGACCTACTACCTCACGGCGGGCGGCCGCGAGTACGTGCTCAGGCGGAAGCCGCCCGGCAAGCTCCTGCCGTCGGCGCACGCGGTGGATCGCGAGTACCGGGTCATCACGGCGCTCGGCGGGATCGGCTTCCCCGTGCCGCGGACGTACGCGCTCTGCGAGGACGCCGGGGTCATCGGCACCGTGTTCTACATCATGGACTGCGTGCACGGGCGCGTCATCACCGACCCGGCGATCCCCGGCCTGACCCCGCGCGAGCGCGCGGCCGTCTACGACTCGCTCGGCGAGGTCCAGGCGCGGCTCCACACGGTGGACTGGCAAGCGCTCGGCCTCGGTGACTTCGGGAAGCCCGGCAACTACTTCGCGCGCCAGATCCACCGCTGGACCCAGCAGTATCGCGCCTCCGAGACGGAGAAGATCGAGGCGATGGAGCGGCTCATCGCCTGGCTCCCGGAGCACCTGCCCCCGGGCGACGAGACCACGCTGGTGCACGGCGACTTCCGGCTCGGCAACACGATCATCCACCCCACGGAACCGCGCGTGGCCGCGGTCCTCGACTGGGAGCTCTCGACGCTCGGCCACCCGCTCGCCGACCTCGCGTACAACTGCCTGCCCTACCGCTTCACGCGCGAGTGGGAAGGGCTCGCGGACAAGAACCTGGCCGAGCTCGGGATCCCGACCGAGGAGGACTACGTCGCGGCCTACTGCCGCCGGACGCGGCGCGCCGGGATTCCCGACTGGGACTTCTGCCTGGCGTTCGCGATGTTCCGCCTGGCCGCGATCGCGCAGGGGATCATGGGGCGAGCCCTCGCGGGCACCGCCAACGACCCCAACGCGCGCGAGCGCGGCGCGCGGGCCCGTCCGCTCGCGGAGTCCGCGTGGGCGCTCGTCGCCGGGTGCGCCGGCTGAGCCCGTGTCGCGGTTCCGTCCCGCGGCCGGAGCCTAGCGGCAGGCCTCGAAGAGCCCGGCGGCGCCCTGACCCCCGCCGATGCACATGGTCACCACGCCGTAGCGCGCCTTCGCGCGCAACATCTCGTTGGCGATCGTGCCCACCATACGCGAGCCCGTCATGCCGAACGGGTGGCCGATCGAGATCGAGCCACCGTTCCGGTTGAGCTTCTCCGGGTCGAGGCCGAGCCGGTCGCGACAATAGACCACCTGCGAGGCGAAGGCCTCGTTCAGCTCCCACACGCCGATGTCGCCGATCCGGACGCCGCAGCGCCCGAGGAGCTTCGGCACGGCGAAGACCGGGCCGATCCCCATCTCGTCCGGCTCGCAACCGGCGACCGCGAAGCCGCGGAAGACGAGCTTCGGACGGATTCCGAGCTGCCGGGCGCGGTCCATGGACATGACGAGCGTCGCCGACGCGCCGTCGGAGAGCTGCGACGAATTACCCGCTGTGACAGTCCCTTGCCCGCTCGTCTTGTCGAAATGCGGCGGAAGCCCCAAGAGACCTTCGAGGGTGGTATCTGGACGGTTGCACTCGTCCTTCTCGACGTAATATGCCTCGTTGCCGACGACCTCGCCCGTCTTCTTGTCGAGGATCCCGCGCGTGACGTGCATCGGCGCGAGCTCCTCCTTGAAGAGCCCCTCCTGCTGGGCGCGCGCCGTTCGCTGCTGGGACTGGAGCGCGTAGCGGTCCTGGGCCTCGCGACTGATCTTGTAGCGCTTGGCCACGACCTCGGCCGTGTCGCCCATCACCATGTAGATCCCGGGGTGGTGCTCCTTGACCCAGGGGTTCGGGCTCGTGTCCCGCTCCATCATCGTGATCGACTCGACGCCGCCGCCGATCGCGACGTCGGCGCCGTTGTTGACGATGTAATTCGCCGCAATCGCGATCGCCTGGAGTCCGGACGAGCAGAAGCGGTTCACCGTGAGACCGCCGACCGTCACGGGGAGCCCCGCGCGAACGGCCGCGACACGCGCGATGTTGTGGCCCTGCGCGCCGTGTGGCTGCCCGCAGCCGAGGATGACGTCCTCGACCTCCGTCGGGTCGAGCTGCGGGACCTTGCCGAGGACGTCCCGGATGCAGTGGGCGGCCAGGTCGTCGGGCCGCGTCAGATTGAACGAGCCGCGGAACGACTTGGCGAGCGGCGTGCGGGAGCTGGCGACGATGACGGCTTCACGCATGGCGGTCTCCTTGTGAACGGTGGCGCCTAGAGGGCGGCGACGGACATGATCTCGACCAGGTACTTCGGCGACGCCAGGCGCGCCTCCACCGTGGCGCGCGCCGGCGTGTTGGCCTTGTCCACCCAGGCGTCCCAGGCGGCGTTCATCTCGTTGTAGGTCGCCATGTTGGCCAGGTAGACCGTGGCGGAGAGGAGCTTCGACTTGTGGCTGCCGACCGCCGCCAGGGTCTCGTCGATCTTCTTCAAGATCTGCTCGGTCTGGCCCTTCGTGTCCGCCGACGGGTCGCCCGCCACCATGCCGGCGAGGTACACCGTGTCGCCGTGGACGGCGGCCTGGGAGAGTCGGGGCCCGACTCCGTGACGCTTGATACTCATGGCTCGTTCCTTTCCGGTGCGAGAATGGCAGTCAGGATAGAGGCTGGCAGTCAGGATAAAGGGAACGCCCCCGCATGTCGAGAGGGCGCGTGAGCATCTCTCCTGGTAGAGTAAGCGCGTGAGCATCGTGCGGGACTTCGAGCGGGCGTTCAACCGCCAGGATCTGGACGCGCTCGTCGCCTGCTTCACCCCGACGGGGAGCTATCACGACACCTTCTTCGGCGAGCACATCGGCCACGCGGCGCTCCGTCGAATGTTCGAGCGCATGTTCCACGAGGGCCGCGACTATGCGTGGACGATGGATGCCGTGGTGGAGACCCCCGAGCGGGCCGCCGCCGAGTGGACGTTCGGCTACGTCGTGGGCGCCGCCGTGCCGCGGAGCGCCGGGCGGAAGGTCCGGTTCCGCGGGATGAGCCTCTTCGAGCTCTCCGGCGGCAAGATCGCCGCGTACCGCGAGTACTTCGACGAGGGGCAGGCGCTCCTCCAGCTCGGCTTCGCCCCCGACTCGCTCGCGAAGGTCCTGCGCCGGAAGCTCGTGGGGCCCTGACGCGTGGCGCTCTCTCACGCCGAGCGCGAGAGGCTCATCGCCCAGTACGGGGCCGGTCCGCTTCGCCTCAAGGCGGCGCTCGCGAGGGTCCCGAAGGACGCGATGACGTGGCGGCCGGCGCCTGCCGAGTGGTCGGCGCACGAGATCGTCTGCCATTGCGCCGACTCCGAGACAAACGCCTATGCGCGCATCCGCTTGCTGCTCGCCGAGAAGGATCCCCTCATCCAGGGCTACGACCAGGACCACTGGGCGCGGACCTTCGACTACCACAGCCGGCCGCTCGAGCCCGCGCTCGCGGTCGTCGAGGCCGTGCGCGCCAACACGCTGGCGCTCATCCGCGGGCTCCCCGACGAGGCATGGGCGCGCGAGGGCCGCCACACGGAGTCTGGACGCTACCGCGCCGAGGACTGGTTGAGGATCTACGCGGACCATCTGGAAGGCCACG
Organism: Candidatus Rokubacteria bacterium 13_2_20CM_69_15_1; assembly: GCA_001914535.1. Lineage (GTDB taxonomy): Bacteria > Methylomirabilota > Methylomirabilia > Rokubacteriales > CSP1-6 > 20CM-2-70-11. The sequence goes on from MNCR01000126.1 coordinate 19,913, forward strand.
CGCGGCAGATCGAGAACAACGTCGCGCTCTGGCAGGCAGGCGGCGCAGCGCCGCTAACGACCGTGCCGCCCGGTGGGCGGCATTGACATCGCGTCGCGGCACGCATAGCCTCGCCCCACCGGCTCAACGGACTCGAGGAGGCGTGCCATGAAGCGGCTCTCCAGCGTCGCCGTGTTCGTCGTCGTTGCCCTGATCATCACCAGCGCCTGGGCCCAGCCGCTCTCATCGGCCCAGCCCGAGCAGGTCGGCCTGTCGTCCCCGCGCCTTGACAGGATCGGCCAGTTGCTGAAGACCGACGTCGGGAACGGTCAGATCCCCGGCGCGGTGGCGCTGGTCGCCCGGAAGGGGCGGATCGCATACTTCGAGAGCGTCGGCTTCCGGGACAAGGAGACCGGCGCGCCGATGCCGAAGGACGCGATCTTTCGGATCTATTCGATGACCAAGCCCATCGCTTCGGTCGCCGCGATGATGCTGGTCGAGGAGGGAAAGGTCGTCCTCACCGACCCGGTCTCGAAGTTCCTTCCGCCGCTCAAGGCATTTGAGGTGAGCGTCCAACGGTTCGAGCCGGGCACGGGCAAGGCCGCCTACTCGACAGTGCCTGCGGAGCGCGAGATCACGGTCCAGGATCTCCTCCGGCATACGTCCGGGTTCACCTACGGCGAGACCACGAGCCACACCCGGGTCAAGGAGGCCTACGCCAAGAACGGCGTCGATTGGAAGGGCATCACCGCCGCCGAGCAGGTCGAACGGCTCGCCAGGGTGCCGCTGATCTACCAGCCGGGCACCCGGTGGGAGTATGGCCTCTCGACCGACGTGCTCGGTCGCGTCGTCGAGGCCGTCTCGGGCGCGACGCTCGGACAGTTCTTGCAGGAGCGCATCTTCGCGCCGCTGAAGATGGTCGACTCCGGCTTCTGGGTTCCGAGGGAGAAGGCCGGACGGATCGCCGAGCCGTTCCGAACGGACCCGACGACCGGCAAACCGATCGAGCTGATCGATGTCACGGCGCCTCCCAAGAATGACTCGGCCGGGGGCGGCGGCGTCTCGACCGCCATGGACTATGCGCGGTTCTGCCAGGCGTTGCTGAACGGCGGGCGCCTCGACGGCGCTCGGATCCTCAGCCGCGCCACGGTGAGCCTCATGGCGTCCGACCATCTCGGTCCGATTGCTGAGGCCGGGCCGGCGCCGACGCAGGGCCTCCTGGGAACGCCTGGCTACACCTTCGGTCTGGGCTTCGCGGTACGACTCGGGGCCGGCGTCGCTGGAGTCCACGGCTCGGCCG
>MNCR01000126.1:21196-25186 GCA_001914535.1 Candidatus Rokubacteria bacterium 13_2_20CM_69_15_1
TACACATGGGGCGGCTTCGCCGGCACCTACTTCTGGATCGATCCGAAGGAAGAACTGTTCGGAATCCTGATGACCCAGCAGCCGGGGCCGATCCGTGTCCAGTATCGAAAGCTCTTCCGGCAGCTCGTCTACCAGGCGCTCGTCGACTAGAGACTTCGCCGGACGAGGAGGGGCGCTCAGCCGCGCGCGAGCAGCGCGAGCCCCGAGACGAAGAGCAGCGCGAACACGATCCGCCGGAAGCGGACCGGATCGACCCGGTTGAAGAGGCCCACGCCGAGGGCGACGCCGGCGATGGCCGGCACGGCGAACACGGCGGCGAGCCGCCACACCTCGTCCGTGAGGAGTCCGGCCCACCCGTAGCCCGCGAGGATCACCGCCTGGTTCACGACGAAGAAGGCCTGGAGGTTGGCCTTGATCGTCCGAGGCCCCCACCCCTGGGTCGTCGCATAGAGGACGACGGGCGGCCCGGGCGTTCCGACGGCACCGCCGATCACCCCGGCCAGCACGCCCGCGCCGAGCCCCCAGCGCCTGCCCTCGAGCTTCTCGGGATAGAGGCGTCGCCACTCGAGTCCGACGGCGACGAGCAGCATGACGCCGATCAGCCGGTTCAGCACGCCCGCCGGGAAGGTCGCGAGGGCCCAGACGCCGAGCGGCGTGCCGACCACCGTGCCGACGATCAGGTCGGCGACGCGCGCCGGCGTGAAGTCGCGGCGCACGGGGACGAAGATCGCCAGGGCGAAGGCCGCCGCGTAGAGCGTCGTGAGCACGATCGCCTCGCTGGGCGACATGAGATACGGCAGGAAGGCGAGCGAGACGAGGCCGATGCCGAAGCCCGCGAGCCCCATCACGAAGCTCGCGCCCAGGACGATGAGGGCGCCGCCAGCCCAGGCGAGCGAGTCTATGTCGTGAGGTCCACGAGGACCTTCATGACCGGCCCGCCGCCCAGCGCCTCCTCCATGCCCTGCTGCAGCGCCTCGAGCGGGATCCTCCGGCTGACGAGGGGCCCGACCGGGACGGCGCCCCCGGACGCGAGGCGGATCGCCTCCTCCCAGTCCTCCCGCGCGTAGAGGCGCGCGCCGTGCATGTGAAGCTCGCGCGCGAACATCGCGTAGAGGTTCACGGGCACTGGCTCCGCGTGGATGGCGACGATCGACACGGTGCCCCAGACGCGCACGACGTCCGTCGCGGCGCGCACGGCGGCGGGGTGGCCCGAGACCTCGAAGGCGACGTCGACCCCGACGCCGCCGGTCCACTCGTTGGCGAACTTGACGGGGTCGCGGTCGGGGCCGACGGTCTCGAGCCCGAGCCCCTTCAGCATCTCCAGGCGGTGGCGGTTCACCTCCGCAACGACCACGTGCGCGCCGCGGTGGCGGCAGACGAGCGCGATGAGCGTGCCGATCGGCCCGCCGCCGAAGACGAGGACGCTGTCGTCGCGCTTCACCGCCGCGCGTCGGACGTCGTGGGTGGCGACGGCGAGCGGCTCCATGAGCGCGGCCTGGTCGTCGCCGAGCGCGTCGGGCACTCGGAGCAGGCGCGCCGCGTCCACCGCCATGTACTCCCGCATGCCACCGGGCAGGTCGACGCCGAGCACCTTGAGGCCGTAGCAGAGGTACGCCGCGCCCATCCGGCAGGCCCGGCAGGCTCCGCAGACCGCGAGCGGCTCGACGACGACGCGGTCGCCGGCCTTGAAGCCGCTGCCTCCCGGCGCCTCGGCGACCTCGCCGAAGGTCTCGTGGCCGATGATGCCACCCTTCGGCACGCGGTGGTCGAGGTGGCCCTGGAAGATGTGGAGATCGGTGCCGCAGATGCCGACGCGCTTGACGCGTAGCAGGGCCTCGCCGGGTCCGGGCGCGGGCGTCGCCGCCGTCCCGGTCGTGAAGGTCCGCGCGCCCTGGTAGAATGCGGCTCGCATCCGGGAGATTCTACACCGAGGGGAACGGCGCGGGACGCTACTCGGCGCGCGCGTAGCCCGCGCCGGTCATACAGCGGTCGAACGTGTGCGCTAGCCGCGACTCCTTGAGAGCGAGCCGCAGGACGTCGAGCAGCCCGCCCAGCACGAGGTCCGGCCCGGTCCCGACCTCGTACGTCCGGCGGGCGCACTCCAGCTCGTCCGCCGTGACCTGCTGGAACATCGCGCCCGGCTTCTTCCAAGCCGAGCCGCTCAGGTCCAGGGCGCAGCCGGCGAGCATGAGGGCCGCCGCCACCACGAGCACGGGTCGCATCGCGTTTCCTCCAAGTCGGGCCTGCGAGTCGAGCGCCACGATCTTACACCCCGAGGAGCTTGAGGCGGAGCTCCGTATCGGCGTGGAGCCGGCGCGCGCCGCCCTCCCAGACGATGGCGCCATTCCGCATCACGTACGCCCGGTCCGAGAGCGCCAACGCCAGATCCGCATTCTGCTCGACCAGCAGGATGGTCGTCGTCGACCGGAGGCCGCGTAGCACGTTCCACACCACGTCCACGATCGTCGGCGCCAGGCCCTCGAACGGCTCGTCGAGCAGGAGGAGGTCCACGTTGCCCATCAGCGCGCGGGCGATCGCCAGCAGTTGCAGCTCGCCGCCCGAGAGCGTCGCGCCACGGGCGTCTTTGAGCGCGTCGAGCCTGGGAAAGGTCGCGAAGACGCGCTCCACGGTCCAGGCCCCGTTGCCCCGGCGCGCGATGGCGAGGTTCTCCAGGACGGTGAGGTTCGGGAAGATGCGCCGCCCCTGCGGGACGAGGCCGATGCCGAGCCGCGCGATCTCCTCGGGCTGACGCCCCGCCAGGTCCGTCGCCCCGTAGGCGATCCGCCCGTCGCGCGGCGGGACGACACCGGTGATCGTCGCGAGCGTGGTCGTCTTGCCCGCGCCATTCCGCCCGAGGAGCGAGACGAACTCGCCGGCGAACACGTCGAGCGAGACGCCGTGCAGCACGTGGCTCTTGCCGTAGAAGGTGTTCACCGACGCGACGCGCAGGAGCGGCGCTCCCGAGCGGGTCGCTCCCGGCGCCGTCCCCTCCCGCGCGAGGCTCGGGTGGCCGAGATAGGCCGTCTGCACCTCGGGGTTCTGCTGGATCGCCGCCGGCGCGCCCTCGGCGATCACGCGGCCCTGGTGCAGGACCGTGATGCGGTCGGAGAGGGCGAGGACCTGGTCGATGTCGTGCTCGATCAGCACGATCGTGACGGAGCGGCGCAGCGTGCGGATGAGGTCCGCGACGCGCAGCCGCTCGTGGGCCGCGAGGCCGGCGAGGGGCTCGTCGAGCAGCAGCAGCTCGGGGCGCGTCGCCAGCGCGATGGCGATCTCGAGCAACCGCTGGTCGCCGTGCGAGAGGGTGTCGGCGATCTCGGCGGCGCGGTCGACGAGCCCCACGGCATTCAGAAGCCGCATCGCCTCGTCGTTCAGATCCGTGAAGCTCCCGGCGTCCGCGAGCATCGCGAAGCGAGCGTGGTGCTTGGCCTGCGCCGCGATCCGCACGTTCTCGAAGACGGTGAGCGCGTGAAAGATGCTGATGATCTGGAACGAGCGCGAGACGCCCGACGCCACGATCCGGTGCGGGAGGAGCCTCGTGATCGTGGTGGCGCGGAACCGCGCCTGGCCCCGGTCGGCGGGGAGGAGGCCGGTGAGGACGTTGAAGAGCGTCGTCTTCCCGGCGCCGTTCGGCCCGATGATCGAGCGGAGCTCACCGCGGGGGACCTGGAGCGACACGCCGTCCACCGCCGCGAGGGCGCCGAAGTGGAGCGCGAGGTCCTCCACCTCGAGCAGCACCTCCCCGCGGGGCGTGGGGCGCGGCTGACCATCGGAGGGGGCGGACGTTACGGCCCCCTCCGAGCCGGGGGAAGCGCTCCCGACAGGGAGCGACCCCCCAGGATGGGTTCTCCGGGCGGAGCCCGCGCTCGAACGGCGGTTTCTCCAACTCCGGGCCAGGCCGCGCAGGCGCGCCCACACGCCCACGATGCCGTTGGGCGAGAACATGACGAAGGCGACGAAGATCACGCCGAAGTAGACGAGCCAGTTCTC
>MNCR01000010.1:0-12581 GCA_001914535.1 Candidatus Rokubacteria bacterium 13_2_20CM_69_15_1
CCCATCATGCCTCGCGTCGCTCCGATCATCGGCAAGTCCGACGTGCCCGCCGCGCACCACGCCGTCGTCGACGCGGTCGTGAACGTCTTCGGTAACGTGCGGGGGCCGTTCAGCATGCTGCTCCACAGCCCGAAGCTGGCAGAGCGGGTGCTCCCCTTGGTCACCTTCTTCCGCGACGAGAGCATCGTCGAGCCGACGCTTCGCTCGGTCGCCATCCTGACCGCCGTGCGCGAGCGCGAGGCGGCGTACGTGTGGGCCGCCCAGGTCGGCGCGGCACGCCGCAACGGCGTGCGCGAGGAGGTCATCGACCTCATCCGGGCGAAGGGCGACCCGGGCAAGCTTTCCGCGGACGAGCGGGAGATCGTGACCTACACGCGCCAGCTCATGCGCGAAAACCGCATCGACCAGGCGGTCTTCGATGCACTCGCGAAGCGCAAGAGCGTGCAGTGGCTGGTCGAACTGACGGCGGCCGCGAATTACTTCGCGCTTCTGTCGGGGATCGTCAACGCGTTCGAGGTCGCGGCGCCGCCGGACGGCGACACGCTGCCGGTGTAGCCCGACGCGCGATCAGGCGGAATCGGCCCTCGGCCGCGCGCCGAGGAGCCGTCCCGCCCGCTGGATCTCGCCGGCGTCGAACGGCGGTGGCACGAGCAGGATCAGCCGGTGGACGCCGGCGCGCTCGACCGACTGCCGCGCCCGCGCGTCCGCGCGGAGCCAGCGCTCGTCTAGCCCGGCGAACACCGTCACGACGAAGGGGGACGCGTCACGCCCCGACGCCGCGTGTTCGTCGCGCGCGCGCCGGACGAGCTCGCCGAGCTCGGGATGGAGTGCCTGCGTGTTGAATCCGTCCGCGTGCCGGCCGGCGATCGCGGCCATGCGTGGGCCGAAGCCGCCCACGATGATCGGCGGCGGAGGCTCGGGCCGGAGGAATCCCGACTCGCCCGACCAGAGCCGGCGGATGAGACCGATTGCCTCGACGACACGGTGCGCGCGGATCTCGTCGCGCTCGACCGTCTGGCCGATGGCCGCCTGCTCGACGGCGTACGGGGTGCGGCGATTTCCGCCGGCGCCGAGCCCGAGCAACAATCGCCCGCCCGAGACCGCCTGAAGAGTCGCCGCCATGTTGGCGAGGAGTCCCGGCGCTCGATTGGCCACGTTGAGCACGAGCGGCCCGATGGAGACGCGTCGAGTGACTTCGGCCAGCGCCGCCAGCACCGTCCACGCCTCCGGCACGCCGGGGCCGCGATCACCGTGGGGATCGCGCAGGTGATCCCAGGTCCACAGCCCGTCGAAGCCGGCGTCCTCCGCGGCAAGCGCGGCGGCACGCATGTCGGCCCAGCGGGCGCTCATGGGGATCAGGAGCACGTCCGTCTTCATGAGGCGGCGGGAGTCCCGAACGCGTCCGCCTCAGCCAGTGCGACGCAGCACGAAGAAGTACTGGTGCGGCAGGAACCGGTGCTCGGCGATCAGGCGCAAGCCGGCGCGCCGGGCGTCGCGCAAGAACCGCGCACGGGGGACGCGGCGCCGGGGCGGCGGCCCCCACTCCGCCTGCTCGTCCCAGTCGATATTGACGACGCGGGCGTCGCGGGCGAGCGTCGGGACCAGCCGGCGCAGGAACGCGGCGCCCGCGCGCATGTGGTGGTAGACGTTGATGAGCAGCGCCAGGTCGCAGCGCCCGCCCGGCAAGAGCGCATCGTCGTCCCGGCCGAGCACGGGCGTGACGTTGTGCAGGCGCGTGCGCGCCAGACGCTGGCGCAGCACCTCGAGCACCAGAGCCTCCGAGTCCACCGCGTAGATGTGACCCGACGGCCCGACGGCGCGTGCCAACCGCGGCGTGAAGTATCCCGGGCCGGCACCGATCTCGGCCACCACCTGCCCGCGACGCAGCCCGAGCGCCCGCACGACGACGCCGGGCTTCTGCCACCTCGCCCGCCGCGGGCCGAGCTGCCGGCGGAGCGCGCCGGTCAGCTCGCGGCGGGTCGTGGCCCTTCCTCCTCGACCAGCGCGACCACGCGGGCCGGCGCGGACTCGGTCTTCCACTTCGCGGGCAGCGCGATGACCTTCACCCGTGAGGGGATCTGATCCAGGTTGGTCAGGTTCTCGATCTGGAACACGACTTTCGGGAGGATCGTCCGGTGGACGTGCATGCCCGATGTCAGGATCTCTCCGGCCTTTTCGTAGTCGGCGCCCTTCTCCTCCTGGGCAAAGTCGAAGCCGAGCACCGACGGTCGCTTGGCCACCAGCCACTCGGCGGCGGCCTTGGTGAGGCAGGGCGACTCATCCCACCACTTCGGATCCGTGGTGGCATGGCCCTTCGGCCAGTCCGTTCTCAGTAAGAGGATGCCGCCCGGGGCGATTCGGATGGACTGCTCGGCAAGCGCCTGCTCGGCTCGCTCGAGATCCTCGGGGGTGATCCGCGCCTTGGGCGTGCCCTTGAACGTCAGGTCGAGCACCACCGCGTCGCCGATCATCGCCTCGAGCGGCAGCGCCTCGATCCCCGGCCTGTCACGGAAGAAGTGGTGCGGCGAGTCGATGTGGGTGCCGGCGTGCACGGTCATCTCGACGCAGTTCGAGACGAACCCCCGCTCCTCCCAGCGCACGATCGGCTTGATCTTGAAGTAGTATTCGTCTTTCGCGAATGGCGCCGACTCGCACTCCTCGACCGTCATGCTCAGATCGACCAGACGCATGGCCCGCTACTTGTTGAAGAGGTTGTCGAAGCCGCGGCGGATGTCGCCGGGGCGCGTCGAGTCGGGCGAGGCGTTCCGCTCGACCGTCACGCGGAGCGAGAACCAGGCGCAGTCGTTGCGCGCGCTCTTGTCCGCCAGCCGCGCGGGGATGGGCTCGTCGCACTCGAAGCGCCGGCCCGCGTCGAAGTGGGCGCACTGGCGGCAGGCGCGGATGGCGGCTCGGCAGTTCGGGCACTGCTCGAGCGTGGCGGTCGCCACCGGCAGGACCGCGCCGCACGCCGCACACCGGGAGACGGTGCGCTGGGCGAGCATCCCGCTGCTCCGCGGGGCGTCGGCGGCCGGCGGCTCTCGCCGGCGCGACTCGGCGCCCGGGGCCCGATACCCTTGCTGCCGGTATTTTCGGTCGGCCATGCGTTTACCTCGCGAGCGGGTCGGGACGGAGCTGGAACCTGACGACCTTGCTCGTCGTCCCCTTCCCGCCTTCGACATGGAACGGCGTTCGCGTGGCGTAGGTCGAGAACAGGCCCTTGCCCTTCCAGCCCGCGTTCGGATCGTCGATGCGTCCGTCCATCCACTTGGCGTAGAAGCCCATCGGATAGGGGACGCGCAGATTGACGAACGTGCCGTCCACGAAGGCGAGCAGGGACTCGTTGGCGTTGCCGGTGGCGATAGGCACGTTCTTGCCCAACCCGAACGTGTCGAACTGATCCACCCAGGTGTAGTAACTCGCCTCGGCGCTCCCGGAGTCGGTCACGTTCGCGAGCTGCGGCCCCGGAAATGGATGGAGCGTCCACCCCTCCGGGCAGTGTCGCCCGGTCGCCGTGGGCCCGTTGAGCGGCCCCTTGCACTTACGTCGGTCGAAGCTCGCCAGATGTCCACTCGACAGCGGCGTCCAGGCGACGCCGTTGCGATCGATGTCCATGCCGCGCGGCCCGTATCCCGGCAATGGCGGCTCGAATACTTCCGTCAGGGCGGTGGCCGGCGGATTCGGCCCCGGATTGAGACGAATGACATAGCCCGGGAAGCCCAGCACCGTGCCCCACACGGTTCCGTCGAGGGGGTTGACGCCGATGCCGTAGAAGGCCGCCGTGATCCGCTTGTCTTTAGTCGGATCGAGGGGCTGGTCGGGCTCCACATAGTCGTCCCGCTTGCCGTTGCCGTTGGTATCCAGGATGAGCGGTGTCCAGCCCTGGGATTTCGCCTCGTCGCCGGTCTCCTCGAACATCTTCCGATTCAGCCAGCCGATGACGCCGCTCTGCGGGCCGCCGGCGCTCGTCCACAGCGTGTTGTCGGCATCTTCCGCGAAGACGAGATGGTGGGTGGAGAAGCACGTCCTGATCAACGTGAGCTTCCCGGTCTTCGGATCGTACCTGGAGAGATGGCGGTTCGACTGTTCAACCGGAAACAGTTTCGCAGAAGGGTGGTCGGACCCTCTCTTACAGAACTCAGGATTGGCCGGCGCCCCGACGCGCGAGGTGAACCAGACCCGGCCTTGTTCGTCGAACATCGGGTTGTGCATGCTGGTCTGGCTGTCCCAGATCGGCTCGGGTCCCCAGTAGGGCGACGGCGTCATCGGATTCTGCTTGGACGAGGGCGTGTGCGGATCGCGCACCAGCATCTTCACCTGAGTCGCTTTGTGGTTCACCGGGTCGAGCACCGGGAAGAGATCGGTGCTCTCCTCGGTGGCGCCGTAGATCAGGCCGTTGGCGTTGACGGTGGGCGTGCGCTTGTCGGTCGAGATCTCGTCGTGCAGGTAGTCCTTGGGGCCGGCCCAGTCCCACAGCGTGACGACCACGTTGCGCTCGACGCCCTGCGGCCGCGTCGGTCTCGACGCCGGCAGCTCGCCGGCGGCGATTCGATCGGTCCACTCGGCGAACAACGCGTACGCGCGCTGGGGGTCGAGCCGGCGGATGTTGTTGGCCATCTGGGTCATGGCCTGCCCGGACACGATCCGCCGTGCCCACGCTTGCGCCGAGGAATCGAAATGGCCGAGCTCCTTCGGAATCGTCCGCGTCGCCTTGTTGCCGAGCTGGTGACACGTGTAGCAACCGTTGGTCTTGACGACGTCGAGCCACTGGGCCTGGCTCTTCAGGGTGACCGGGACACCGTTGCCCTGGGGTCCCGTGCCGGGGAACTCGCTCTTCTCCGGCACCTTGAGCATCGAATACCAGTAGATCGCCGGGTAGTATTCCGCCGCCGCGGCCGCGCTCGGCGCCGTCGCGGCATTGAGGTTGAGGGTCTTCCCGGGCACGGTCCGAACCTTGGGCGAATCCACGAGCCCGTAGCCGCGCACCCATACGCTGTAACTGGCCTTCGGAAGCTCGGGCATGACATAGCGCCCGCGATCGTCGGTGACCACGATCTTGGTGAACTTGGTGGGAAGGTCGGTGGTCTCAGCGATCACCCAGACGCCGGCTTCCGGGCCGTTCGCGCTGGTGACCACGCCGCCGAGATCACTCGCGCCCACCTGGATCGCCGGGTCGGTGGATTGTTGGGCTAGGAGCCCGGCCGGCCAGGCAGTCAAGACCACGGCGATGCCGACCGTCACCATGCCAACGGACAAGCCTGTCATGGGAGCCCCCTTCAGCGACGTCGTCGAGCCAACGAGAGCGTAACATGGCGGCCTCAGCGCAAGCCTTCCTGCTCGCGTAGCCGCTTGATGGCCTCTAGCTGAAGCAGCGACTCCCGATCCTTAGGGCGGCCGAGATACCGCTTGATGCGGATGAGGTCGTCGAGACCGATCACGCGGGTCGGACGGCCGCCGACGGACACGGTCTCCGCGTGGGGCAACAGGTCCTCGTACGTCCCGATCGGCTCCAGGGAGCCGAGGAAATCCAGCGGGTACTCCCCATCGACCTCGAACGTGTAGTTCTGGCCCAACGCGAGGGCCTGTGCGTCGAGACGGAACTTCAGATCGGGGGGCGCGCCACGCAGCGTGAGGTTCAGCGTCCCCAGGGCCGTGGCCAGGCGCTCGAGGTTGTCGGGCGTGCGCCGATAGCAGACGTCCACGTCGTAGGTGACGCGAGAGCTACCCATGAGCGCTTCAGCCTGCCCGCCGACGACGATGAACTCCACGCCGTGCCCGGCGAGCACTTCGCAGAAGCGCTCAAGCGGGCTTTGCTCGAGCGGCTCGTCCAATCGCCTGCACCCTCAGCGCGGCCCGCCGTGCGCGCTCCGCGCGGCGTGCCCGCTCCGTCGGAGTGACGCGCATGTTGGCGCGGATGAGCGAGAGGTCCACGCCGCTCTCGTCGTACTGGCCAGGCGTCCCGAACGGCCGGGGGGTGGGCGGAGTGCTGCTCGACGAAGGTGTGCCGGGGCTCGCCATCGCCGCCATTCTACGCCCAGGGCCGGATACACGGCGAGATCTGGCGGAACGCCCCCGTGCTCGCTGGTGCATAGTGAGAGATGGCCTTCATGTCACGCTCACGCGCCCCGCGAGCCATTTCTCGAAAAACGCGCGCGCCTCGAAAGACGCGCGTGCCCCAGATCGCGTCCGCCTGGCCGCTCTCTCCGTCCGGCCGGCGCGCGCTCCAGGCGATGCTGGCTGCGCCGCCCGCGATCCGAATTCTCGTGGGTGCGGTCGTCGTCCTGGCGGTGTGGTCGGCGGCGAACTGGGGCTACCAGGTCACCCGCAAGCCGACCGAGCTCTTCTTCCCGCTGAGCAGCGCGCTCACGAAGGCGCCTCCCGAGACTTGGCGAGAGTTCGGGCCGCTCTTCCGCGAGCACTCCACCGCCGTCATGGCGCCCGAGCTGCTGGCCGCGCTCGCCCAGGTCGAGGGGGGTGGCAACCCGGTGGCCCGGACGTATTGGCGGTGGCGTCTGACGTGGAATCCCTTTGGGCTGTACCAGCCGGCGTCGAGCGCGGTGGGCATGTACCAGATCACCAATGCGACCTTCCGCGAGGCGAGGCGCTACTGCATCCACAACCACGTGGCGGTCGAGGACGGCCCGTGGTACGACGTGCGATCGTGCTGGTTCAACCGCCTCTACACGCGCGTCATGCCGAGCCACGCGGTGGAGCTGACCGCCGCCCTCCTGGATCGTAGCGTCGCCGACACCGTGGAGCGCCAGCGGATCGCCACCGCCACGCTCCAGCAGAAGCAGGATCTGGCGGCCGTCGTCCACCTGTGCGGCGCGGGGCCGGGCGATGCGTACGCACGACGCGGCTTCCAGCTGACCGCCGGCCAGCGGTGCGGCGACCACGACGCCGGCGGCTACCTCGCGCTGGTCAACGCGCTGAAGCGGCAGTTCGTCCGGCTGGCGGCCGCCGGATAGAAGCTCCCTGGTGGTACGATGCCGCCACGCTGCGACCCTCGATGAGGAGGACCTGCCATGCGACGCTTGGTCGTGCCTACCCTGAGCGGCTTCGTCCTGAGCGTCCTCGTCGCGGGCGGCGCGGGCGCGCACCGCGCCGATCAGCCACCCCACCAGCGTCATGCCATGGGCGATCTCAAGCTCGAGAGCGGTGAGGTCATCCGTGACTTCGCGATCTCGTATGTCACCCACGGGACGCTGAACGCGAAGCGGTCCAACGCCATCCTGATGGTCACCGCCCTCACGGGAAACCACCATCGGCTCGACTTCATGATCGGGTCGGGCAAGGCGCTCGACACCGACCGGTACTTCGTGGTCTGTACCGACGCCATCGGAAACGGGCTGACCACCTCGCCGAGCACCAGCACCGCGCAGCCCAGGATGCGGTTCCCTCGCTACACCATCCGCGACATGGTCCGCTCGCAGCACAGGCTGCTCACCGAGCACCTCAAGATCGACCATGTCGTCGCGGTCGTGGGGCCGTCCATGGGGGGCATGCAGGCGCTGCAGTGGGGCGTGAGCCACCCGAAATTCATGGACAGCCTCGTGGCGCTGGTGCCGCTGGCGCGGACGCCCGCGTGGAGCATCGTCGTCACGGACGCGACGCGACAGGCGATCATGCTCGACCCGGCGTGGCGCGGCGGGGACTACGCGACCCCGCCGGAGAAGGGTATTCGCCTGTGGCGGCAGGTCCTGGCCTTCCTGAGCGCCCGGACGCCGGAGTGGTACCGGAATCAGTTCGCCCAGCCGGGCGAGGTCCTGCCCTGGCTCGAGACACAGATCGGCCAGACGATCCGCGCCTTCGACGCGAACGACTACATCTACCAGTCGTGGGCCTACGACGCGCACGATGTGGGCACGACGCCGGGTGTCGGCGGTGACTACGCGCGCGCCCTGCGCGCGATCGAGGCCAAGACCCTCGTCATGGTCGGCACGAAGGATTTGTTGAATCCCGAATTTGAGCCCCTAGAGGCGGCGCGCCATATCCGCGACGTGCGGGTCACCGCCATCCGGCCGGACTCGGTCACCGGCCACTACGCCGCGGGCGGCTTCGTGCCGGCCGACGTCGAGGTGATCAATACCGAGGTCGGGCAGTTCTTGGACGTGGTCACGGAGCGCGGCGCGCGCCTCAAGTGACCATCGCCTTCGCCACGGCCACGAGCGCCGCGTCGCTGCCGCGCGCGCCGAGGATCGACAGGCCCACCGGCAGGCCGTCGACGTGCGCGCCCGGCAGACTCACCTGGGGCACGCCGCCGAGGCCGCCATGCGAGGTCAGACACACGATGCGTGCGCGCAGCGGCTCGAGCGTCGCCAGGGGCAGCCCCTTCGGGGGCGCCGGGAACGGCGTCGTCGGCATGCAGAGGACGGTCCCGGGCGGGAGCAGCCACGCGAGACGGGCGCGCGCCTCGGCGCGCATCATCGTCGCCCATTGCCGCTCGCTTTCGGGGATCGCGCTGCCGGAGATCAGGTTGCGGGCCACGCTGAAGGCGAAGCGCGGGTTGTCGCGATCGATCCAGTCCTTGAAGGTGAGCCAGGCCTCGTAGGGCTGGAGCGTGCGCTGCGCCCGTGCCCACACCGACAGCCCGGGCGGGGCCAGGAGATCTTCGCGGACCTCCTTCACCAGCGCGGAGAGCCGGCGCACCATCGGCACGAGCGCCGCGGCGGTCTCGGCGTCCGCGAAGCCGAACGCGTCGGCCGCCACGACGAGCCGCGTCGGCAAGCTCGCCGCGACCGGCTCGCCGAGCATGACCTCCGACACGCGGGCGAACGTGGCCGCGTCGCGCGCGAACCATCCCGTCGTGTCGGAGCTCGGCGCCTGCGGCATCATGCCGGTGAGGTCGAGCCGGCCGTGCGTCGGCCGGATGCCGTAGAGGCCGCAGAAGCTCGCCGGCACGCGCACCGATCCGCCCGTGTCGGTGCCGAGCGCCGCGTCGCACAACCCCTGCGCCACGGCCGACGCCGAGCCCGACGACGAGCCGCCGGGCACGCGGTCGGGCGCCTTCGGATTGAGCGGCGTGCCGTCGAAGGCGTTCTCGCCGAGGAGACCGAGCGAGACCTCGTCGGTGACGGTCTTGCCGATCAGCGTCGCCCCCGCGTCGAGCAGGCGCTGCACCGCCCAGGCGTGGCGCGTCGGCACCGGATGCTGCCGCGCCCAGTCCGGGTTGCCCCCGCCGGTCGGACGCCCGGCGACGTCGAAGAGATCCTTGGCGGCGAACGTGAGGCCGGCCAGCGGACCGCCGGGCGCGCCGGCGATCCGGAGCGCCGGGCCGGGGACGAAGGGGCTGGTCATCGTGTGCGCACTGTACGCCGCCTTCGGGGTCAGCGCCCGCGCAGCTGCGGATCGAGCACCTCGCGCAGGCCGTCGCCCAGCAGGTTGAAGCCGAGCACGGCCAGCATGATCGCCACGCCGGGGAAGACGCTCATCCAGGGCGCCGTCTCGAGATACGTGCGGCCCTCGTTCAGCATCGTGCCCCACGACGGCGCCGGCGGCTGCGTGCCGAGCCCGAGGTAGCTCAGCGCGGCCTCGGTGAGGATCGCGTAGGCGAGGCCGATGGAGACCTGCACGATGAGCGGGGCCATGACGTTCGGCAGGATGTGGCGGAACGCCATGCGGAGCGGCCCGGCGCCGAGGGCGAGCGCCGCCGACACGTAATCCTTGGCGCGCTCGGCGATCACCGGCCCGCGCGCGACCCGGCTGAAGAGCGGGGCGTAGACGACCGCGATGGCGAGGGCCGCGTTGTCGAGGCCGGGCCCCAGCATGGCCGCGATGCCGATCGCGAGGATCAGCGTCGGAAAGCTGAAGAGGACGTCCATCGTCCGCCCGATGGCGAGATCGGGCCAGCCGCCGGCGTAGCCGCCGATCACGCCGAGCAGGGTGCCGAGCACGAACGCGAGGGTGATGCTCGACAGCGCCACGCCGAGGGCGATCCGGCTGCCGTGAATCGTGCGGCTCAGCACGTCGCGCCCGAAGCGATCGGTGCCGAACGGGTGCGCGACCGACGGCGCCTTCAGCGCGTCGATCACCTTCATCTCGGTCGGGTCGTAGGGCGTCACCACGCCGGCAAACACCGCCAGCACGACGATCACCGCCACGATGCCCGCGCCGAAGACGACCAGCCGATTGCGGAGCGCCGGGCGCAGCTCAACCATAGTGGATCCGCGGGTCCAGATACGCGTAGATCAGGTCCACGACCAGATTTGACACGAGGAAGAGCGAGCTGATGAACAGGATCGTGCCCTGCACCAGCGGATAGTCGCGCTGGAACACGCCCCACAGCAGGAGCCGGCCCACGCCGGGCAGCGTGAAGACTTCTTCCGTGACGACCGCGCCGCCGAGGAGGTAGCCGACCTGCACTCCGGCGACCGTGACGAGCGGGATCAGGCTGTTCCGGAGCGCGTGGCCCCACAGCACCTCCTGCTCGCGCAGGCCCTTCGCCCGGGCGGTGCGGATATAGTCCTGACGCATCGTCTCGAGCAGCGACGAGCGCGTCATGCGCATGAACACCGCCGCCACCGCGGTGCCGAGCGCGAGGCTCGGGAGCGCGATGATCGCGAGGTTCCGCAGCGGGTCCGTCCACGGGCTGACAAAATCGACCGACGGCGCCCAGTTGAGCAGGAGCGAGACCGCGAGGATCAGCATCGTCGCCTGCCAGAAGACCGGCATCGAGAGGCTGACGAGGCTGATCACGCGCACCGCGTGGTCGATGCTCGTGTTCTCCCGCCGCGCCGACAGCATCCCGAGCGGGATCCCGACCGCGAGCGCGACGAGCATCGCCGCCAAGGTCAGCTCGGCGGTCACCACGAGCCGGTTCAGGATCATCTGGAGTACCGGCAGCCCCGTGCGCCAGCTCACGCCGAGATCGCCCTGCAGGAGCGCGCCGAGCCAGCGCACGTACTGGACGTAGATCGGCTGGTCGAGACCGAAGAACGCGCGCAGCGCGCGCATCGACTCCTCGCTGTAGGCGCCTTCCGTGCCGACCATCTGGTCGACGACGGTGCCCGGGATCAGGCGCACCAGCAGGAAGACGGCGATGCTGACGCCGAAGAGCGCCGGCACGATCGACAGCGTCCGCACGAGAACGTACCGGCGCACGGGCGTGCCTCCGCTATCTCGGCCGGGGTCCCCTACCGCTCGAGCCGCACCGTCCGGAAGCCGTAGTAGGCCGTGGTGAAATGCTGCCGGTACTGCACGGAGCCCTGCGTGACGTCGATCATGTCCGGGGCGAACGTCCAGATCTGCGTCGCCCGCTCGACCATGAGCCGCTGCGCCTGGTCGTAGAGCTCCTTACGCTTCTTCGGGTCGAGCGCGGCACGCCCCTGGTCGAGCAGCACGTCGACGTCCGGGTCGCCGTCGTTGTTCCACTGCTTCTCGGCGGAGTGGAAGCGACGGTACAGGAGCGAGTCCGGATCCGCGTCGCCGCTGGTGACGTTCATGGTCAGGTCGAAGTCGAAGTTCGGCTTGATGATGGCCTTGATCCAGACGCCGTACTCCTCCTGGATGATCTGGACATCGACGCCGATCTTCTTGAGCTGCGCCGCGATGACCTGGGCGCCCGCCACCATCGTCGGGAACGTGGGGATGACCTTGAGCGTCGTCTTGAATCCGTTCGGGAAGCCCGCCTCGGCCAGCAGCTTGCGCGCCCGCTCGGGATTCGGCGTGTACCACTCCTTGAAGGCCTCGACCGGCAGCGCCCACGGCCGCATCGCCGGGGTGAGCGGCCCCGTGACCGAGCCGAGCCCCGACGCCGCGGCCTGCAGCACCTCCGCCCGATCCACGGCGAAGCTCAGCGCCTGCCGCACGCGCACGTCGCCGAAGGGCTTCCGGCTGTGGTTGATGTTCACCATGTCGAAGCCGAGGCGCGGCGAGCGCAGCGCCCTCAGGCGCTTGTCGTCCTTCACGAGCAGGTAGTTCTTGTTGTCCTCGAGCAGCGCGTGGTGGATGTTGCCGGTCCGGAGCTGGGCGATGATGTTCGCCTCGTCCGGGATCACTTTGATCTCGATGGCGTCGACGGCCGGCTTGCCCTTGTCCCAGTAGTCCGGGTTCCTGCGCGCCTTCAGGTGGCTCTGCGGCACCCACTCCTGCAGGATGAACGGGCCGGTGCCGACGGCGGTGCGCCGCAGATCGCCCTTCTCGACGACCTCGCGCGGCAGGATCGACGACCAGCCGCCCGCCATCCCCGCGAGCAGCGAGGCGCTCGCCTGCTTGGTGACGATGCGCACGGTGTGCGTGTCTGGCGTCTCGATCTGGTCGATCGCGCTCAGGTACCCGCGGCCCCCCGAGCCCGTCTTGGGGTCGATGATGCGCTCGTACGTGAACTTCACGTCGTCCCCGACGAGCTCGCGCCCGTTGTGGAACTTCACGCCGCGCCGCAGCTTGAACGTCCACGTGCGGCCCTCCGCGCTGGTCGTCCACGATTCCGCGAGCCCGGGCTCGAGCTTGCCGTCGTGCCCCCACTCGACGAGGCGGTTGTAGAACAGCGGATCCAGTCGCTGGCGGGAGAGCGCCTGCTCCAGCGTCGGATCGAGACTGGGCGCCTCCGTGGTCTTCGCCGAGACGAACACGCCCGCGGCGCGCGA